>JBKJUF010000327.1:0-35033 GCA_046590445.1 Kofleriaceae bacterium
CGGTCGCCGCGCTGACACCGCGCGCCGAGATCGAGGGCGACATGGGCGACTCGCACATGGGCCTGCAGGCGCGACTGATGTCGCAGGCGCTGCGCAAGTTGACCGCGGTGATCTCGAGTGCCTGCTCGCCGCAGTCCGGTTGCGAGACCAGGAGATCTTCGAGGTCGACGCCGAGGCGTCGGGCGTACTCGGTGTCGAGCGCGTGCTCGGCGTCGATGAACGCGCAGACGCCACCGGCGCGCTGGGCCTCGGCGATCGCGTGCAAGGTCAGCGTGGTCTTGCCGGACGACTCGGGGCCGTAGATCTCGACGATGCGGCCGCGCGGCAGGCCGCCGCAGCCGAGCGCGACGTCGAGCGCGACCGACCCCGTCGGGATCACGTCGACCGACTGCACCTCGCTGCCGTCGAGCCGCATGATCGAACCGGATCCGAATTGCTTCTGAATGGCGCGGATCGCCTCGGCGATACTCTTGTTCTTCTTGTCTTCGGACGACATGGAAACCTCCGCGCCGGAGCAGTCCACGGCGCGTGCCGTCGCAACTCCGCGATCACGCGAGGCTGGCTGTCCGGAGTGTCCGGAGTCCGGACAGTGTCCGGCCGACCGGCGGACAACGCCGACAAGCCCGACGACGCACCGGCCGACGCCGATCAGGGAGTGACGAAGGGTCGCGTGTACACGGTCGCGGTCGACTGCGGAAACGAGCTCGTCGTGAAGTCATCCGTCGCCGCGCCCGGGCGGCCCCGGAACGTGTGGAGCGAGAACACGTACGTGCTGCTCGGCACGAGGATCGTCGTGTCGATCGCGACGGTCGGGCGGGTAGCGGCGGAAACCAGGTAGACGCGCTCGGTGACGAGCTGGGCACCGGAGATGCGGTGCAGCCGGACCTCGACATGATGAAGGGTCGAGCTTATGAGACTGCGGTCGAGCCCGAACGACAGCTCCGCGAAACCGCCGAGGGGCAGTTGCTGGTCGTCGACATCCGCGAGATCGAGTGACCCGAGCGTGATCGGTCCGGTCGGGATCGGCACGTCGAAGCTCACCGCCAGCGGCGTGCGCGTGACGGTCGCGATCGATGATAGCAGCGAGGAGCTCCCGAGCTGGCGAAGGTTCGCGGTGTACGAGAACACCACCGCCGGAAAGCCGCCGAGGGCGATCGGATCGACGAACGCCTCGGTATCACCCGCTTTGAACGGACAGTCCGCGAGTGGCATCATCATCGGCGCCGGCACGCCATTGTAGAGCTGGGTGAACGCCGGCATCTCGACGCTCGCGATCCGCCCGTAGACGTTGCGCCGCGCGGTCTGCGTCGTGCTTCGCGTCCCGAGCGCCTGCGCGAGCCGGGTCGGTACGCTCAGGTCGTCGAGCCCCTCGTAGCCGATCTTGATCTGCGTGGACGTCGCGGTCCACGACGGTGACACCGACGTCAGCGCCCCGGCGGTCAGCGCGCGGGCCTCGAAGTCCGAGCTGCCGGTCATCACCTGACAGCTCGAGTCCGCGCTCGAGCCCCCGTAGTCGACGAGCAGGACGAGGTCGCGGGCGGCCAGCTCGGGCGCACCGGGTGGGCCGCTGCGTGGCGTCGCGTTCGCGAGGTTGACGTCGACCGCCGACCCCGTCACACCGGTGTCGATCTCGAGCCAGATGCCGGTCGTGAAGACGCGGCCGGCCGTGAAGCTGTGGTTCGGCGTCGGCGTGATCCGGTACCCACTGCCGGCGGGTGCGGCGACCCGCGCGAGCCGTCCGAAGATCGGCACGGCGAGCTGGCCCGCGCCGACCGCAGGGTTCCACTGCACCTCGTGGGTGACATCGCCGGGCGGCGTGTACTCGAGGCGCCACGGGCTCCCGAACAGCGCGGGCGGCACCTCGACCTCACCACCGTCGTCGGGAACGTAGCGCGCCGCGGTCAGCGCGCCCTGCAGCGGCCCGACCTTGACCCCAGGATCGCCGGCGATCGCCGCACGCTCGGGGCTCGCCGGCATCGTCGCGGGCACCTTCGTCGCGCCGACGAGATACGACAGCCCGACGCGTGGCGATGGACCGTCAGGCGGCGCATCCGGCGTCGGATCCATCGGCTCCTGCTCGGTCGCACCGAGGCCGAAGATCGTATTGCAACCCGCGGCGCCGACCAGGACCGCGAGCAGGCAAGGCACGGCCGTGCTCGTCATCGAAAACGATCGTGGCATGGTACGCGTCGCGGCCACAACATCTCGCGAAAACGTATGTTGTGACACAGTCGGCGCGTGAAGCTGGACGCGCGCCTGAACTTGTTCATCACGCTGGTCGCGGTGTTCATGACGTGCCTCGTGGTCGGCGACCTCGTCGGCGGCAAGGTCACCTCGCTGCACGCGTTCGGCCGCGAGTGGCCGTTCTCGGTCGGTCAGCTCGCGTTCCCGGTGACGTTCATCCTCACCGACATCCTCAACGAGTTCTACGGCCGCAAGGTCGTGCGTCGGATCACGTTCCTCGCGTTCTTCATGGTCGCGCTGACGTTCGCGATCGTCTACCTGTCCGACGCGATGCCGTGGTGGTCGGTGACCGCCGCGTCTGACTGGACCGGCGTCACGCCGCGCGAGTTCGACGTCGTGTTCACGCAGGCGACGCGGATCCAGCTGTCGTCGATGGTCGCGTTCCTGCTCGCGAACATGATCGACATCTCGGTCTTCTTCCTGCTGAAGCGACTGACCGGCAACCGCATGCTGTGGCTGCGCGCGACCGGCTCGACCGCGGTCTCTCAGCTGATCGACACGATCGTGATCTCGGCGCTCGTATGGGGCGACAAGGTCACGTTCGAGGCCTACGTGACGATCGTGGTGACCTCGTACGTCATCAAGCTCGGCGCCGCGATCGGCGTGACGCCGGTGATCTACGCGCTCCACACGCTGATCGAGAAGCGCTACGGCATCCTGCCCGCGTCGCCCGAGCTCGACAGCGCGGACATCGGCGGCCCCGACCCGCAGATCCCCGCGGCGCGCGTCCATCGTGACGGCGACTGACTACGGCGTCGGGACACGCCACTCGGTGGCGAGCGCGCAGCCGGGCAGCCCGACCCGCTTCGCCTCGGCCTCGAGCGCGGCGGCCTTGGGCTCGCCGACCAGCGGCTGGATCGCGACCAGGAACTTCCGCGACTCTGCCGTCTTGAGGTTCGCCGCGAGCCAGTTCGCGATCGGCAGGGCGCGCTCGCCGGCCGGCACCTGATCGGCGCCTGACAGCGATATCACGCCGCACAGCCTGCGGACATCGTCGGCGTACGCGGCGTCGGTGCGGGGTGCGGTGGGTGCCACGGGTGGCGGCGCCGGTGGCGGAGGCGGTGACTTGTCGTCGCGCTGGCAGCCAGCGGTCAGCAGGACGACGAGGCACGCGAGCACAGGCTTCACGGGCGACTCATAACACCCACGAGATCTTTGCGTCCATGGCTTCCGGCGACGCGCCGGTTATGGCTAGATCCTCACATGGCATATGTCGTGGCTGACCCGTGCGTGAAGTGCAAGTACACCGACTGCGTCGCGGTCTGTCCCGTCGATTGCTTCTACGAGGGCAAGAACTCGATCGCGATCAACCCGGACGAGTGCATCGATTGCGGCGCCTGCGAGCCCGAGTGCCCGACGACCGCGATCTTCGAGGAGAGCGAGCTCCCCGGCAAGTGGGCCATCTACAAGGACATCAACGCGGTCGTCTGCGGCACCAAGAAGGTGGCCGACGTCGATGTCTCCGCGTGGCCCGAACACATCAAGTCACAGACGGAAACCGTCGAGCTGTGGCCGAACATCACCGAGCAGAAGAAGCCGCTGCCGGGAGCCGACGACGCCGCGAAGGAAGAGAACAAGCTCGCCGCGCTGACGCTCGAAGGCGGCGCCTGACGAAATTAGCCTCACTTCGCGTGAGCGTGGACGACTAGCACGGAGCACGGCGAGTGACGGATCGTGCTCTCGGCGACGCTGCCGAGGAGGAGCCGCCGCACCCCGCGGTGGCCATGCGCACCGACGGCGATCAGATCGTTGCCGTTCTTCTCGGCCGCGTGGGTGATCACGGACGTCGCGGGGCCCTGCACGAGGTCGACCTCGAGCGGGTGACCGAGGTCGGGGTGCTCGGCGGTCAGCTTGTCGGCCTGCGCACGCGCGCCGGCGAGCACGGCATCGCGCACCGTCGACCACGGAAACCGTGCCTGCCCGAGGAGCGTCGCACCCCAGGAACCGGCGGGAAGCTGCCACGCGTGGATCACGTGGATCGGCACGCCGGGTGTGGTGACGAGGGCGACGCGGGCGAGCGCCTTTGCCGCAGCCTCGGAGAAGTCGGTGGCGACGAGCGGGCGCTGAAATGGCGCCTTCACCGAAGGACCGCGGCAGACCAGGACGTCGCACGTGGCGTGGCGGATCGTCGCCGATGCGACGCTGCCGAGCAGCATGCGCGTGATCCCGGTGTGGCCCTGCGAGCCGAGCACGATCAGCTCGGCGGCGTGCTCGAGGGCTGCCGCGATGAGGACCTCGTCGGGAGGGCCGACCCGGCTGACCAGCTCGGTGCGAATCCCTCGTGCCTGGATCGCGGTGAGCCGGTCGGCGAGCTGGCGGGCTTCCTCGACGCGGACCGCCGCCGAGACCGCGCCGAGCTGCGCGAGCATCTCGTTGTCGACCTCGGCGATCGGCGCGTCGTTCGGCTGGGCGTGGACAAGCACGAGCTGGGCGCGATGAAGCTCGGCGATCGCGAGCGCGCGATCGAGCGCCTGATCGCTCGAACCCGAGAGATCGCAGCCGACGATGATCGAGCTGATGGTCACGGTGACTCCTCGACGAGCTTTCCAGCGGTGACCGTCAGGTTGCCGTAGCGCTCGTCGATCGTCACCGGCGGCTTGCCGCTCCATTGGCCGTCCTCGGAGGCTGACCCGAACAGCGCGGTGAGCTGCGTCATGATGTCGGCTTGCGTGTTCGCGTGGACAGCGGTCATCGCCGTGATCCCGGTGACTCGGCCACCGCTGACGCTCGCGCTCAGCATGGTGCGGCCGCTGCCGATGCCGACGCCGACGTCACTCCACGTCATCGTCCCGGCGCCGAGGTCGTCGACGGTCAGCTCGGCGGTCGAGCGCTCCTCGAGCTGCGCGATCAGCGCCTTCACGGGCTTGCCGATCGCGGCGAGCGCGATCACCGCCTCGGGAGACCGACCGATCCAGGTGTCAGCCGGCTGGTACCACTCGATCCGGAGGTGGCAGCTCTTGGCTCGCGAGAAGCTCGCGCGTCGAGAGCCGGCGAGGTAGTAGAGCACCTCGTCGTCCTCGACGTCGGGGCGGCCCCAGCGGCTCACGAGCTGGGCGCGCAGCAGGTCGCACGTCGCCTGTCGATCGGTTCCGGTTTCGTGCGGAACGAGCACGATGCCCTGCACGCGGCGGGCGCCGCCCTCGGCGTGGACCCTGAGTCCAACCGCGGAGATCGCCGCCAGCTGCGATGATCGCTCGCGCAGCTGGTCGCGCGTCATGCCGATCGCGATGTCGCCGAACAACGGACCAAGGCTCGTCGGCGTGGTCCCGAGGAGCCCAGCCATCGCGGTGGCGCGCTCGGCCTGTTCGCGCTCCTCGAGCTCGCGTTCGGCTTGCCGGCGGGCGTCGTCGCGTTCGGCGGCCAGCGCCTCCTGCTGCTCGTCGACCCCCGCTCGCCAGCGTCCGCTGGCTCGCTCCATCTCGAGCTGCGCGCGCGGCTCGGCTCGCTCGCGCTCGGTCTGAGCTGCGAAACGTTGCCGCACGGTGTCGCGAACCGCGAGCCCGAACGGGATGCAGGTCAGGACGGCCATCGCGATCGTCGACGTTGGCAGCGCCATCGCCGAGAACGCTACTACAGCCGGGCCTCGTACGACAGCCACAGTTGGAGCTCGGTCGACGGCTCGCGGTCCTTCGTGCTGGCCCGCTTGTCGAGCCAGAACTTGGTGTCGACCCGGAACCGCACGGCATCGCGCTCCCGGACGCCGACGACGGTGTCGACGAGCGCCGACAGCGAGCGCTCGAGGTACGCGTTGTCGTTGACGGCCTCGTCGAGGTAGCGCATGCGACCGCGGATCCGCACGCGCGGCTGCGGGTGATAGAGCGCGATCAACCAGCCGCCGATGTCGTGGCGAAACTTCTTGTCGTTGTTGGCCTCGTCGTCGAGCAGCTGGTGCTCGAACATCGCCGTGAAGTGCAGCTTGCGGTCGTACTGATAGCGCGCGCGCGCGGTCGACGACAGCTGGCGGCCGGCGCACGGGATGGGCTCGCCGCTCTCGTTGTCCTCGGTCGAGACCTCGAAGCACTCGTCGTGGCCGCCGCGGCCGAGATCCTTGTCCTGGTAGCGCAGCCAGAGCCCGAGCCACAGCTCGTGGGACGTCCGGACGTCGGTGCGCACGTAGGTCTCGAGCTTGGGCTGCGCGCGCGTCTTGCCGAGGATCTCGGCGTCCTTCATCGTGGTCAGCGGCGTCCACAGATCGACCGCGGCGCGGACCGTGTAGAGCTTCTGCGCGGTCACGTAGCGGACGCGGACGCCCACCTCGTCGCGGGCGCGCGAGCCGTCGAGCTCGTCGGGCTGCGAGATCGGCCGCGAGTACGGGTTCTCGTGATCGATGCCGTAGTAGCGGACCACGGTCTCGAGCTCCTGCTTCTGCTTGGTCGCGGTGACGCGGAGGACCGCGCCCGGCCCGCCGCCACCCTCGATCGGGCCGACCGGATCTGGCGACTTGTCGTAGGTGTACGCGGCCTCGCCGAACACGTCGAGCCAGTCGCGGCCAAACGAGAAGTTCGCGCCAGCGGACCCGTAGCGCCGGCCGATCGGGATCCGCGACCACTCCTGGGCATCGAGATCGACGCCCTCGATCAGGTTCGTCGCGTCGGCGCCGTACGCCGTGAGCCCGACCGCGTTGCGGCGATCCGCGAAGTAACCGACGTTCGCGCCGACCAGGTTCTCGCGGAAGACATTGGGCAGCGTCTGGAACGAGTGCCGTGTCGTCGGCGAGAGGACATTGCCGTCGGGGCGCACGAAGACCGGCGGCGCCGAGCACCCCGGATCGGCATCGTCGTAGACGTCCGTGCAACGCGCGCGATCGTAGAGCTCGTACTGATAGACCGAGCGTCGCGCCGACGACGCCCATGCGTAGGCCTGCAGCCAGCCGGCGCCGAGGTCGAGGTGCTTGACGCCGGCAGCGGCACCGAACAGGCCCTCGCGCCAGCGCCAGTCCGGCGTGACATAGCGATAGCGCGCCGCGCCGAGGCACGGGGATGGGAGCTCGGCGCCACTCTCGCGGCATTCGGTGGCGAGATCCGCCGAGAACGTCAGCTGATCGTCGTAGGTCAGGCCGTTCGGCGTGTAGCGGCTCGAGTTATCGAACACGAGGCGCTGCCCGAAGCCGATGCGGTAGCTGCCGCCGATCGCCGCGTAGTCCTCGTCCTCGTACATCACGTAGAGCTTCGGGACCTGCACCTTGGTGCTCGGGCGGTCCGCGATCAGCTCGCCGCGGTTCGGATCGAACACCGCATCGCCGAGGCGCAGCCGGGTCATCGTCGCGGCATAGCCGGCGCGGACGTGCTTCAGCATCGTGAACCGGCCGCGCGATGCGAACGGCGGCAGGTAGTCATCGCCATCGCTCGGCGCCCACCGCGTCATCAGCTGGATCGTGCCGCGCACCTTGATCCGATCGTCGGCCGGCCGTACGATGATGAACGCGGCGATCGCGAGCAGCTTGGCCTCGGTCAGCGCGCCGGCAGCGACGAGCCCGGCCGGGTCGCCGATCAGCCCCTTCTGCTGCACGCGGTACTGGATGATCTTGTCGACATCCTCGTAGGTGAGGTTCGGCAGCGTGTAGAGCTCCGCGCGATCCGCGGTCCCGAGATCGATGCCGTTCGACAGCAGCTCGAGCAGCTCGTCGTAGGTGTCCTGGCTGATGTCGCCGGCCGCCAGCAAATCGTCGAGATCTGCCTGGTCGTCGACATCGATGAAGGTCTCGTACGGCGTCGCCGCCACAGGGCGCGCCAACATGACCAGGACTACAGCGACGATCGCGCCACGCACCGCGATGACGGTATCACGCGCGGCGGAGCCGCCTGGGTTGTCCGGCTCCGAAACCTCGAGCGACGCGATGCCAGAGGCGGGTTGCGATGGTTGGGTCGCCCGACTCAACAGGACCGCGGTGAGCAAGCCGCGTGCGTGCCGTTCGGCAACAGCCACTTCGAAGGGCTCCTTGAAATATTTCGAGGATGGATCCGGATACATGGCCTCCAGAGAACGAAGTCTGGTGAACACCAGGTGCTCGAGCGAGATCGGCCGACCACACGAGGCGGCGAGCATCGCACGCGCTAGAGTCCGCGGATGACGTTCACGGCGGAGTTCCGCTGCATCGCCGGTTGTCCCGGTGGCTACCCGCTCGACGAGGTGATCTACCGCTGCCCGAAGTGCAGCGAGCTCCTCGAGGTCGTGCACGATCTCGCGGCGCTGCGGACGCGCTCGGCCGACGCCTGGAAGGCGCTGTTCGGTGCGCGCTGGCGCCAGGTCGAGGAGCCCTTCGGATCCGGCGTCTGGGGTAAGCACGAATGGGTCGCGCCGCAGCTCGAGTCGCAGCACATCGTCTCAATGCTCGAGGGCGGTACGCACCTGACGCGCGTCCCGCGGTTCGCCGCCGCGCTCGGGCTCGGCGACGTCCGCGTCAAGCAATGCGGGACCTCGCACAGCGGCTCGTTCAAGGACCTCGGGATGACTGTCCTCGTCTCGAGCGTCGCGCAGATGATCGCGCGTGGCCGGCCGATTCGCGCGATCGCGTGCGCCTCGACCGGTGACACCTCCGCTGCGCTCGCGGCCTACGCCGCCGCCGCGAACATCCGTGCGGTCGTGATCCTCCCGCGCGGCAAGATCTCGACCGCACAGCTCGTGCAGCCTCTCGCTGCGGGCGCCCTCGTCCTCGCGGTCGATACCGACTTCGATGGCTGCATGCGCCTCGTCCAGGAGCTCGCCGATCGTGAAGCCGTCTACCTCGCGAACTCGATGAACTCGTTGCGCCTCGAGGGTCAGAAGACCGTCGCGATCGAGATCGCCCAGCAACTCGGCTGGCTGGTCCCCGACTGGGTCGTGATCCCCGGCGGCAACCTCGGCAACGTCTCGGCCCTCGGCGCCGGCTTCGACATGCTCTATCACCTCGGCCTCGTCGACCGGCGCCCGCGGATTTGCGTCGCACAGGCCGCCCACGCGAGCCCACTCCACGTCAGCTACACAGGCCAGTGGGCCGACCTCGCCCCGATAAAGGCGAAGACCACGCTCGCCTCGGCCATCCAGATCGGCAACCCGGTCAGCTTCAAGAAGGCCGTCCGCGCCCTCCGCGCCTTCGACGGCGTCGTCGAGATCGCGACCGAGGCCGAGCTCGCGGACGCCTCCGCCAGCGCCGACCAAGACGGCCTCTTCACGTGTCCGCACACCGGCGTCGCCCTCGCAGCCCTCACCAAGCTCGCCCGGCGCGGCGACATCACGCGCGACGACCGCGTGGTCGTCATCTCGACCGCCAGCGGCCTCAAGTTCGCTGACTTCAAGGTCGGCTACCACGAGGCGCGGCTCGCCGACGTCCCCACCCCCGCACACCGCAACATCCCCATCGAGCTCCCCGAGCGCTACGACGCCGTCCGTGACGCCCTCGCCCGCGGCTTAGAGTAACTGGGGACGGTCTCCACTTACTCAACTATCGATCCGCAAACCAGCGAAACCATTACGCTGACTGGGGACGGTCTCCACTAACTCAACTTCGCACCGCCAAGTTGAGTTAGTGGAGACCGTCCCCGTTCACGGCAAAGGTTGCACGGACCTACGAGTCGCAAGTTGAGTTAGTGGAGACCGTCCCTATTCACGGAGACCGTTTCCTATTCCGGAACTTTTGGTGGGGATGCGGGTGATAGGGGTAGCTGATGCCTGCTGTTGCGACCGTGCGCCGGACCGAGCCACTCGACGAGCTGACGCTCCGGCGCGCGCAGCGGGGTGAGGAACGGGCGTGGCGTGCGTTGATCGAGCGGTATCAGGGGCCGGTGCATGCGCTGGTGTGGCGACTGCTCGCGGGGCGGGCGCGGCATCGCGTCGAGGATCTGGTGCAGGAGACGTTCGTGCGGGTGCTGCGCGCGCTGCCGGAGTGGAATCCTTCGGGGTCGGCATCGCTGCAAACGTGGATGCTGACGATCGCGGCGCGGGTGGCGCTCAACGAGCTGCGGCGGCCCGAGATGGCGGGGATCGTGGACGAGCCGGCGGCGCCGCGTGGCGAGCGGGCGGATGCATCGGCGGAGCGCCAGCGGCTGGGGGCGGCGATCGGGGCGGCGGTGGCGGCGTTGCCGGATGCCCAGCGCGCGGTGTTCGTGCTGCGCGAGTATCACGAGCTCGAGTACGACGACATCGCGAGCGCGCTCGAGCTCGATCTCAACACGGTGAAGTCGCGCCTGTCACGGGCGCGAGCGGCGATGCGCGCGCACCTCGAGGCGGCGTTGCCGGAGCTGCGCGACGAGCGGAGAAAGGGACGGACATGACCGACGACGAGAACCCGATCGGGATCGATCTCGAGGCGTGGGCACCGCCGGTGCCGCCGCGCGCGATGGCGGATGGCGTGATCGCGCGGATGCAGGAGTCGAGGCGTGCGGCGGAGCTGCAGACGATGCCGCAGGGCAATCGGCGCTGGTGGGTCGCGGGCGGCGTGGCGGCGGCGGTGGCGGTCAGCGCGGTGCTCGGCGCGTGGGGCATCCAGCGAACGCCGGCAAATGGATCGGGAACGGTGGTCGCCGAGCGGCCGCGGCACCTCGAGCTTGGCTCGACGACGGCGGAGCTTGACGCGAGCGCCGAGGTGCGGTGGCGCCGCGACGGTCACCGCGTGACGATCGAGCAGCTCCGCGGCGCCGCGACGTGGCGCATCGATGACTTGGACACGGTGATGATCGATGCCGGCGCCATGGGGGCGTCGGTCGAGGCGACAGGCGCGAGCCTGCGCGTGGAGGTCTCGATGAAGCAACCGGAGATCCGAAGTGACGAGGGCGTGGAGGAACGTGCTCGCAGCGCGCGCATGCTCGGCGCGAGTGCGCTGACGGCAGCGGCGGTGGCCCTGGTCACCGTCGTGGTCTACGAGGGCCGCGTGAAGGTGACGCGTGGGGGGCAGACGATCGCGCTCGCGCCTGGGACTTCCTACGAGGTGCGGCCGGCCGATGGGCCGCGCGAGCAGCTCGCCGTCGGTGCTGGACCCGTGCAGGTCAGCGATCTCGAGGAGCGCGTCAGGATCCTCGAGGCTCAGCTCGCCGAGCAGCGCACGGGCACCGACAAGCCCGTCGCCGACAAGCCCGCCGGCACCGACAGGGTCCGCGGCCCGAAGCAAGTCGACCCGTTCGCGCGATCGCGTGGCAATGGCGCGGTCGATCCGCCCGATCGCTCCGATGACGACATCGTCGACCCATTCGGATCGCGCACCGGCACCAGGGTCGATCCGTTCTCGTCGCCGCGCACGCCGAAGGTCGACACGTCGTGTGACGAGGTGTCGTGCGTGCTCGACAACTACGCGGGCAGCTGCTGCGGCGCCTTCAAAGCCCGCAAGTCCGCCGGCTGGAGCTTCGACCGAACGACGATCTCGGCGGCGATGACGACGGTGAAGACCTCGATCGCGACGTGCGGGCGAGGCTTCGAGGGCACGGTCAAGGCACGGGTCAAGGTCGCAGCGAGCGGCCGGGTCGACAGTGTGACGATCGAGCCCTCCGATGCGGCGCCGGCTGCGTGTGTCAAGCGCGTGCTCGGCGCGATGACGTTCACGTCGACCACGCACGGCGGCAGCTTCACGTATCCGTTCGTGTTCGGCATCTGCGACGCCGACGCGCTCGCCGTACAGGGGTGGGATCTCTACAGCAACGCCTCGTACGCGCAGGCGCTCGTGAAGTACGAGCAGGCGATCAGCTGTCGTCCGAGCGCGGGTCTGGAGCTGCGAGCGTTCATGGCGGCATGCAACTCGAAGAACGTCCGTAAGGCAGCCGCGCACTATGCGAAGCTGGCGCCAAACACACAGCAAACCGTGCTGTCAGTCTGCGTGCGCAACGGCATCGGCGCGGATCAGCTCGCGGCGGCTCCGCGTGGCACCGCCGCCAATACCGGCAAGCTCAACGTCGCGAGCACGCCGGCGGCCCGGATCGCGGTCGACGGCATCGACGTCGGCGAGAGCCCGGTCGAGCTCGACCTGGCGCCTGGCAAGCACAAGGTGACGTTCACCATCAACGGCGACCGCCACACGTTCGCGGTCACCGTCGAGGGCGGCAAGACCGTGACGCTGAGCAAGCAGCTGTAACTTTCCCGCGCTCGACGGGTGCGCCTGCGTGTTATGCAGCCCGCATGCGTGCCATGGGACTCGCTGCGCTCTCGCTGATCTGGATTGCCTGCGGCGGCGGGGATGACGGCCCCACCGATCCAGGCGTGACGACCGAGCGCTGCATGTACGTGCCGCTTGCGCCGACCGCGGGCACCGGCGGCACGGTGACTTCCGGTGCGCTGATGGCCGGCGCCTCCGATCACGTGCTGCACGTTCCGGTCGGCACCGCGCTCGGTGGCTATACCGGCCGCGCCGGCTTCCTGAGCTCGGCGGGCACCGTCGATGCGCGTAAGGTGCCGCTGTCGGGAACGTTCAACCCGTCGATCGGCGTCACCGTCGCGCCCCGCGTCAAGGCCCTCGCGCTCAGCGCCGGCGGCGAGACCGTGATCATCCTCAAGGCCGACATGATCTTCGCGTACGAAGGTCTGCTGTTCGATCTCGAGACCCGGCTCGGCCCCGTGTACGCCGGCAAGATCGTGTTCGCGACCTCGCACAGCCACTCGGCGTGGGCGCAGTTCACAGGTCACGCGCCGCTCAAGCTCGGCGCTGGCCAGCTCCGCGATCGCGTCTACCAGCGCTTCCTCGGGGGGCTCGAAGCCGCCGCCCGTGACGCGCTCGCCGCCCGCCGCCCCGCGAAGCTCGGCATCTTTCACTCCGCCACCTTCGATCCGCAGGACGTGATCAACCGCGATCGCCGCGGCGAGAACGACGCGCTCCCCGGCGGCAACCGCGGCGACGATCACCTCGCGCTGATCCGTGTCGACGGCACCGACGGCACGCCGATCGCGATCGTCCCGATCTTCGGCCAGCACCCGACGATCAACGATCAGGACAACCCGTTCGCGACGGCGGATGCCACGGGTGGCCTCGAGCGCGCGCTCGCCGAACAGTTCGACACCGAGGTCGTCGTCATGCACCTGCAGAGTGCAGGCGCCGATAGCTCCGCCGTCGGCCACGGTGGGATCGAATGCGCGATCCGCCCCGGCAAGGAAGCCGACCCGTGCTTCCGGTGGGCGGCCGAGGAAGGCCACGGCCGTGCCGCGGTCACCGAGCTGCTCGCCGCGTACTCGTCGGCGGGCGCCGCGATGCGCGAGAGCCTCGAGCTCGAGATGGTGACGCGGTCGATCGAGACCGGACCGCGCCCCGAGACGTTCACGATCCGCAGCGGCGCGCTCGCGTACGCGCCGTTCGATCCCTCGCGCACGATGCCCGATGGCGTCGTGTTCGACGGTGCCGGGATCAAATCCCCGATCGACGAGTTCAACGCGCAGGTCGGCGCCGGGCTCTGCGAGACCGAGACGCCGATGTTCCCGGCTGCCGCGATCCCCGGCACCGAGGGCATCCGGCCGTATGGCTCTTGCCTCAAGCTCGATCTCGCCGGCGAGATCCTCGGCCCGATCTTCAGCATCGACTTCGGTGTCGACGACAAGCACCCGGTCTGCGAGACCACACGCACCACGCTGTCGGCGCTGCGCATCGGCGACTACGTGTTCGGCACGTTACCCGGCGAGGTCTCGATCCTGGTCGCCGATCTCGTCCGCGAGAAGTCACCGGCCGGCGGCGACAAGACGATCGTGATCGGCTACGCGCAGGGTCACGTTGGTTACATGCTGCGCCCCGAGGACTGGATGCTCGGTGGCTACGAGCCGAGCGTGACGTTCTGGGGCCCGCTCGAGGCCGAGTACATCACCGAGCAGCTGCTCGCGCTGATGCCGCTCGCGACCACGCCCGCGCGCGAGAACGGCGCCGCCGATGGTGTCGATCGCGTCGCCACGCCAACGATGACCGACAACCTCGTGGTCGACGATCCGGCGCCGCTCGCCGGCACCGTCCCGGCCACGATCCCCCCGGTGACGTGGGCTCGCACTGGCACACCCACGCAAGGCCAGCCCGCGTCGACGATCAAGCGCGTCGAGGGCGTCGCGACGTTCGCGTGGGCCGGCGACGATCCGCAGGTCAGGACGCCACATGTCACGCTGCAGGTCGAGTCGGTTCCCGGTACCGGCGTGTTCACCGCGGTGACCCGACGCAGCGGGCGCCGCGTCGACGATGGCGAGATCGTGCTGGCCTACACGCCATCGCCGCTCCAGCGCGGCAGCGGCCCGCAGACCCATATGTGGGTCGCCGAGTGGCAAGCGGTCCCGTGGGTCGGCGCGGTCGATCGCGACGGACTCGAGACGCGCGGCGGCGTGCCGCTCGGGCGCTACCGGTTTCACGTCGAAGGCAACGGCTGGATGCTCGATAGCCAGGCGTTCGAGGTCGTCCCAGGCGGCGTCGCACTCGCGGTCGCGCGGACCGCCGGTACGATCCGCACGACGGTGTCGTGGCACGCGCCGAAGGGCTGGCGGCTGATGGACATGCAGCGCCCGTCGAACCAGCCCGTCCCGGTGCGCTCGCAGACGGTGACGGTGACACTCCTCAACGGTGCGGGCGTCGCGCTGACATCCGAGGTCGTGCAGTCGGATGCGAACGGCGTTGCCACGGTGACCGACAACGGGCTCGCCGCGATGGTCCGGATCACCGACCGCTTCGGCAACGTCGCGACGACCGCGATCCCGTAGCGACGCGCGGCGCTGATATGCTCGTGGCGTGGAGCCCGCCGACCAGACGATGCGTGCGCTGTTCAGCGCCGAAGGCCGGTCCACCGATGACGCCTTCGTGCCGCTCGCCCAGCTCGGCGCGGGTCCAGACGGAACTGTCGTGCTCGCGCGCCGTGGCGAGCGCCTGGTCGAGCTCCACCAGCTGACGTTCGGGCCGCACTCGCCGCGGTGGGCCGGCCTCGCGATCCGCATCAAGGCGATCAGCGCGGTCGATCACCCGACGGTGCGGCCGGTGCTCGCGTTCGAGTCCGATCCGCCGGCGGTCGTCACCGAGGGCGACAGCTTCCCGCCACTCGCCGAGCTGTTCGAGCAGGCCGCGGTCGATCTCGCACGAGGCGTGCGGATCCTCGTTGAGCTCGGGCGCGGGCTCACAGCCGCACACCACGTGGGCGTGTTCCACGGCGGCATCCATCCGTGGTCGGTGTGGGTCGGCGCCGGCGAACGGCCGCGCTTCGAGCTCACCGGCCTCGCGACGCGACCCAAAAATCAGGCGTGGGCAGCGCGTTGCTGTGCCCCCGAGCTCGCCGAGCTCCCCGCCGACGCTGCCGCCGACGTGTTCGCCCTCGGTACGCTGCTCGAGCTGTTCGCGACCACGGCCGGCCGCGAAGCCGATGCCGACCTCCTCGCGATCGCGCGTGACGCGACGACCAGCGATCCCGATGCCCGCCCGGCGATGGTCGAGCTCGTCCGCCGCCTCCACCACGTCACCATCACGAACCGCGGCCGGCCGACCCAGCAGACGTTGACCGCGGCACAGACGATCGCGATCGACCCCGCTGCGCTCTCGTCGCCGCGGCCTGCCGTCGGTGTGAAGCTCGGCCGTTACGAGCTCGTTCGCCAGCTCGGCGCCGGCGCGATGGGCGAGGTCTGGGAGGCGCTCGACACCGCGAGCGAGGGCCGGGTCGCGCTCAAGCTGCTGCGTCCCGAGATCGCGCGCGACGCCGATCTTCTGCGTCGCTTCCGCAAGGAGGCGCGCGTGCTCGCGAAGGTCGGCAGCCCGTTCATCGCGAACTGCATCGATCTCAACGAGGATCGCGGGCTGCACTATCTCGTGCTCGAGCTGGTCGCGGGTGGCAGCGTCGGCGCTGCGCTCAAGCGCATGGTGCGGTTCCCCGAGCGGCTCGCGCTCGCGATCGTCGCCGACGCTTGCCGCGCACTCGGCGAGCCGCACCGCCTCGGCATCGTCCATCGCGATCTCAAGCCCGACAACATGATGTTCGTGCGGGCGGGCCTCGAGCTCGAGCGCGCGCCGACAGGTCAGCTCGTCAAGCTCGGCGACTTCGGCATCGCGCGGATCGTCGAGGACCAGCACGTCGCCGAGGGCGCGACGCGCGAGGGTTCCGTGCTCGGGACGCCCGAGTACATGGCGCCGGAGCAGTGCCAGGGCACTCAGGTCACGCCGGCGACCGATGTCTACGCGCTAGGCTGCTGCCTGTTCGCGCTCATCGCGGGTCGCCCGCCGTTTGTCGTCGAGGGCGACAACCAGATGACCGTGATCCTGGCGCACCTGAACGAGCCGCCACCCGGGCTCGAGGCCGTGGCCCCCGAGGCTTCCCCGGCGGTCGCCGCGCTCGTCGCTCGTTGCCTGACCAAGGATCCGAAGCAGCGTCCAGCCGATGCCGCCGAGCTGTTCGACGCGATCGAGCAGATGTGCGACGGCGCCGCGGCCTCGATCACGGCCCACCCCGCGCCGCCGGTGGTGCGCGCCTCGCTCGTGCAGACGTACGAGCTCGCGTGGGACCTCGCGGCATCGCCCGATCAGCTGTGGCCGTTCGTCTCGAACACCGAGAAGATGAACCGCGCGACCGGCCTCGCGCCCGTGCGCTTCGAGATCGAGTCGATGGGAGCTGTCGGCGAGCCGTCGACGACCGGCAATCAACGGATCGCCGGGCTTGCCCTCAAGTGGCGCGAGCACCCCTACGAGTGGATCGAGGGCAGCCGCCACGTCGTGCTGCGCGTGTTCGAGAAGGGCGTGCTGCGCTGGTATGTCGCCGAGGTCCGGCTCGAGCGGCTTGCCGGCGGTGGCACTCGGCTTCACAACACGATCAAGCTCGAGCCTCGCGGTCTGCTCGCGCGCGTGTTCTCGCGATGGGAGATCGGCGTCAAGTACAAGAAGCGGCTCGCGGCCGTCTACACGCGGCTCGACCGCATACTCGCCACCGGTGCCCGGCCCGAGATCGATCCGATCGATCCCGAAATCACCCTGCCGGCCGCCGCGCGGGCCCGCGTCGAGCAGGCCTCGGCTGCGCTCGCCGCCGCAAGCCTCGAGCCGCGCGCCGTCGAGGCACTCACCGCGTTCCTGATGTCGGCCTCCGATCAGGACGTCGCGCGGATTCGCCCTCTCGAGCTCGCATCGCGGTTCGCGGTTCCGGAGGAGGCGCTGATCGAGACGTGTCTGCACGCGGCGAAGCTCGGCGTGCTCGTCATGGTGTGGGACGTGATCTGCCCCTCGTGCCGGATCCCGTCGAGCGTCGTCGAGTCGCTCGCGAAGATCGAGGAGCACGGTCGCTGCAAGACCTGCAACCTGGGCTTCGAGGTCGACTTCTCGCGCGCGATCGAGCTCGCGTTCCGCGCGGCGCCGGACGTTCGGGAGGTCGAGACCCGCACGTTCTGCATCGGCGGGCCGGCGCACTTCCCGCACGTCGCCGCGCAGGTCCGGCTCGCGCCCGGCGAGCGGTTCGCGCTGCAGCTCACGCTCGCGCCCGGCTTCTACCTGCTGCGCAGCCCACAGACCACGCGCGTCCACGAGCTTCGGGTCACCGCGCAGGGCGGCGTGCGTCGCGTCGATGTCCGGATCGGCGAGCGCAGCGACCTCGCGACACTCACCGCCGGCGATCAGCTCCTCACGATCGTCAACCCCGAGGACCGGGAGGTTGTCGTTCGCGTCGAGCGGGCAGGTGATCGCGCGTTCGCCCTGACCGCGTCGCGCGTGATGGCGACGGCAGCGTTTCGCGAGCTATTTCCCGACCAGGCGCTCGCACCAGGCCGGTTGATGGCGGTGACCCAGGCCACGCTTGTCGTCGCGCAGGTCGACGAGGCTCAGGCGCTGTTTCGCGACCTCGGGGATAGCAAGGCGTTCCCGATCGCCGCGCGGTTCTACGATCTGGTTGGCGCGCTCGCCCGCGAGTACGGCGGCTCGTTGATCAAGACGTTCGGTGGCCTCGCGATCGCCGCATTCGAACGGCCGGGTCCTGCCGTCGAGGCCGCGCTCGCGCTGCAGGCCGCGGTCGATGGCGAGCCGTTGACCCATGGCCTGCGCTGCCGCGTCGCGGTGCACCGCGGCCCGATGATGGCGCTCACCCTCGCGGGCCGCCTCGACTACTTTGGGCAGAACGTCGAGCTCGCGCTCGCGATCGCCGCGTCTATGCCGCCGGCCGTCATCGCTCTCTCGCAGGCCGTCTGCCTCGACGTCGCGGTCGCCGAGCGGCTGCAGAGCACGCCGGGCAGGCTCGGCATGCAATCGCTTCCCGGCGACAGCTGGGTCTTTTATTTCGAGGCGCGCCGTGCTGCGGTCCGCGCGTTGACGGGCGGCGACGAACCGGTGCGGGTCGCGGCGACGCTGCAATCATGATCGTCGAACGCGCAGCCGCGCCTTGTCACTTCGGCTTGAGTGACGTGCACATCTTCGCGACGAGCGGGATGTGCTCCTTCGCGGTGCCCTTCTTGTTCATCGGGTAGAGGCGCGCCGAGCAGGTCAGCGCGCCGTCGCCCACGAACGTCTGGCCGCGGATCAGGTAGTCCTCTTTGCCGGGCTTGGCGTCGTTCGCGATCGCGTAGACGAAGCCGGTCGCGGTCTCTTCCTGGAACAGCACGTCGGTCGGCGCCTTGACCGCGGACTCGCCCTTGAGCGCCTCGGCGAGCGCCTGCTTCTTGTCGGCCTTACCGACCGAGACGTTCGGCGCGAACACGTAATCCTCGTCGCCAACGTTCGCGTGGTACGCGTACTCGACGTCGTACTTCGACTCGACCGACGACTTCCGCATGCCCTTCGGCAGCTCGATCGTGTAGGCCGTGCCGCCGAACGTATCGTTGACGGTCTCGAGCGGCTGCTTGGACCAGTGCGTGGGGCCGTTGTCGCCACCACAGGCGGAGGCGCTGGCGAGCAGCGCGACGATCATGATTCGCATCATTCGCATCGGGCGACTCTACGACGGGTCGTGACGGAGCGGCACGATCGCGGTCGGGCGATGGCGCTCGTCGTCGCGAATCGTCGTGAATCTCCGCTGTCCGGAGTCGCGCCACCACGCGGCCCAGCGCTCGGCGGCGACCTCGCGATCGCGCTTCGGGAGATCGTGGTGGTAGCCGAAGTACTCGCCGGTCAGCCGGCGGAGCGCCCTGATCGCGTTCTCGCGGATCGCGTCTTCCTTGTGGCCCAGACCTTCGATCAGCCACTCGATGCGATGGCGCGCGCGAGCGGTCTCGTGCCACTTGCGCCACTTCTTCTCGCTCGTCCCGAAGTCCTGGCCGGACAGCGCGATCAGCGCCTTGCGCGCGTGGTCGCCGCCGCGATCGGCACGTTCGATCACGCCGATCAGATCGGGGATCGCGTCGATGTCGCCGAGCTCGACGATCGCGGCAGTCGCGGCGCCGACGACCTCGGAGTCGGTCGAGTGAACGGCACGACGTGCGCGCAGGAGTGCGTGCCCGAGCTCCTGCAATGGATAGCCGGCGAGGGCCTCGATCGCGCAGGCGCGGACGCCGAAATCTTGATCGAACAGCCGCTCCGCGAGCGCGAATACTGCCGTGCGGGGTCGCAACTCCAGGATGCACAAGGTCGCGTAGAACCGGACGTCACGCTGCGGCGCACCCATCTTGTCGATCAGCAGCTCGGCGGCGACCGAACCGAGCTGAACCACGAGCTCGAGCAGGCCACCATACTGCGCGGCCCGGAGCGGCCGGCCCGAGACGCTGAATCGGTCGACGCGCAGCTTGCCGGGGAACCGCGTCATCAGCGCACCGATCGTCTCTTTCACGCGGTCGAGCGTCTCGCTGATCGCCTGATCGGACGCTCCTTCGCCACCGGACTCGATCGCGTCGAGGAGGTCGTCGATCGGCCGCGGCGGCTCGGCCTCGATCGAGAGCTCGGTGCCCTGCTCGAACGACGGTGCCGATGGTCGCTGGTCGGGTGTGGCCCAGTGGCCCTCGCGCGTGATCGGCCTGGTATCGATCATCTCGGCCTCGATCTCGACGACGGGCGCGTCGGTCGGCGCACGGTAGCCAGCGGACTTGTGCTTCACGATCAGCCGGGCGATCGCGTCCGACGCAGCCATCGCCATCGGCAACAGCTCGGTGACATCGGAGAGCCGGATATCGGAGTGAACGCGATGGGCGACGACGATCGCGACGACACGCTCGCGGATCACGATCGGCAGCAGCAGCGCAGACGACGGCATCGTTCCGCCGAGCCGCAGCACCATCGAGTCGATGCCCGGATCGCCCGAGACCAGCGGACCGATGTGGGACTGATGACTGGAGACCACCGTGCGAAACGGCGAGACGGCATCGAGCGGGATCAAGACGGTCTCGATCGCCTTGGTATCGAGGTCCGCCTCGGCGAGCGCGACACGCCCGATCGCCGCGCCGCCCTGCACGGTGAGCAGCCCCGCCCATCGCGCGCGCGACCGAGCCGCGCGCAGCAGCGTCAGGAAGACCGTGTCGCGATCCTCCGCGATCGCGAGCAGCTGCCGCGCCGTGACGATCATCAGCGGCGCGTCGCGGCCCTCGGTCGAGATCGGCGCGGTCGCGGGGCGCCGCTTGATCGCTGGAAGGCCAGGTCGCTCGATCGACGACGGCGTGCTCGTCGTCGGCTCGGTGACCAGGCGCGGGATGCCGGTGCTCGGCGTATCGACCTGCACCTTGACGCGCTGGACCTCGGGAACAGCGCCACCGGCGCCCGGAGCGTGGATCCGACTGTCGGCCTTGTTGGGGAGCACGCCCATCACCGTCGCCGTACGCGAGCGCGAGATCTCTTCACGGATCGGCGGAGCGACCGGTGGATCGCCCGGTGAATCGGGCGCCGTGAGCTTGAGGGTGTCGGCGGTGTCCGGTACCGGCGTGATCCGCTGCAGCTTGATCGCAGCGAGCGTGGGGTTGCCGGGCGGCGTCGCGATGCGCCCCCGCGTGGCGGTCAGCCGCTCCGGCATCTCGGTCTTCTCGGTCGCATCGCCTACCATCGCGACCAATGCGGGCACCGCGGCGCGCGCCTGGTTCGGCGCGATCGGTCCCACGTCCACGACTTCTTGCACGACCTTAACGTCCGATACCCGCGAGTGGTCGTCGACGATGATCGTCTTCGCCCTGCCGACCGGCGGGACCGTCGCGTCAACGTCGAGCGACCGGCGGAGCGTCGTGAAACGCGCCGGGGCGTCGAGGCTGTAGGCCGCGGCGAACGCGAGGTGCCAACGATACTCGGGCGTGATCAGCGGCTGGATCGGGCGGTCGAGCAGGTCCGCGAGATCCTCGAGTGACGACAGCTCGAGCGGCGAGCACACGAGGACGCGAACGGCGTCGCTGTCGACGGTGAGCGGGACCGCACGAAACTGTTCGGCGAGATCGCGGCTCAGCAGCGCGACGGCAGCGGGATCGACGTGGTCGCCTTCGTCGCGTGCGGCCGGGGGCAGCCCGGAGGCGAGCGCGAGGTACTGGGTCAGGCGATCCTCGGGCACCAGGCTCATCTCGAGGAGGATCGTGTCGAGGCTGCCTCCGTAGATGACCTGGCGCTGAAACGCCTTCTCCATACGCTTGACGCCGACCAGGCCGTCACGCACCAGGAGGGAGCTCAGCCGCGCGGGCAATGTCGCCTCGTCCGCCTCATGCGCGGATCACGTAGGTGCCGGCGATCCAGTCCTGCAGGCCACGCTTCTCGCTGTCGAAGCCGATCCACAAGAACCCGAGAAACAACGTGGCGACCCCGGCGAGATAACCGGCACATCGCGCGGCGCAACGTGCGGGTGAAGGGCGGTCGCCGTAGACATCGATGATCCGGATCTTGAGGAGGCGCATGCCGAGCGTGTGGCCGAGGACGATGTGGAACACCAGCAGGTACGTGAGCCCGATCGCGACGAACAGGCCCAAGCCCATCACGAGGGCCGGATCGGTCGCCAGCGCGAGGTCGATCCACAGATCGAGATCGAGCAGGCGCAGGTTGCTCGGCGGCAGGTGAACGCCCGCGATCTTGCTGACGATCAGCGTGATCAGCAGCGCGCACGGAATGACGATCGCGAGATCGACGAGCGCCGCGACAGCGCGTCGCCAGAACCCGACGACGTGAACCGTGGCGGCCGTACGTGCGGATGGGCGCAGTACGGGGTCGGCTGCGGTGAACGCAGGCGTCGTGGCAGAAGTCTTCACCGTGGCGTCACCGTCCGTGGCGGCTTGCACACCCGGCCCATCGGCCTGGTCCCGCAGCAGGGACGGCTCGGTTTCCGACATCCACGACATTTCTAGCCCGTCGCCACTATCGAACGCAAATATGCGGAGGCGCTGGAGATCCTGGGGGTCCGGAAGTTGCTGACCCGGGCCGGCTTCGATCTTGAACCCTGGTGTCGCGTGATCACCCAACCGACTGATCTCGACGGCTATGTCGCGAGTGTCCTTGGCGAGCTCGTCGGACCCGAGCGAGCCCTCGAGCTGCTCGCCGACGCGACGGCAGCACTCGAGCTGACCACGATCGACAGCTGGGAGCACGTCGCCCGGATCGGCGGATTCCTTGCGAGCCAGGTCGGCGCCATTGGACTCGCGGGGGACCTCCTCGTGCTCAAGGCCCGCGACGCCACGGCTACGTGACCGGTCCATCGGATTTTCCGATGATGCTGCGATGGTCACGGAGGTCGGGTCCGGGTCGTTGCGGTGGGTCGTACAGTTGTGGTTACCGTCAGCGGGGACGATGCTGAACTATAACCACCTGCATTACTTTCATGTGGCAGCGATCGAGGGGTCGGTGGCCGCGGCGGCGGAGCGCCTCGGGGTTACCCAGCCGACGGTGAGCGAGCAGGTACGCGCGCTCGAGCGCGCGCTCGGGGTCGCTCTGTTCGAGCGCACGCCCGGTGGGCTCAAGCTCACCGAGGCGGGCCGGCTCGCGTTCGAACACACCTCGGTGATGTTTCGAGCCGGCGAGCGCCTGCTCGAATCGCTCGGCACGGGCAGTCCCGACGTCCCGCGTTCGCTGCGGGTCGGGATCAGCAGCGGAGTCGCGCGCGCGAGCACCACGGACTTCCTGATGCCGCTGCTCGCGCTCGAAGCCTGCGTGCCGACGATCCGTAGCGGCGACTCCGCGGAGCTCCTCCGTGCACTCCGGGACAGCGAGCTCGATCTCGTTCTTGTCGAGACCGAGCCCGTCGACAGCGCGCGGCCGGGCGTGCAATCCGTGCTGCTCGACCGGATCCCCCTCGTCGCGGTCGCGCCACCCACGGTGACGCCGATGCCCGACTGGCAAAACGTCGGCCTCCTCCACTACCGCGCGACCTCGGCATATCGGTGGGACGTCGAGGCGTACCTCGAGGCGAACGCCCTGCGACCCAAGATCGCCGCCGAGTCCGATGACTCGCTGTTCCTCGTCGAGGCCGCGGCACGCGGTGGGTATGTCGCGTTCGTTCCGAAGTCGGTCGCGCGCGATGCCGTCGCCAACAATCGACTGCGAGTACTCGCGCAGATCGCCAGCACACACGCCGGGGTCCACGCGCTGTACTCCGACGGTGCGAGCGCCGAGCTCGCGCAGCGTGCCGTTGGCGTCCTCATCGATCACATGCGAGCGATGCATGCCGACTGATCGTTGTGATCGGGGGGGGCCCGAGGCCACGCTACAGGCGCTTCGAGCACTCGTCCTCACGGTTCGCATGCTTGCCGCATGCGATGCCGTGCGCCACGGTGATGCGTGACCAAGGGCGTGCATCGGATCCTGCTCGTCGAGGATAACGACGACGCACGCGAGATGCTCGCCGATCTGCTCAGCGCCCGCGGCTACGCGACGTGTGCCGCCGCCGACGCCGATCGCGCGCTCGCGCTCGCGATCGACTTCCAGCCGACGATCGCGTTGCTCGACATCGGCCTGCCGTCCTCCGATGGCTACGATCTCGCACGTCGGCTGCGCGCGGTGACCGGGCTCGCGGAGCTCCGCATCGTGGCCGTCACCGGCTACGGCCAGGAGGCCGATCGACGGCGCTCGCGCGAGGCAGGCATCGACGTCCACCTCGTGAAGCCGGTCGAGCTGTCGGTGCTGACGGCCGCCTTCGGCGACGCCGCCTGATCAGGACGGCGCGGCGAGCCGGCGACGTCGACGCGAACGCCATCTGTGCGCCTCCGAGTACGAACGAGCACGCGGCTACACACCGGTCTTGGTGTGGCTCTCGTCAACTGGCTTGGACTGCGGCGAGCCCTGCTGGCGCAGAAAGATCGAGAAGCCGACGATGGCGGCGATCGACACGAACTCGCTCTGCCAGTTCTGCATCGCCTCGAACCAGAACCGCGACGTCCCCATGTATTCGAGCGTGCCGATGGGCGGCTTGCCCTCGGCGAGCTTCTCGATGGTCTGGACCTCGGCACCGCCGCGGGCGTGGAGCCACAGCGAGAGCGCGAACAGCGCGAGATCGAGGTGGCGTACGCGGGCGCATGCTTCCTGGTAGCGGTGCACGGATTGGACCACCCGCTGCGTCGAGGGCGCACGGTTGTGTAAGCTCGATCCCATGACCCGGGTTGCCCTGATCGTGATCGCCATCGCCGCGTGCAAGGGCAAGCCGGCGACCCCGCCGCCGCCGCCGGTGCCGGTGCTCGCCGAGGCCGGCGTCACGCTCGACGCCGCCGAGACCGCCGCGGCCCTGGTTCCCGATACCGCGCTGGCGCTTCGGCTGTGGAGCTCGCGGATCGACGACGCGCAGACGTTCGCGGCCTACTCGAAGGAGGTGGGGGGCGAGCGGTTCGCAAAGTTCGTGATCGATCTGCGGAGTGACGCCATCTACTACTTCGACGTCAACGTCTACGAGGTCCACAAGGACTTCGTGTTCAGCGTCCTCTACAAGAAGCCGCGGACGAAGGAGGCCGTTCGGGTCTTCGATCGCAACTACGGCGCGATCAAGTCCGACTTCCTGCTCTGCTACCTCGTCCATCACCTCGAGCAGGACGTCTGGACCTTCGCGTTCTGGGACGGTGACCTCGCGAGCCCGGCGCACGTGCGGCGTGCGTACAAGCGGATGCAGGAGACCTTTCATCTCGGGGCGCAGGTGCGGTTCCGGCCGGACTCGAACCATCAGGAGGCGGTCGCGAAGCGGACCACCGACGTCCCGTTCATCCTCAACGATCAGCTCTACAAGCTCTCCGACTATCAAGCCTTCAACAAGGGCAGCGCGGTCGGCACGTTGCGCATCGTCGGCACGGCGGACACCGAGCCAACGTTCGCCGCCGACGAGATCGTCGTGCTCGCGACGACGCTGCCCGACATCACGCCGGTCGCGGGCATCATCTCGGAGGCGTTCAGCTCGCCGCTCTCGCACGTCAGCCTGCGCGCGAAGGGCTGGCGGATCCCGAACGTCGGGCTGCACGACGCAGCGGCGATGCACGCACACCTCGCCGGCAAGATCGTTTACTTCGAGGCGCGCGATGCCGAGTACGTGCTGCGCGTGGCCACCGCCGACGAGATCACGGCTGCCACCGCGAAGCGCGCGGCCAAGAAGCCGATCGCGATCCCGAAGGCCGACCTCGCCGCGATCGACCTCGAGTTCCTCGACACGATGGAGGACGACGACGCCCGCCGCTACGGTCCGAAGGCCTCCAACCTCGGCGTGATCCTGAACGCCAAGCTGCCTGGCTTCGCGGTGCCCCCGGGGTTCGGCGTGCCGTTCGGCCACTTCGACGCGCACCTGCGCGCGGCCGGCCTCGACAAGACGATCGCGGCGCTGCTTGCCGATCCGGTCTTCGCGAAGGACGCGGCGGTGCGCAAGCGCAAGCTCGAGGAGCTGCGGGCCGCGATCGAGGCCGCACCGTTCGACCCTGCGCTCCGCACACGGATCGAGGTCGCGCTCGCGAAGCTGCCCGCCGATCGCGGCGTGTTCGTGCGCAGCTCGACGAACGCCGAGGATCTCGACAACTTCTCGGGTGCGGGCCTCCACGACACGCGCCCGAACGTGAAGGGCCTCGATGCCGTGTGCGCCGCGATCAAGTTCGTGTGGTCATCGACGTGGACGCTCCGCGCCTACGAGGCTCGCCACCACGCGGGCATCGATCAGTCCCAGGTCTACGGCAGCGTGCTCGTACAGACCGGCATCGACGCGACCGCGGCGGGCGTCCTCGCCACGATCCACCCGACCGATCCGAACGACGAGAAGAACTACACGATCAACGCGAAGAGTGGCCTCGGCATGGCGGTCGTCGACGGCCGCAAGGTCCCAGAGAGCCTGATCGTCAGCTGGTACAACCACGGCATCCGCGTGCTCAGCCGGTCCGACGAGGACACCCGCCTCGTGTTCGACGAGCGCGGCGGCGTCCGCGAGATCGCGAACCCGAACAAGGGCCAGCCGGTGCTGACCAACAAGATGGCGATCCGGCTCGCTGACGTCGGGCGCCGGCTCACCAAGCTCTTCAAGAACAACCGCCTCGACATCGAGTGGCTGTTCGCCGGCGACCAGCTCTACATCGTCCAGACCCGCCCTCTGGAATAGCCTGACCGTTTCCCCGCCGTCACGCGCCCGCGCTCGTCTGCGAGAACAGCCACTCCCAGAGCGGGCGGTGCGCGAATGCGTCCTTCCACACGTCGTGACCTGCGCTGGCGATCTCGGTGACCTTGGCCAACCCGCCGCGCTCGGCAACGCGGCCGGCGAACTCGCGCGTGTTGTCGGGTGGAACGACTGCATCGCGTCCGCCGACGACCGTCCAGAGTGGAAACGACATCAGCGACTCGCTGCGGGCGACGTCGAGGTCGCCGGCGATGAGGACGGCAGCCGAGAACAACTTGGGATGTCGCACGAGGGTGTCCCAGAGGCCGATCGCGCCCATCGAGTATCCGACGCCGTACACGCGGCGCGTGTCCACCGAGCGTCGACCACGTAGCTCGCGAACGATCGCCACCAGTGCTCGTTGGCCAGCGGTCTCGCCACCGTACCAGCTTCCGCCCCAGGTCTCGTTGTGTGGTAGCTGCGGCGCGACGACGATGCAGGGATCGGCTGTGAACCCGTGCTCGAACGTCGCCAGGCCGTTCTTGAGTTGTGCCCAGTTGTCGGTTCCCCGTTCGCCGCTGCCGTGAAGGCTGATGACGAGTGGATGGCGGACGTGCGGGTCGTAGCGCTCGGGCAGAAGCACTCGACACGGCAGTCTGTCGAGGAGCTCTTCGTGCCACACCGCGCGCGACGTCATCCGGGCACCGTATATCAAGCGGATGCGGTGCGAGGCCCATCCGTCCGCGACGACGTGTTTCGGCGCACGGGGTCTCCGGATCGGCTCGGTGGGTGCGCTATAGAACCGTGATGGCTCGCGCGCGTCGTCCGCTGCGTCCGCTGCCTGTCGATCGCGTGCTCACCCAGGGCCCGCATCGTACGTTCAAGCAGGCCGCGTGCGATGCGATCAAGCGGCTGAACTAACCTTAGTCCCGGTCGGCGAGGATCTTGAGGGCGGTGTTGCCCTTCGAGTCCGGTGGCGCGGCCCAGCGGATGCCGGCGGGTGCGCCGGCGCGGCGGAGCCGGTCGAGGATCGCTTCACCCTTGAGCTCGGTGAGGACGCGCATCGACGCGGTGTACTGCTCCCACACGAACTTCGCGCCGGCGAGCTGCGCGGCGAGCGCGGCGTCGGTCGGGGCGGCGGCGACGGCGGCGGTCAGCTCGCGCAGCCGGGTGACGTAGTCCTCCTCCATGCCGAGCTCGATCTGCAGCTCGTTGACGAGGACGGTATGGAACACCTTGGTCGCGGGCAGCGGCTGCGCAAACGTCCGCTCGCCGGCGGGGATCGACCCCCACTCCTCGGGGCTCAGCATGTCGGTCATGTCGGTCGTGTCGATCATGAAGTTCGACCACGCGCGCGATGAATTCGGCACCCACAGCTGGCGGGCCTGATCGAACCACAGCTGGCGGGCGGCGATGCCAGCGGTCTCGATCTGGCGCTCGCCGATCGTCAGCGTCATCTTCTCGAGGTAGCCGCCGAGGCGCGTCCACGCGGCGTCGTCGAGCGGCTCGAAGTCGTCGAAGTCGTCGTTGTTCGCCGCGCGCTGCGCGGTACCGTAGGTGTTGAAGCCGGCGATCGAGCCCGCGCGGTTCGCGGCCGTCGACAGCCCGCGGTACGAGTTGAGAAAGCTGTCGTAGGTCGTCTTGACCGCGAGCGTGCGGTCGAGGCCGACGCGCCAGGCGCGGAACATCTCGGCGTACGCGTCGAAGTCCTCGTCGACCGCGTTCGTCAGGATGCGATCGGCGTCGTCGAGCGCGGTGGCAAACTCGTGGAACACCGTGTTGATGGTCTCGGCGATCACGCGGTTCTTGTCGAGCGCGGCCGGAGTCGTCGGCTGCGGCTGGGCGTCTGGGAGCACGAGGTTCGCGGCGGTGACAGCGAGGCCCGGCGCGGCAGCGTTGATCCGCTCGGCGAGCAGCGTCTTGTCGAGGATGCGACGGCCCATCCCCTCGAGCGCGTCGACGCGGGTGCGGTCGGCGACCGGGATCGTGCCGGCAGCCTGCGCGCGATCGATCACGTTGAGCGCGGCATTGATTCGCGTCGTCGCGTTCGTGTAGACGGCGCGGATGTTCTCGATGCGCGCCTCGTTCATGTGGTAGCGGCTGCGCGTCGATCGCAGGTGCGCCTTGGGATCGAGGAGCAGGACGTCAACGTGCGCGCCGATGTCGACGAGCGCGTTCTTCATCGCGAGCTGCTCGTAGACGCCCTTGATCGGGATCGCCGGCGAGTCCGTGCCGTTCCAGTTGGTCTTGCCGCGGCGGACGTCGTTGTCGAGCGTCGCGAGGTGGGTCATGCCGCTGTCGGTGCGGATGTCGACCTTCGCGTTCGTCTTGTTTCCAGCGGCATCGATCTCGGTGCCGAACTTCGCCGCGATCAGCAAACGGCGGACGGTGGTCGCGTTGTCCCAGCGCGCGCGACCGCGAAGCTCGACGGCGTTGCCGAGCAACGTGTAGCCAGGCGTGTCGTAGTAGCTGTCGTCCATGAGGTCGGTGCCGAGCGACAGCTCGCGCCCGCCGTCCTCCACATCGATGGCGAACCGATCGGGCTCGATCGTCAGCGCGACGTGCGGCATCAGCTCACGTGCGGCCTGGCTGGCGGAGTCCCACGGCATCTCGTCGAGCGAGAATCCGTAGGTGAAGGCCTCCATGCGACGACTGCGGCGCAGCCGATCGTAGAGCGTGCGGCCGTCGCCATCGACGGTCATCAGCAGCGCGCGCAGGCGCTGGCCGGTGATGCCCTGGACGCCGAGCACCGACTCGACCTCCTGGTTGTCGCGCGCCCAGCCACCCGGCGGGCTGCCCGAGAACGTCATCGCATCGATGAACGGGCGCGTTGCGAGATCGACCTCGCAGCGCGGCAGGATCGCCTCGACCAGCTTGCCGAGCGCGAGCGCGCCCACGAAGTCGACGCCATCGAGCTCGTCGAGGTCATCGAACACATCATCGTCCGCGGTGCCCGGGGCGCCGTCGGCGCCATTGCGATGCGCGACGATCGCGCGGGCGGCGTTGTCGGCGAGGCCTGCGTCGGTGAGCTTGTCAGCCGTCGACGTCGACTCGTTCGCGAGCTTGAGGACCTCGGCGAGCTGGCATGAGCTGAAGGCACCGTCGTCCTTGGCGCCCTTGCCGCCAAAGCTGTCATCCCGGCCGTCACCGGAACCACCGTCGGTGCAACCACCTACAACCACGAGAACCGCCGAGAGGAGCCTGCGCATGTCGCCAGCCGCTCCAAGCCCCATGCCACAGCGCGTCGTACGCAACCCCGTGACCTCGCTCAACCGGGACTTGCCCCCCATGGCTAGCCGGCTTGCGTGGCCGGGAGGCTGGCTAGCCGATCCGCCAGCGACCGGAAGTTGCGCTAATTGCGTCTGACCCCGACGGGTGAGCAATTGCGCTGAGTTGCTGATCGCAAGTTGCGCAAGTTGCGTCTGTCCCTAGGTGCGGGTCGCCGCGCGGACGAGTGCGATCGCGACGAGCGGTGCAGTTTCGGCGCGCAGGATCCGAGGTCCGAGGCCTACCGAGACGAAGCCGCTTTGGCCGAGCGTCTCGAGCTCGTCTTGGGTGAGCCCGCCTTCGGGACCCGAGGCGATGGTGATGTCGGCTGTGGCCGTGGCGGTCGCGAGCGGTGCATCGGATGTGGGATCGAGGACGACGCGCGTGCCGGCGGCGGGGAGGGCGGCGAGGGCGGCGGCGAGCTCGGGGGCGAGCGTGATCGTCGGGATCTGCGCGCGGCCGCTCTGGCGGGCAGCGGCCTGGAGAGCGGCTCGGTACTTCGCGAGCCGCGCAGGCTGGCGGGCGGGGTCGAGGCGCACGACGGATCGCGCGGCGGGCCACACGATGATCGCGTCGACGCCGACCTCGACGAGCTTCTCGAGGCAGGTGTCCATGCGATCGCCCTTGATCAGCGGGACGAGGGCGCGGACGAGCGGGGGGAGCGCCGCGATGGCCTGCGGTGGCTCGACGGCGAGGGCGGTGTCGGCATCGGTGATCCGCGTGATGGTCGCGGCGGCGCGGCGGCCGGCACCGTCGACGAGCTCGACGCGATCGCCGGCACGCGCGCGGCGTACGCGGGCGAGGTAGTGGTGCTCGTCACCGCGGACGACGAGCTCGCCGGCGACGAGAAGGGCGGGGGTGACGAAGATCCGCACGCATCACCCGGCGATCAGCGCGCGAGCGTGACCGCGGACCACTGGGGGTCGTCGGTGCTGGCGCGGATGCGAACGATGCGTAGGCCCGCGGCGGCGAACTCCTGCGCGAGCGGCTCGGCCTGCGGCGTGAGCAGGCCCGAGAGGATCAACGTGCCGCCGGGTGCGGTGCGGGCGAGGAGCAACGCGCGCAACTCGCGGAGCACGTGCGCCTGGATGTTCGCGAGGACGAGCGGAAACGCCTCGGCGAGGGTGTCGAGCGTGGTGGTCGATGCGTGGATCCGATCGGCGACCCGGTTCACGGCGGCGTTGTCCATCGTCGCGTCGATCGCGATCGGATCGTTGTCGACGGCCGTGCACGTCGAGCCCGGCCAGCGCTTGATCGCCGCGATCGAGAGGATGCCTGACCCGCATCCGACGTCGAGGATCCGCGTCACGCCGACGCCGCCGTCGGCCAGCGCCTGGAGCTCCTCGAGGACGAGACGCGTACTGGCGTGGGTGCCGGTGCCGAACGCCATGCCCGGATCGAGATCGATCACGACCTCGCCGGGCAGCGGTGCATAGGTCTCCCAGCTCGGAACGACGACGAACTGGCGCGTCAGCTTGCTGACCTTGAAGTAGCGCTTCCACGCATCGCGCCACTCGGCCTCGGGCATCGCGGTCGCGAGCCGGACCTTCGACGGATCGACGGCGACGCCACCGGCTTGCCAGCGCATCACCACATCGCGCGTCTCGGCGAGCGCGGCCGGGCCATCGTCGACGGGCACCCAGAACACGACCTCGTCACCACGCTGCTCGGTCCCCGCCGCTGCGGCAGGGATCTCGGAGGCGATCAGCGCCGCGACATCATCGATGTCTGCAGCACCGACCTGCACGATCAGCTCGAGCCAGTCAGCCACGCTCGGCTCGCGTGGTTGCGCCAACGCAAGCCAGCGGCTCGCGTCCTCGCAGGGTCGCCAAGCTCAACGCCCGGGGGCGTTGGTCGGCATCACGCGGCGCTTCATCTCGCGGCGGAGCCGCTTGCGCGCCTCGCGCGTCTTGCGCTTCTTCTTGACGCTGGGCTTCTCGTAGAAGCGGCGGCGCTTGAGCTCCTGCAGGATGCCCTCTTTGGACATCTTCTGCTTGAGGATCTTCATCGCCTTCTCGAGGCTGTCGCGAACCTCGACTTCGACGGGCTTTCCGAAACTGTTCTCCATGGCGGACGACGTGGGTACCCGATCGGGGAACCCTGGTCAAGCGGCGGTTTAGGCCTTGTTCCCGTGCTTGTAGAACAGCGTGATCGTCAGGCAGTGAAACTCGGAATCCGAGCTCTGGGTGACGATCTTGTCGACGATCTCGTGATCCGGGTGGCTGCGAATCCAGTCCGTGATCAGCTCGCCGAGGAGCTCGCGCTCCTTGGCCTTCGTCGCAGAAAACACCTTCACGCCGGTCACATCGATCATCCGGCCCTCGTCTACGGAAGCAGCTTGAATACGTGCCACGACTCACCTCGCTCTGCGCGGCCTGCTGCCGCGCCGGTTTCAGAATACGCCCACTTTAACTTGCGCCAAGATTCCAGTCAAGGGAGAGATTTCTACTATCGGTGAAATATGTGAGCGGTCTCCATTCATCTCTAACGTGCCGTGGACCACGAGAATCGTTCGAAACGCCGTCCTCACGACGATCTAGCCAGCGCTGCGTAAGGGTCAGGCGATCCGCTGGCAACCCTCGGGGCGCTTGGTAGTGTCCCGCGCACCTTTGAAGGAGATCTCATGCGTCGTCTGCTCCTGACCGCCTGTGCGGTCGCGCTGGCTCCATTCATTGTCGTGGCCCCAGCTTCCGCACAGGCTCCGCCCGCCACACCGCCGCCCACCACACCCGCGCCCGCCGCGAAGCCGGCAACCCGCGCGATCAGCAAGCTGCCCACGATCGACCTGTTCGAGCTCGCCAACGGGCTGCGAGTCGCAGTGCTGAAGACCGACGCGGCGCCCGTCGTCTCGGTCCAGCTCTGGTATCGCGCCGGCAGCAAGGACGAGCCCCGCAACCGGCGCGGCTCGGCCCACATGTTCGAGCACATGATGTTCAAGGGCACGCGCAACGTGCGCGCAGAATCCCACGCGCAGTTCATCAGCGGTGTCGGCGGCTACGTCAACGCGCAGACTGATGAAGACGCCACCCACTACATCAACACGCTTCCCGCGGACTACCTCGACTTCGCGATCAAGCTCGAAGCGGAGCGGATGCGAAGCCTCCTGTTCCGCCCCGACATGATCGCGACCGAGCGCGAGGTCGTGAAGGAGGAGATCCGGCAACAGGAGAACTCGCCGATCGCGAAGGGCTTCCTGCGCTTCCTCGAGGTCGCGTTCACGAAGCACCCGTACGCGTGGACCGCAGGCGGCAACCTCCGTGACCTCGATGCGACGACCCCCGAAGATCTCAAGACGTTCTACGACGCCTATTACCAGCCGAACAATGCGCTGCTCGTCGTCGTCGGTAAGACCACGACCGAGGCGGTGAAGGCCGCGGCCGAGAAGCACTTCGGTGCGATCGCCAAGGCGCCGTCGCCGCCGCGCCCTGCCGCCGAGGCCGTCGAGCCGCTGCAGACCGCGAAGCGTCGCGAGGTGGTCGAGCCCGGGCAGATCGGGCTGGCCCTCGTCGGCTTTCACATTCCGCCGGCGAACCACAAGGACGTCTACGCGCTCCAGGTCGCTTCGATCATCCTCGGCGCCGGTGAATCATCGCGCCTCAAGCTGCGGCTCAAGGCGACCGATCCGAAGACCAAGCGCCCGGTCGCGCTCGACGGCGGCATGGAGTCGATCGTCCGCGAAGATCCCGGGATGGCGATCGCGCTCGGCGCGTATCTCGATGCTCCGCAGGGCGACGCGATCGAGGCCGCGATCTTCGACGAGCTCGGCAAGCTCGGCGCGAAGGGTCCAACCCCCGACGAGCTCCGCAAGGCCAAGAACCAGGTGCAGTCGGGCTTCGTGTTCTCGCTCGAGAACGCACAGGGGCTCGCGCAGGCCGTCGGTCGCTCGTGGATCCTGACGGGCGACCCCGGCATGTTCATGCGCGACGTCGACGAGATCGAGAAGATCAAGGCCGCCGACGTTCAACGTGTGGTCAAGCAGTACATGACGCCGTCGCTCGCGACCGTCGTGATCATCCCACCGAAGGGCGCGGCTGCATCACCGCCTGCGGCGAAGACACCGCCCGCGAAGTCACCGCCCGCGAAGGCACCGCCTGTTGCGCCTGCCAAGAAGGGAGCGAACTGATGAAGCGCCTCGTCGTCCTCGTCCTCGTGCTCGCGCTCGCCGCGTGCGGACCCAAGCCGACGCCCACCATAGTCCCCGTGCTGCCTGGTGATGGCGACGCGCACGTCGCGAAGCCGCAGGTCCCCGCGAAACCCACCACCGCCGATCCATGGGCAGGCCGCAACGATCTGATCACCGCGCCGGCGCCCAAGCCACCGGCGCCGGTCGAGCTGCCGCAGATCGAGAGCTACAAGCTCGCGAACGGGCTCCAGGTCTTCGTGATCAAGAGCGATCGGCTGCCGGTCGCCAGCCTGCAGCTCGCGATCAAGGCGGGCCGCATGCACGAGCCACGCGCGCGGCTCGGCGTCTCGGAGTTCACCTCCGACATGCTCGTCAAGGGCACGCGTCGCCGCGATGCCGTCGCGCTCGCGAAGGCGATCGACTTCGTCGGCGGCACGATCGCGGCGGACTCGACGTTCGAGGCGACGCTGATGTCGTGCAGCGTGCTCGCGCGTAGCCTCGGAACCTGCCTCGAGCTCGTGCCCGAGATGCTGACCCAGCCGAGCTTCCCCGAGAGCGAGCTCGCGAAGGTTCGCGACCAGATGCTCGGCCGCGTGCGGCAGCGGCTCGACGACGCCGGCGGCATCGCGTCCTCGCACGTGCAGAATCTGTTGTGGGGCAACGACCACGTCCGAGGCTGGATCAACAACGAGCAATCGGTCGCCGCGATCAAGCGCGACGATCTCGTCGCCTGGCACAAGACCTGGTTCGTCCCAGGCAACGCGATGCTCGTCGTCGCTGGCGACGTCGATACCACGAAGCTCAAGGGTGACCTCGAGCGCTCGTTCGGCGCGTGGAAGAAGGGCCCGGTGCCGCCGGCTCCGTCGTACAAGGAGCCCGGGCTGTCGGGCAGCCGGATCCGGCTCGTCGACAAGCCGGGGCAGACGCAGACCCATATCCGGATCGCGCAGTTCGGCATCAAGCACGACGACGCGCGGTTCTTCGACTCGCTGGTGTGGAACTACGCGCTCGGCGGCGGCGGCTTCAGCTCGCGCCTGATGAAGGTCGTGCGCGTGCAGGGCGGCAAGACCTACGGTGCGAGCTCGAGCTTCGACCGCAAC
>JBKJUF010000335.1:0-4297 GCA_046590445.1 Kofleriaceae bacterium
CACGGCGATACCGTGACCGTCACCAGGCTCCTCGAGATCATGAACTACGCCATCTACGAGAGTGCACAGCGGAGGTTCGTGATGACGTGCTTCGCGTCGATCGTCGACACCGAGGCCCGAACGATCACGTACGCCAACGCCGGCCACAACTTCCCGTATCTGTTCCGCGCCGGCGAGGGCAAAGGCGAGTTCGGCTCGCTGATGATCCGCGGCAACCGCCTCGGTGACGACCGCACCTCGAGGTACGAGGCGAAGACGACCGAGCTGGTGCCCGGCGATGTCATTGTCTGGTACACGGACGGGATCGTCGAATGCGAAAACGAAGCGGGCGACGAGTACGGCGAGAAGCGGTTTCGCGCGTCGGTCCGCAAGGCCGCAGCGCTCGACGCCGGCGCGATGCGCGACGCCATCGTTGCCGACGCCACCGCGTTTTTCGCCGAGGCGCCACGCAAGGATGACATCACGATGATCATCGGGCGGATCGCGTGAGCGGGATGACGCCGGGGATGACATGACGGACCTGAGGGGCGTTCTGCTCGTGATCGCCGTCGCAACGGCCACGATGCATATCGGGGTGATGCCGGCGCGCGCAGCCGTCGGGGATGACCTGCGCGATGGCGATCGGTTCTTCGACAACGGTCACTGGCAGAAGGCGGCAGGCGCTATCGATCGCGCGATCGCGAAGGCACCTGGTCAGGTGTCCGCCGAGGCGTACGGGAAGCGGGCGGCGATCTACATCATTCTCAAAGACTACAAAGGCGGGCTTGCGTTCGTGGCGAAGGCCAAGCTCCGCCATCCGGGCGCCCCGGAGATCCTCGAGCAAGAGGCGCTGATGCTATGGGAGACCGCCCGTCGAGATGACGCGATCGCGACCGCAGAGCAGGTCGTCGCGGTCCGGCCGCAGACGTTCACGAACCAAAAGCTCATCGGCGAGTACTACGCCAGCCGCAATCCGGCGAAGACGATCACTGCGTACGAGGCGTACTTGTCGACGCGGCCCAGCGACCTCGAGCCGGGCGACGTGTTCCCGCGGTTGCACCTCGGGTTCGCGTATCTGACGAGCGCGCGCGGGGCGATCGCAGGCGGCGAGGATCAGACCGCGCAGCAGTTCTACACCAAGGCTGCAACCCAGTTCGAGACCGTGCAGCGCCGACTCGGCAAGCGCCCGAACGCGCAGGTCAATGCGGACAACGGGCTCTGCGCCGCATATACGGGTCTCAATCGCTTCGACCAGGCGGTCACGATCTGCGAACGGGTGGTCGCGCAGCCCCGGCGCATCGATGCAGGCGGTTCGGCGTGGTTCAACCTCGGCACCGCGTATCTGGCGCGCAAACAGACCAAGAAGGCGCGCGGCGCAGCGACCGAGTTCACCCGCGTCCGCAAGACCGAGGCACGCGGCTACGCGCTGCTGGGCGAGGCCTACTTTACCGAGCGCGACTGGACCAACGCGCTCGACAGCTTCCTGAAGGCTGAGAAGCTGATTCGACTCAACCAGCCGGAGGTTCAAGTGCAGGTGACGATCCAGCTCGGCAAGACGTATCGCCGGCTGCATGCGCCCGGCGGCGGTGCAAACACGAACCTCGCGATCGCCATCGACAAGCTCTCGGCCGCGCTGGTCGGGAATCCCGGCAGCACCGAGCTCGCCGTCGAGCTCGGCGGCGCATACCTCGAGGCACGCCAGGATACGAAGGCGATCGCCCTGACCGAGCGCATGCTGGCAAGCGCGGAGCTGGCGAAGGCCCCGCCCGACGTCCGCGCGAACATGCTCGTGATCGCAGGCAAGGCGTTGTTCAACCAGCACAAGCTCCGCGAGGCACGGCAACGGTTCGAGGCGGCCCAGCAGATCCGAACCGGCGACGTCTCGATCCAGCGCGCACTCGTGCTGACGATCAACGAGCAGGCGTACGCATCCGGCAAGGACGGCAAGCTCGCACAGACGTTACTCGAGCAGGCGCTGCCGATCGATCCCAGCTCGCCAGTGACGACCACGAACCTGGCGGTGCTCGCGATCGAGCGCGGCGATTGTGACGTCGCGCGCCAGCACCTCGTGAAGCTAGCCGGGCTGCGCGGGCACGACGTCGTCGTGCGGACGAGACTGCTCGCGCGCACCTACCAGTGCGGCAAACCAGAGCCCGAGCAGGCCGCCAAGGCGTACGCCGTCGCCGAGCAAGCGGCGCGCAAAGCAAACGCCTCGGTCGCGCTCTCGGAGATCTATACCGAGTGGGCTCCGTTGCTGTGGGACAGCAATCTCACAGGTGCGATCGAGAAGCTCGAGCTCGCGGTGCAGACCGGCGGTCAGGACCCGGCGATCGGCCCGGCTGCGAAGCGCAACCTCGCGCTCGCGTTGTTCCGTCGTGGCTGGAAGCTGATGCGCGAAGGCCAGCCAGCGGAAGCCGCAGGTGACTTCGACCGGGCCGCCCGCGATCCGAGCGTGCTGAAGGGAACCGAGGCGCTCGCGCTCGAGTTCTCGTTGGCGATGGCACTGCTCGACGCGGGCAAGACCGCCGAGGCTGCCAAGCACTTCAAGGCGCTCGGCGCGAAGGGCAACCAGCCCGCCTACCTCAAGCCACCGTTTGGCAAGATCGGCGCCCAGTTCTTCGGCGCGTATGCCGGCTACCGCAATGGCACGCTGGCGGCGCGGCAGCAGGCTGCGGCCGAGCTCGCGCGTCTCGAGCCCGACGCTGGACCCTTCGCGAGCAAGCTGCAGGGCGTCCTCGGTGCGACGTGGGAAGCGATTGCCTACGAGCAATGGCGCGTCGGTCAGCCTGCGGCCGCAGCCAAGTCGCTCGACGCTGCGGACCGGTACGCGACGCCCGAGGCGAAGCGCCGGATAGCACTCGACCGCCTGGCGCTCGCGCTCGACAAGAATGATCTCGCCGCCCTCGAGGCGATGGCCAGTGCACCGCCCGAAGCGCTCGTCAACCTCGGAATCCTGTACGACCAGCTCGGGCGCCCCAAGGATGCGTACGAGGTGTGGCAACGCGCACGCGCTCGAGGCGTCCAGAGTCGTGACCTCCAGAAGTGGATCGACACCAAGAAACGGATCTACGGGTTCTGATGCGGATCCGCCTCGCGATCGTCGCGATCGCCGCGTTTGCTGCACCTGCAGAGGCGCAGCCGAAGTCGAAGATCACGATCGCGATCTTCGCGCCGTCCATAGAGTTCGGCACCGCAACCGCGCGACTCGCCTACGTGCAGGCGCTCGCGACAGCTATCGAGCAGAATACCGGGCTCGCGGTCGAGGCGCAGTCCTATGCCAACCTCGCGGCGCTCAAGAAAGACAACGTCGACTTCGCGATCATCGACGGCCCGTGCGTGGCCATCAACCCTGGCTGGCGGCTGCTGGCCACCGCGATGACCAACGGCGCGAGCGCCCGGCCTTATGCCCTCTACGCTTCGACAGGTGCCGAGATGCAGGCCCTCAAGGGCAAGAAGCTCGCGTACGTCGCCGCCGGCTGCCACGACGCAGGCTTCATCGACAATGCGATGCTCGAGTCGGAGGTCGACAACGCCTTCTTCGGCACACGCGTCGGCAAGCCGGACCTGACCTCCGCGATCGCCGAAGTCGCGTCGGTCAAAGCAGCCCACGCCGTCTTCGCGCCGACCGGCGCCGTCAAAGGGCTCACGAAGGTGTTCGACGCCGGAGCTGTCCCGAATCCCGGCTTCGTCGCCATCGGCACCAAGTTGTCGGCGACCACGATCGACGGCGTCGCGTCCGCCGTCATCGGCTATGGCGGAGCGGGTGCTCTCGGCGGCTGGACCAAGCCGAGCCGCGACCTCTACATCACCTTCGCGTCGCGTCTTCGACGCCTCGTCAAATCCCCACTCTTCGCCACCCCCGAGCCCGTCCGTATCGACGTTAAGGACGTGCTGATCGAGCCGCCGACGATCAAGGATCACGCCGTCGTTGGCGTGCGGCAGCACTTTGTGCGGCCCCCTAATGAGCGCCTCGAGTAACGTGGGAGCAACGTGGGCGTCGGAGACACCAGACATCGCATCGCAGGACGGCGAGGTATGGACGCGGCTGGACACCATCGCGTTCACTCCGCCGGGGCCGTCGTGCTCAGCCCAAGTCTGAGCGCGGATGGGTACCTTCTTCTGTTTGTTTCTCCTCCACTCGGCAGCAACCTCGATCGGTTCGTGACCACGCGCGATGAAAGTGGCAACTTCAGTGGGACACCTAGCCGCCTTGGCCTTGCCAATGCAAGCGTCTTGCAAGCGACGAGTCCGGAGCTGACGCCGGACTCGGTCAGCCTCTGGTTCGTGGAGCTCGCCGCGACAGCGAAGCTGGTTGAAG
>JBKJUF010000357.1:0-13075 GCA_046590445.1 Kofleriaceae bacterium
ACCGCCGCCGACGATCAGCACACGCCGTGCCGGGAGCCGGCCGTGAGTGTGTACGGCGAGCGATTGGCCGCTCTTGGCCTCGAAGTTCTCGGAGCGGCAGACGTCGGTCAGCACCCCGTTCAGCGCCTGGTCCACGGCCTTGAACACGGCGTCCCGAGTCGGGTCGCCAAACACGACAAAAGCCACAAGATCGACGGTGGCCTGGAGTGCCGGCCCCGGAAGATGGCTAACTTGAATAGCGCCCTTCACGTCCATAAATTACTGTAACTCCTAGTAAAGTGGGCGTCGTTATACGAAAGGTAGAAAGCGAAGTAAAGGAATGAGAATGCCTACATTGACATGCCATTCACGAGATCCGTAGAGTCGCTAACAGACCAGAACTCCGGGGGAGTTTGAATGCGATCCAAGGTGATGACGGCGCGTCCAGCGGCGCGCAAGGCTAGTGGTAGTCGCACGAAGAAGACGGTGGCGGTGGCGTCGAGGAAGTCCGAACCGATCATTCAGATGGTCGAGCGGAAGTCCTCGCGCAACATCGAGGAGCTGCCGAAGAAAGCCGGCGAGCTGCCAATCCCGACTGCGACGTTCGTCTTCTAGTCCTCTTGATCTCCGTCGTTGTCGGCGGCATTCGCATCGACACCGGCACCGAGCTCGACGCCATCAAGGAGTTTCTTGAGGTTTCGCGCATCTGCCCATCGGGCGGGTGACTCGAACGCGATGGTGACAGGAACCTCGGCATACTCCATCAGGAGTGCGATCAGGTCTTCCTGCTTCTCGCTCCGGATCGGTCCGGTGCGACCGAGTCCAGCGATTCGCAAGTAGAGCGCCGCGACCTCGTAGTCGAAGTGCACCTCCGGCGGCTGCTCCGGCGCACGAACCAGCGGGTCGAACGCGCAGACCACCCCGACTTCGGTGGCGAACGTTACCGCGGTGCGGGTCTCCCACAGTCCATCGGGCACCCAGACACGCGTCGCGCCGACGGCCTCGGGTGTCGCGACCTCCGCGAAGAACCGCCGCATGGTGTCGCGGTTCGCGGCGGATGGCGCCCACAGCGCTGGCGACCGGAAGATCACGTGGCTCGCGCCTACCGTGTCGACCGCGGTGCGAAGCTCGGCAAGCGCGGCGCGCCCGAGCTTGCTGTCGCGAAAGTCGCCAACGCTCGCATCGTGATCCCACACGCGCGCAGCCTTGGGCGGCTGACGATGGGTCAGAACCCACGGCGCGACGAGCCCGAGCGTCCCCTTCGGCGCGACCTCGGTCCACTTCGCGACCAGGCTCGGCTTCAGCGGACCTGCGAACAAGGCGGAGAGCTCGAGATACGTGAGCTCGCGGAAGTACCGGTGACGCTCGATGCGATCCGGAATGTCGACGGTGCCGATGCGAAGAGCCATGGGGAAATCCGGGGCCGAGCTGGAGGGTCCGGGATTTAGTCCCGGACCCGGGGTAGAGTCCCGCGGACCGGCGGCACCCTATGTCGTCGACCGCACTCGTGCAACGGAGCACCGCATGAAGTTCTTCATCGATACAGCCGACGTGAAGGAAATCCGTGAAGCCGCCGCGATGGGGCTTGTCGACGGGGTCACCACCAATCCTTCGCTGGTGGCGAAGACCGGGCGCAAGTTCCGCGACGTCCTGCTCGAGGTCTGCGATATCGTGAAAGGCCCGGTGTCCGCCGAGGTCGTGAGCACGACGTACGAGCCGATCATGAAGGAAGCTCGCGAGCTCGCTGCGCTGCGCCCGAACATCGTCGTCAAGATCCCGCTGATCCCCGAGGGTCTCAAGGCCGTGCGGACCTGCACGGACGAGGGCATCAAGACCAACGTCACGCTGTGCTTCTCGGCGACCCAGGCGCTGCTCGCGGCCAAGGCCGGAGCTACGTACATCTCGCCGTTCGTCGGTCGGCTCGACGACATCTCGACCAACGGTATGCAGCTGATCCGCGAGATCATGGAGATCTACGACAACTACGACTACGCCACCGAGGTGCTCGTCGCGTCGGTGCGCTCGCCGATGCACGTCCACGAGGCCGCCTTGATCGGCGCGCACGTCGTGACCTGTCCGCTCTCGGTGCTGATGCAGCTCGCGAAGCATCCGCTGACCGACAGCGGGCTCGCGAAGTTCCTTTCGGATTGGGAGAAAGTTCCGAAGTGATCCGGGCGTGCGTCGTCGCGATGCTCGGCTTCGCGGGCGTCGCGCAGACGAGCTGTATCGACGATGGCGGCCCACGCCTCGACGCCTCGACGCCGGCCGCGACGGTCGCGGGTGGGATGACCGTCTTGACCGGCAGGCGGCTGTGCGGCGAGTCTGGCAACTGCGCGACCGCCGGCGGTGCGGTGCGGATCGGGCTCGACGACGCCGTGCAGGCCACCATCATCATGTACTCCGACACGAGCGCCGAGATCCGGATCCCGACGGTGACGCCGGTCGGGCGGACGTCGATCGTGCTCACCGTCAACGAGAAGGCGTCGAACGCGCTCGCCTTCGAGATCCTGCCGCCATGATGCCGAGCACCCGGCGTGCGTTCTCGGTCGCGGTCTACGCGCGCCGCGGAAACCGCGTGCTCGTGATCGAGCATCGCCGGCTCGGGACGTGGTTGCCGATCGGCGGCGAGCTCGAGGCCGGGGAGCTGCCGCTCGAGGCCGCGATCCGCGAGCTTCGCGAAGAGACCGGGCTCGGCGCGGCATTTCGGCCACTCGTGAACGCGCTCGACGGCGTGCCGCCAGGATTCCTCGGCTACGAGGAGCACCTCGCGGGCTCCAAGGGGCTGCACATGAACTTCGTGTTCATCGGCGAGGTCGCGCCGGACGCCGATGTCACCCCCAACGACGAGTTCGGGGCGTGGCGCTGGGTCGATCGCGGCGAGCTCGAGGTCCTCGATTCGCCCCTCAACGTCCGGCAGTTCGGCTACCTCGCGCTCGCCGCCGTGCTCGTCACGTCATCCGGGCCGGCGGGCTGAGGTTGCGCCATGCGGATCCGTCAGCACGTCAACCCGAACCAGGCGCACTTCGTGCGGTTTCGCGGCGAGCGGCCACCGCTCGATCACCGGCTCGTCGAGGTCGAGATCGGCTGTGCCGAGGCGCAGTTTCTGTTCGAGCGCGCGGCGAAGGATCCGACGCGGCTCTATGTCGGCCTCGAGATTCGCGAGGACCTGACCCGGCTCGTCAACCGGCGCTCGCGTGCGCTCGCGGCTCCCGTCCACGCGGTGTTCTGCCAGGCGCAGCTGCACATCCCCGAGATCTTCCCGGCCGGATCGGTCGAGCGCGTCTATCTGAACTTTCCCGATCCATGGTTCAAGCGCCGTCACCACGAACGCCGGATGATCGACGACGCGCTCGCGGGCGGGATCGCGCATGTCGTTCGCGCGGGTGGTGACGTGTTCGTGCAGACCGACGTCTGGGACATCGCGCTCGATGCGATGGCGACATTCGAGCCCGATGATCGCTTCGAGAACGTCGCGGGCGAGTGGACGTTCTGGAAGCACGGCAACCCGTACGGCGTGCGGTCCTGGCGCGAGCAGAACGCCGAGGAGACCGGGCTCGCGGTGTGGCGCATCATGTATCGCCGCCGCCGCTAGATTCCTCTAGATCCTCGGCGAGCGCGGCGTGTGTGAACGCCGCGAGATCGACGCCATCGATCACGGTGGCGCCGCGGCCGATCACGCGGAGCAGCAGCGTCACGCCGATCGGTGTCGGTGCGAGCTGATACGACGCGACGATCGCAAGCTCGTAGCCGGGGATCCGCTCGATCAGCTGGACCATCGACCACCACGGACTGAAGCCGTCGCGGTGCCCAAACCGATCGAGCGCGCGCAGCAGCGGATCGACGGCTTCGACGAGGTTGCCCGGCCGCGCGGCGAGCTCGTCGACGATCGCTTGTAACGGTGACCAGTCAGGGTCGCCCAGCGGGTCCGGCTGAAACCGATCGAGATCGGCGATCCCATCGCGAAGCGTGCGCAGCATCAGCTCGGGTTCGCATCCATGACGGTGGCTTGCTTGATCTTGTCGAGCCGGAACTGGCGGTCGTTGCCGGTCTCGAGGTCGATGCAGTTGAGCAGTGTGATCTGGCGGTCGAACACGAGGTTGCGAATCTTCACGAGCCGTGGCGTGAGCTGCCACGCCTTCTTCTCGTAGACGATGCGCAGCGCGCGCGACTCGAACCACGCGGTCTCGATCGCGTCGCGCACGGTGGCCGCGATCGGCAGGGCAGGGACGCCGACGAGCTGGAGCTCGCCGATGACCCCGAGGAGCTCGCGCTGGGCCGAGGTCGACAGCGCCGCTCGGACCTTGTCGGCGGCGCGCTCGATCGCGTTCGGGAACGGGATGAGTCGCTGCTCGATCGCGAGCCGCGCCAGCGCGACGAGCAACGCCGCCTCGCGGGCGGTGAAGTTCACCGGCGGCAGCTGGTAGTTCTTGTCGAGCGCGTAGCCGCCGCCACGGCCGCGGTCGGCCCGGATCGGCATGCCGGCGTCTTGCAGCGCCTCGAGATCCCGGTAAATCGTCCGGAGCGTGACGCCGAACCGCTCGGCGAGCTGACCGGCCGTCACTCCCGTCCTCCGGGCGCGCAGGGCCTCGGCGACCGCGAACAATCTGCTCTTTCTTCGCACAGCAGGGTCAAACCTGACAAAAGGCTGTCACGAAGTGGAGCCAAGGTCCACTCACAAAGGAGAAAGACCATGCCCATCAAAAATGCACTTTCGCGTCCCGAAGGCCACCACACGATCACCCCCGGCTTCATCGTCCCCGGTGCAGCGAAGGTCATCACGTTCCTCGAGGCCACGTTCGAGGCGACGGTCGTCGACCGCTACGACGGACCAGATGGCGCCGTGATGCACGCCGAGCTGATGATCGGCGACTCGGTCGTGATGCTCGGCGAGCCGATGCCAGGGTGGGATGCGATGCCCGCCGCACTCTCGTACTACGTCCCGACCGGCGCCGAGGTCGACACCACCTACCAGCGCGCGCTCGCGAACGGCGCGACGTCGGTGACGGAGCCGAAGAACCAGTTCTATGGCTACCGCAGCGCGTGCGTGAAGGATGCGGGCGGCAACAAGTGGACGGTCTGCGCGGTGATCGAGCAGCTCTCCCGCGACGAGATCGCGCGCCGCATGCAGGACATGCCGCACTGAAAACCTGCGAGGACGTCAGGATGACACCGCGAGGAATCGAGCTAGAGTGCCGGCGGTGACGACCTATCGCAAGAAGGTCAAACGGACGGGCGACGCGATGGCGACGTCGACGTCGACGTCGACGTCGCTGCCCATGCGTAGCGCGTCGCCGTTTCGCCTCGCCTCGCCATTCGAGCCGGCGGGCGATCAGCCCAAGGCGATCACCGAGCTCGTCGAGGGCCTGCGCCGCGGCGACGAGGCGCAGGTGCTGCTCGGGATCACCGGGTCCGGCAAGACGTTCACCGTCGCGAACGTGCTCTCGCAGCTCGGCAAGCCGACGCTGATCATCGCGCACAACAAGATCCTCGCGGCTCAGCTCTACGGCGAGTTCAAGGAGCTATTTCCGGACAACGCCGTCCACTACTTCGTCAGCTACTACGATTACTACCAGCCCGAGGCGTACGTCCCGACGACCGACACGTTCATCGAGAAGGACTCGATCGTGAACGAGGAGATCGACCGGATGCGCCACGCGGCGACGTTCGCGCTGCTGTCGCGCAAGGACGTCATCATCGTCGCGTCGGTGTCGTGCATCTACGGCATCGGCGATCGCGAGACCTACGCGGCGATGACCTGCGAGATCGACGTCGGCACGGCCGTCGATCGCGACGCCGTGCTGCGCCGGCTCGTCGAGCTGCAGTACGAGCGCAACGACATCGATTTCCACCGCGGCACGTTCCGGGTGCGCGGCGATACCGTCGAGGTGTTCCCGGCGTACGAGGCCGATACCGCGATCCGCATCGAGTGGTGGGGCGATCAGGTCGAGGCGATCCGCGAGATCGATCCGCTGCGTGGAGGCGAGAAGCGCGCGCTCGACCGCGCGGTGATCTTCGCGGCCTCGCACTACGCGACGCCCGAGGACACGATGCGGCGCGCGATCCAGAGCATCCGCGTCGAGCTCAGGGAGCAGCTCGAGCTGCTGTCGGCGCAGGGCAAGCTCCTCGAGCGCCAGCGCCTGGAGCAGCGCACGATGTACGATCTCGAGTCGATCGAGCAGATGGGCTTCTGTTCGGGCATCGAGAACTACTCGCGGCACCTGACCGGCCGGGCTCCCGGCGAGCCCCCGCCGACGCTGATCGATTACTTCGGCGCCGACTTCCTGCTGATCGTCGACGAATCGCACCAGACCGTCCCGCAGATCGGCGCGATGTTCAACGGTGACCGCTCGCGCAAGGAGACGCTCGTCGAGTTCGGGTTCCGGCTGCCGAGCGCGCTCGACAACCGTCCGCTCCGGTTCGACGAGTGGCGGGCGCGGGCGAAGCAGACGATCTACGTGTCGGCGACGCCGGCCGAGTGGGAGCTCGCGCAGGCCAAGGGCATCGTCGTCGAGCAGATCATCCGACCAACCGGCCTGATCGATCCCGAGGTCGAGGTCCGCCCAGTCGCGCACCAGGTCGACGACTTGCTGGCCGAGATCCGTACACGCACGGCGGCCGGCGATCGCGTGCTCGTCACCACGTTGACCAAGCGGATGGCCGAGGATCTGACCGAGTACTACCGCGAGATCGGCGTCAGGGTTCGCTACCTGCACTCCGACATCGACACGCTCGAGCGCATCCAGATCATCCGCGATCTGCGGCGCGGCGAGTTCGACGTGCTGGTCGGCATCAACTTGCTGCGAGAGGGTCTCGATATCCCGGAGGTCTCGCTGGTCGGCATCCTCGACGCGGACAAGGAAGGCTTCCTGCGCTCGGAGCGGTCATTGATCCAGACGATCGGGCGCGCTGCGCGAAACCTGCGCGGGCGCGTGCTGATGTACGCCGACAAGCAAACCGAGTCGATCAAGCTCGCAGTGTCCGAGACGAACCGCCGGCGGGCGGTGCAGACGGCGTTCAACGAGATGCACGGCATCGTCCCGAAGTCGACGAGCCGCACGATCCTCGACGTGCAGCCGGCGGCGCCGATGCTCAACAAGGGCGCGAAGGGCGCGAAGGCGATGCAACTCGCGGCGATCGATCTCAAGAAGATCGACGACCTCGGCTCGCTGCGCGCGGCGATCGAGAAGCTGCGCGTCGAGATGAAGCAGGCCGCCGCGGACCTCGAGTTCGAGCGGGCGGCGGCGCTGCGCGATCGTGCACGCGAGCTCGAGCAGCTCGAGCTGCAGATGAAGTGACGTGCGCGCCGCCGACGTGATCAGCGGGTTCTACGCCGTTCTCGATCGAGACGACGAGGCGCTCGCGCGTGTGCTCGTCGGTGCCGGCGGCGCCCGCGTCCTCCAGGTCAGGCTCAAGCCGCCGGGCTCCACGTCTGGCGCGGATGCGGGAGATGTCGTGCGGGTCGCGCGGATGGCGCGCCGGATCTGCGACGAGGTTGGGGCGGCGCTCGTGATCAACGACCGCGTGGACATCGCGCTGGCAGTCGGCGCCGACGGCGTGCACCTCGGCCAGACCGATCTGCCGCTCGCGGACGCCCGCCGGATCGCTGGCGATCGGCTCTGGATCGGGTTGTCGACCCACGACGTGGCGCAGGTCCGGGCGGCGTGCGCCGGAGGCGCCGACTATCTCGGCTTCGGTCCGATCTACGCGACCGCGACCAAGGCCGCTCCCGACGCGGTGCAGGGTCTCGCCGGGCTGCGCGCGGCCATCGAGGCAGCGGGCCACGTGCCGGTCGTTGCGATCGGAGGGATCACGCCTTCCGCCTCCGCCACGCTCTACGAGAACGGCGCGGCCGCGCTGTGTGCGATCGGCTCGGTCCTCGACGCGCCGGATGTAGGCGCCGCGGCCCGGGCGCTGGCTCGAAGGTAAGCCTCGGACATTGCGCCACAATCCGCGCTGTAGCACGATAGGAATCGCGCGTGGGCAGAGTGAATAAGCTCGCGCGGCGGTCCGTCTCAGTTTTCAACCCGCAACGAGGGACTTCACGCCATGGCCAAGCTCGGGCTCTTCCTGTCCATCTCCACGATCATCGGCGCGCTGTCGTTCGCCGGCCTGTCGTCACCCGAGGCAGCCGATGCGCCTTGTGTGACCAAAGTGTTCAAGACCGAGCTCGCGAAGAACGCCTGCGCCAAGGGCGGTCAGAAGGCCGCCAAGGACGCGATGAAGGCGTGGAACAAGGAAAAGAAGATCAAGAGCTGCAACCAGTGCCACTCCAAGCTCGCGCCGAACTACGAGCTGAAGAAGGACGGCCTGGCTCAGTTCAAGAAGCTCGGCGGCAAGTAGCACGCGCGCACGGCGCTCACGCCGAGCACTTCGCCTTGGTCTTCGCGTCCTTCTTGAGCGCCGCGTCGAGGTCGGCCGCCTGCTTGGTGACGTTCGACTTCGGATACTTCGACTTGATGATCCCGAGGTACGTGCGTGCCTCGGTGCACTGCTTCAGCTGCTGCGCGGCGAGTGCGGCGAAGTAGAGCCCGTCGTCGGTCAGCCCGCTATCCGGATATTTGTCGAGCAGGATCTGGTAGACGCCGATCGACTTCTCCCAGTCCTTGAGGTTCGTGTGACTCTGGCCGCGGAAGTACACCGCGTCGTCGGCGCGATCGTGCGTCGGAAACGACTGTGCGAGGCGCTTGAAGATGTCGATCGCGTCGTTGTAGCGAGCGGCCTCGAACGCCGTCGAACCAAGCTTCCACAGGTCGTCCGGTGACGAGCTCGCGCTGGGCTTGCCACTCTCGAGCTGGCCGAGCCGCTGCTCGAGCTGATCGAGCCGGGCGTCGTGCTGCTTGCGATAGGTGTCGAACGCAGTCTTCAGCTCGTTGATCGAGTTGTTGATCGTCGTGACGAGGCCGTTCGCGGTGCGGACGTCGTTGCGGAGCTGGTCGACATCCGCGCCGAGGTCCGCGCTGTTGCGCTTGAGCAGCTTCGACGAGTCGTCGAGCACCTGCTGCAGCTGGACAATCTGATCGTCGAGCGCCTTCTGCTTCGCCGCCATCTGCTCCTGCAGCTTGGTGACGTCCTTGCGGAGAGCCTCGCCCTCGCTCTTCGTGGTGGCCCAGAAGCAGCCGCCGAGCAGGACCGAACAGGATGCAAGAATCGCCAGCTTCGTCGACATCGTGCTCCTTAACGCCACTGGAACTCGCAGCGGCGATCTTTGTCGTCGCCGAGCCCGGTCGGCTCGGTCTCGCCCTTGGGCACGACCTGCAGCCTCGCCGGATCGGTACCGAGCCGGGACATGTAATCGGCGACCGACTGCGCGCGGCGCTCCGAGAGCGCGATGTTGTATTCCTCGGTGCCCGACGTATCGGTGTGCCCCATGAGGAACACTGCCTTGCCCTTGGTCTTCTCGATGCACTGCGCGTTCGCGTCGAGCCGGTCGCGCTCGCTCGCCTGGATGCTGGCGTCGTCGAAGCCGAAGTACACGGTCGAGAGCGGACACGAAGCATCGGTCACGCCGCTCGTCCCGGCCTTCTTGCAGAACCCGTTGACGCAGTCCTCGTCGTCGGCGCAGTCCTCGTCCGTCGCACACTTGGTCGCGCGCTTGCACGCGCCGGCGTCACAGCTGCCGCCCACCCCGCAGTCGGCATCCGCCGCGCACGGCTTGCACTTGCCGGCCTGACAGACCTGGCCGGTCGGGCACTGCACATCCTTGGTGCACTCCGGCGCCGCGATGCAGGCATTCGCGCTGCACCGCTTGCCCTTCGGGCAGCCCGCGTCGTCCTTGCACTCCACGCACTTGTTGTTGTCGCAGACCTGGCCGGCCTTGCAGTCCTGGTCGGCCTTGCAGCCGGGCTTCTTCGTCTTGTCGCCGCAGGCAGCGACCCCAAAGGCGAGAAAAACCGCCAGAACCATCGCGAGGATCGTCACCAGACACGCCTCGATGGACGCTCGACTCATGGCAGGAACCTAAAGGGCCAAGCCACGTTAGTCAAATCCACCCGCTTCGCTTCGCTGCGCGAGCCAACGTCCATCTGATAGGGTCGCGAGGCGATGGCGCGAAGCACGATCCTGGTCATCGATGACGAGCCGAACATCCTCAAGACCGTCCGGACGTCGCTCGAGCTCGAGGGCTTCCGCGTCGAGGTCGCGAACAACGCGCAGATCGGGCTCGCGAAGGTCACCGAGCACGACATCGATCTCGTACTGCTCGACGTCATGATGCCGGGCGAGAGCGGGCTCGCCTTGTTGCCCAAGCTTCGCGTCGCGAGCCCGTCGACGGTCGTCGTGATGATGTCAGGCAACGCCACGATCGAGACCGCGGTGCAGGCCACCAAGGGTGGCGCCCACGACTTCGTCGAGAAGCCGCTGTCAGGCGACAAGCTGCTGATCACCGTGCAGAACGCGTTGCAGTTCGCGCGGCTCTCGCACGAGCACCAGCGACAGCGCGGCCGCGTGCAGGCGGACTTCGCGATGGTCGGGCGCGGCGCGGCGATGCGCGCGATCTTCGACAAGGTCAGCAAGACGGCACCGACGACCGGTCGCGTGCTGATCACCGGCGAGAACGGGACCGGCAAGGAGCTCGTCGCGCGCGCGATCCACGAGCACAGCAAGCGGGCCGATGGGCCGTTCGTGAAGCTCAACTGTGCGGCGATTCCGTCGGAGCTGATCGAGAGCGAGCTGTTCGGGCACGAGAAGGGCGCTTTCACGGGGGCGACCCAGCAGCGCCGCGGAAAATTCGAGCTCGCCGACGGAGGAACGCTGTTTCTCGACGAGGTCGGCGACATGAACCCGAGCGCGCAGGCCAAGGTGCTGCGCGTCCTCCAGGAGAACGAGCTCGAGCGCGTCGGTGGCGCGGAGACGATCAAGGTCGACGTCCGGGTGGTAGCCGCGACGAACAAGGATCTGGCGGCCGAGATCGCGGCGAATCGGTTTCGCGAGGATCTCTATTACCGGCTCGCGGTCGTGCCGATCGAGCTCCCACCGCTGCGCGCTCGCCGCGAGGACATCCCGGCGCTCGCCGAGCACTTCCTCCAGCAAGTTTGCACCGACAACGGCCGCAAGCAGAAGAAGCTCGCCCCGAGCGCGATGACGCTGATCATGCAGCACGAGTGGCCGGGCAACGTGCGCGAGCTGAAGAACGTCGTCGAGCGGCTGGCGATCCTCACCGGCGATGCCGACGTGATCACCGAGGCCGACGTCGGCGACGCGCTGCCGCGGGTCAAGGCCGTGAAAGCTGACTTCGCCCGCGGTACGCCGTTCAAGGATCTGGTCGCCGCCGCCGAACGCGAGATCATCATGGCCGCGCTCGAGGCCAACGATCACCACGTCTCGAACACCGCGCGCGAGCTCCAGCTCGAGCGCAGTCATCTCTACAAGAAGATGCGGGCGCTCGGCATCGACCACCGCGCCGACGAAGACGCGAGCTAGTTCGCGGCCCGAGTGGAGGGGGCGGAATTCATTTCCGGCCCCGGGCCCTTCGCGCTGGACGAGCCGCCCGCTCCGGTGGCGGGATAGATGACGCGCGCGCGCACCGCGGAGCCTGAACGATCGGGATCGAGCTGGCTCGTGTCGGTCCACGCGGCCACAAACGCATCGCCGGGGAGCGCCGCCGCGGACGGTCCGAGTTGATCGCCCGAGGTCGTCGTCGCGAGCGAGAAGTCCGTTCCGACCGGCACGCCGGCGGGGCTGATCACGCGGCCGAACACGCCGCATAGGTTGCCGTCGCCGCGCTCCTCGCAGGCGTGCCAGACGACGAGCAGCGTGCCATCGGGCTTCGCGGCGACGCCGAACGCCTGGTTCGACGGAAAGTCCGTGCCGCTGCGATCGGTGACGATCACCGGCGTTCCGACCATCATGCCGGCGTTGTTCGTTCGCACCATCTCGATGCGGCCGGGTCCGACCGCGCCGGTGATCAGCGACCATCGCGTGAAGATCGCGAAGCCGCCGGCGGGCAGGGGGGCGACGCGAGCGTGATCGATCTCCTCGGTGGCGGTCTTGCCCGCGAGCAGGGCGTCGGTGCCGCCCAGGTACGTGTTCGCGTTGGTCGCGAGTCGGATGCGGACCGTCCCGTCGAGGATCCATGCGTAGAGGATACGATCTGCGCTCGCGGTGACCGAGCTGTTGCGCGGGCTGCCAGTGCCGGCCGTCGTCGAGGCCGCGGTCACCGCGTTGAGGAGGCCGCAGTCAGGCTTGACGACCGCGGTGCGGATCTCGTTGACCGTCGTCGCGCGGCCGTCCCACGCGATCGCGAAGTTGCCATTCGAGAGCGGCGTCACCGAGACCAGGTTCGGGAACACGTCGGGGGACACCACGATCTGGCCGGAGCTCGCGGCGCCGTTCGCATCGATCGCTCGACACTCGATCGCGTGGACGCTCGTCATCGTCGGATCCGTCGAGTTCCACACCACGAGGGTCGTCGTCCCGCCGGCAGCGACCGCCGGTGTCGTGAACGACGTGGTCAGTTTCGTCGACACCGCGAACGAGTTGGTGCCGGCCGCGAGGGCCGAGGTCGCCGGGCGGCCCGATTCCTCGAAGCGCCGCGCTAGCACGTGACACGGCGTCGTGCAGGCGTCGCGATAGCCGACCGTCCAGATGCCGGTGCTGGTGGCGGCGAGCTGAAAGCCATGCTCGCTCGCGAACCCGGTCAGCTCTTGGTCGTCGGCAAAGTCGGTGTTCACCACGAAATCGACACTGTCGATCATGACGCTCGCCGTCTCGGCGTCGACCGTGGTCTGGCCGGAGCCCCGGCCGGCGAGGGCACCATCTTCGCGCAGCGCCTCGACCGCGATCCCGACGTCCCCGGTGCGCCCGCTCGCGGACACCGAGAACGTGATCGGCAGCGACTTGCCATCGAGGACGAAGTCCTCTGACACCGCAGAGCTCTCGTTGGTCAGCGTGACCTTGAGCCGCGCGACGTCGAACACCGCGGGCCGTGCCTCGACCGTGACAACGACGTACGTGCCGTCGCCGCCGCACGCAGCGACCAGGGGAACGACGAGGAGAACGAACAGCGGACCGAAGCGAGGAGCGATCGACACCACAACTCCGGTCACTCCGGTCACTCCGGTCACTCCGGTCACTCCGGTCACTCCGGTCACTCCGGTCA
>JBKJUF010000450.1:0-33613 GCA_046590445.1 Kofleriaceae bacterium
GATCGTCTTTGGCATCACGGCGGTGGTCGCCCCGGGCATCGGTACGCTCGTCATGCTGCGTGGCGCGGAGAACGTCGTGCGAAACTCGCTCTATCGCGAGGCCTACGAGGTCTTCTACACACCGCTGCTGCCCCAGGAGCGACGAACCACCAAGACGGTGATCGATGTTGGCGTCGAGCGCTTCGGCGACGTCCTCGGCGGCTTGCTCGTGATCGGGGTCCTCGCGCTCGCCGTGCCGTCGACGCTGGTGCTGCTCGTCGTGGCGATCGGGCTGTCCGCGGTCGGGGTGATCATCGCGCTCAAGGCGCAGCAGAGCTACGTCGAGGCCCTCGAGCGCAGCCTCGTCGCCCACTCGATCGACCTCGACGACCAGGAGCCGCGCGACCGCACGACGCGCAACACCCTCGAGATGGTCGCGCAGCGCACGAGCGGCACCAGCGGTGAGATGGCGAAGACCAGCATGAAGTGGCGGCCATTCAAGAAGCGCCCGCCTCACGAGCCTGAACGTGGCCAGCTCGATCAGACCCTGCGGCGGCTCGGGGAGCTGACCTCGAACGATCCGGTGCGGATCCGCCGGGTGCTGGCCGAGGCCATCCTGTCACCGGCGGGCGTCGCCTATGCGGTGCCGCTGCTCGCGAAGCCAGAGCTTGCGGACGCCGTCATGCCGGCGCTGCGCAAGGTCGCCGGCCCGTGCATCGGCCAGCTCGCGGACGCGGTGCGCGATCCGTTGCTGCCGATCGGCGTCCGCACGCAGCTGCCGGCGCTGATCGTCGAGGCCGCGCTCACCAAGCTGAGCGCCGACGAGGTCAAGGCGCGCGTCGAGCTCGCCCGGGCCGGGCTGACCGCGTGCCTCGCCGATCCCGAATTCGAGGTCCGCGCGAAATCGGCCGAGGGGCTCGCGCAGCTGCACGAGCACAATCCGAAGCTCAACTTCGACGAGGCCGTGGTGTTCGACGGGATCCGCCGCGAGCTCGCGGTCGATCCGGCGATCTGGAAGGCGCTCCACCTGGCGAGCCAGGAAGCCGCGCAGGTCGCGCTCGAGGGCGGTCCCCCGTCGCTCTCTCGCGAGGTCGAGCACCTCGCGACGCTGCTCGCGCTCGTGCTGCCGGCCGAGCCGATCCGCACCGCGTTCCTCGGCCTCCACAGCGAGGATCCGAGCCTGCGTGGGGTCGCGCTCGAGTACCTCGACAACGTGTTGCCTCCCGACATCCGCGAGCGGATGTGGACGCTGTTCGCGATCGAGCAGAGTGCCGCCGAGAAGCGGCCGATCCAGGATGTGCTCACCGAGCTGCTGCGCGAGCGCACCCGCCGCACCGAGGCCGACGCCCTCAAGTCGACGCAGATCGATCTGCCGGCCGTCGCCGTCGTCCGCGATCGATGACCGCGAGACGACCCGGAGGAATCGATGGTGAAGGAGCTGAACCCCAGCGCCGAGCAGCGCCGAAACCACGAAAGGCTCCATCACTGGAGCCTTTCGCGCAGCAAATCATTGTCACCTTCGCGGTCGCGCGGTCAGACGGCCTCGCTCCCCGACGGTCAATTGCTAGTTACCGAGCGGGCTCGGGCTTCGTGAGGGTGAGGATCGAGAGCACGAGACCGGCGAACGCGCCGATACCCATGAGCTTCGCCCCGATCGCCATCTTGAAGAGGTCGAACAGGCCATCACGGAACTTGAAGAGGACGAACGCGAACCCGATGATCGCGACGATCGACATCCAGCGCTGCATGCCCTTCGCAGCGCCGAGTCCACCCATCGCAGCCGCCGCCGCAAAGCCGGCCATCACCATGTAGACCTGCGCCGCGCCACCCGGCGCCTCGCGTGCCGCCCACAGCGAGATCGACAGGTCACCAAAGCTGATCATCGGCAGAAAGACGCCGATAAGGCCGAGAAGACCGCACACGAGGACACCGAACTTGAGATTCTGCATTTCCCTCTCCAGAAAAAAGTTGGTCGGACACTACACCGATTGATCCCAAGCGGTGTTGGCGATCGCCCCCATATCCAGGATCGCGGGGCATCATCACCCAGCCACGCGGCGAATGACAGCAATTGCGTGGCCAGTGATCCATGACGAGTCACGGCTACTTAGGAAGCTCTCCTGGGTCCGTGTATCCCCAGGGATCTTCCCGCTTGGGTCCACGGGGAGACAGATGCTACGAGGGTCGGATGGATGCGCGTACCGCCGAGGAGCTCCTCGAAGGCTTGACGCTCGTGCCTGGGATGGCGGGCTCGATCGTCGAGATGAAGACCCTGCGCGAGCGCTGCCTCGAGGCGGGTATCCCGGCGCTGGTCGGCTGTCCACCCGGCGCCGGCAAGGGTTGAGGAACCAAGATACACCTCCTGGTCCAGGAGGAAGATCTCGACGAGCTCGGCGCGTTGCTGCGTAGCGAGTGGCGCGACGTGCTCGCGCGCGAGGGCCTGCCGGTCGTCCAGCTTGCAGCCGGCGAGCTCGTGGGCGACGAGCCGCCATGCCCGGCGTGTGGAACGGCGGCACCGCTTGTCGAAGGTGCGTGCTCGGACTGTGGCCTCGTGCTCGAACGCTAACGATCCTGTAGATTGCGCCGTCATGTCGTCCGTCGAGCTCCCAGCGGCCATCGCGAAGCGCCGCACGTTCGCGATCATCGCGCACCCCGACGCCGGCAAGACCACGCTGACCGAGAAGCTGCTGCTGTTCGGCGGCGCGATCCAGCTCGCCGGCGCGGTCAAGGCGCGTGGCGATCGACGGCGAGCGCGCAGTGACTGGATGAAGGTCGAGCGCGAGCGCGGCATCTCGGTGACGACATCGGTGATGACGTTCGACTACGCGGGCTGCACGTTCAACCTGCTCGACACGCCCGGCCACGAGGACTTCTCCGAGGACACCTATCGCACGCTGACCGCGGTCGACTCCGCCGTCATGGTGATCGACGCCGCGAAGGGCATCGAGACCCAGACCCGCAAGCTGTTCGAGGTGTGCCGGCTGCGCAACGTCCCGATCGTCACGTTCATCAACAAGATGGACCGCGAGGGACGCGATCCCTTCGAGCTGCTCGACGAGGTCGCGAAGGATCTGCAGCTCGAGGTGACGCCTGCGAGCTGGCCGATCGGCGCGGGCCGCGAGTTCCGCGGCTGCTACGACCTGTTCGCCGATCAGCTGATCCTGATGGAGCGCACCCGGGGCGAATATCTCCAGGAAGGCATCACGGTCGCCGGGCTGACCGATCCGAAGCTCGACCAGCTGCTGCCCGACACCGCGGTCGCGAAGCTGCGCGAGGACGTCGGCATGGTGCGCGGCCTGTGTCCGGCGTTCGATCTCGAGTTCTATCGCGAAGGCCACATGACGCCGGTGTTCTTCGGCAGCGCCGTCAACAACTTCGGCGTCCGCGAGCTGCTCGCCGGCGTTGCCCGGCTCGCGCCACCACCGCGCGATCAGCCGGCGCGCGAGCGCTCCGTGTCGCCGCGCGAGCCCAAGGTCTCGGGCTTCGTGTTCAAGATCCAGGCGAACATGGACCCCAAGCACCGCGATCGGATCGCGTTCGTGCGGCTCGCATCGGGGCACTTCACGCGCGGCATGCGGCTCACGAACCCGCGGACCGGCAAGGCACTCGGCGTCCACAACGCGATGCTGTTCCAGGCGAACGAGCGCGAGCTGGCCGAGGAGGCGTGGGCCGGCGACATCATCGGAATCCCGAACCACGGCACGCTGCGGATCGGCGACGCGCTCACCGAGGGCGAGAGCCTGCACTTCACCGGCATCCCGAGCTTCGCGCCGGAGTTTCTGCGCCGGGTCCGCGCCGACGATCCGATGAAGGCCAAGCACCTCGGCCGCGCCCTCGAGCAGATCGCCGAGGAGGGCGGCGCGCAAGTCTTCCGCATGTTCCTCGGCTCGGACTTCGTGGTCGGCGTCGTCGGCGCACTGCAGTTCGACGTGCTCGCCGATCGCATCCGCTCCGAGTACGACCTGCCCTGCCACTTCGAGGCGACAGCGTTCGAGGTCGCCCGCTGGGTCGATGCCGACGACCCGAAGCTGATCAAGAAGTTCGCCGACGCGAACCGCGACAACATCGCCGAGGATCACTCCGGCGCGACCGTGTTCCTCGCGCGCAACGAGTGGCAGCTCAACCGCGCCAAGCTCGACTACCCGGCGCTGCGCTTCCTGCAGACCCGCGAGCAAGCCCCGCTCACCGCCGCGTCGGCTTAGGACAGGATCAAAGCGTCCGCCAGCCGACGCTGGCTATCAGGGCTCGCTGCTTGTAGTCGTTCTGCGGGCCGAGCAGCTGCGGGAACCCGGCCTCGACGGTGAGGTCGAGCTGCGAGGTCGCGCGTGCGGTCACCACGAAGGCGAGCGGGACGTGCCAGCCGTCACGCCAGACGGCGAGGTCGCCATCGACGCCCGTGTGGAGCGCGACCATCCAGCGGCACGTCGGCTGGACGGCGAGCCACAGCGGGAGGACGAGGGCAGCGCGGTTGCCGCGGTCACGGTTCGCGAGGCCGAGGCGAAGGTAGGGGTCGGTGGTGATCGCCGTGCGGCCGCGGGTCCACCGCGCGAGCGCGCCGAGCGTGACCGCCGGCTTCCAGGGATCGACGTCGCGGACGAGCAGCCGGGCGCGCGGCGCCACCGCCAGCGCGCCGTCACGCCACCGCCAGCGCGCGTCGATCCCGCCGCCCCGGTAAGGTCTGTCACATGATCCCGGCAGCGTCGCCGCGTGACTCTCGCTCTGGCGCACGCAGAAGCTCGCTCCGCTCGCGATCCGATCTACGCTCTGGCTGCCGTGGATGACTCCCAGCGTCCAGCGCTCGGTGACGCCGAGCCAGGCGTCCGGCGCGAGCGAGGTAGGCTGACCGATCAGCCGCGCCGAGAGGTTCAGCTCGAGCGACAGCCGAGTTTCGATCTGGTCGCGCGCGAGCACGAGCGGGCGACGTACGAGGTCATCGGCGTCGGCAGCGGCGCCGTGCGGAGAGCCCGCGAGCGTCACGAGGACCGCGAGCGTGCGTCGCACCGCGCGACGGTAGCATGGGCGATCCGGATCGGCGTCGTCGCGTGCCTCGCTGGTTGTCGCGCCGAGGTCGCCGAGGTCGATGGCGCGTTCTACGATGGCGATGGCCGCGCGGTGCACTGCGCGATCAACCTCGACGCCGCCGCCGACAACACGGTCGCGAGCGTCGATGCGGCCCTCGACCGCGCTGTCTCGCGGGGCGAGGTCGTCGAGCTCTACGCGCACAAGCCCGGCGTGACCGTGACGCTCGCGAAGCTCGAGCACGTGCTCGCCGCCGCGCGCGACCGTGGGCTGGCGTTCGTGACGTACGCCGACTTCGCCGCCGGTACCGACGTGCGCCCCGGGCTCGCGCTGTCGTTCGACGACTCGGGCGTGCCGAACTGGATGTCCGCGCGTCCGCTGTTCCAGCAGTACGGCGCGCGCGTCACGTTCTTCGTGACCCGCTACGGCGTATTCAGCGACGACTATCGCGCGCAGCTCCGCGTGCTCGCCGACGACGGCCACGACATCGCCGCGCACAGCGTCGCGCACCTCCGCGCGCCGTCGTACGTCGAGGAGAACGGCGTGCAGGCCTACCTCGACGACGAGGCCGTACCCTCGATCGAGGTGCTGCGGCGCGATGGCTACGCGGTGACGGCGTTCGCGTACCCGTTCGGTGCACGCACGAGCGAGCTCGACGACGCGCTGCTCGCGCACGTGCCCGTCCTGCGCTCGGTGTCGTTCTCGTTGCAAGGGGCAGTCAGTCCGTGTCCTCACTGATCGGTCGGCTCGTGCTCGGCGCGATCTTCGGGTACGCGCTCGCGACACCCGTGCACGCCGAGCCACGAGACTCGCGTGTGGTGCTCGCCGACACCGATCCCGAGCTGCGTCGTGCGATCGAGGCAACGCTCGCGCCGTGGCATCTCGTGGTCGTCGTCGAACCGGTGCCGCCGCTCGACGCCAGCGCGGCGCGGGATCGCGCCGAGGCGCACTCCGCGCGGTTCGTGGTGTGGCGACGCGATGGCGATCTCGTGGTGTTCGACCGCGAGCGCGGCGACGTGGAGCGACGCGAGGCCAAGGCTGGTGCGCTCGACCCGGTCAGCGCGGCTGCGGCGGCGCTGACGGTGAAGACGTTGATGCGGTTATCGCCACCGACCGTCGCGATCGCCGAGTCGACAGATCAGCCCGGAGCTGGCGTGCCGACCGAGCGAGCGGACCAGCGTCCGGACGAACCGGCCGTCGATCCGGCCGTCGATCCTGCCGTCGATCCTGCGCCCGGCCGGTCCGTGCTCCGCGTCCACGCCGGGCTCGCGATGCGGATCGCGCGGGGTCTCGAAACGGCGATCGCGGCGCGCGTCGGTGGCGGCGTGATGGCGCAGCCGTCGTCGCGGCTCGGCTTGCGGCTCGGACTGGTCGGCGAGATCGGCCCGGCAACCGACATCCAGCACGCCGGCTTCAAGGGGACGTGGAGCGATTGGTCCGTCCTCGGCTTGGTGAGCTGGACCTTCGCAAATGACCGTAGCGAGCATTCGCAGTGGCAGATCGAGCCGCATGTCGGGGTGGGGATCACGCGCTCGCAGGTCGACGGCATCGACGCGATGGAGGTACGCTTCGAGCGCGACACCCTCGTCCTGGTGCGTGCCGGCGTCTGGGTTCGCTATCGCGTCGGTGCGGTGAGCGTTGGTGCCACGCTTGGTGTGGACTTTGTCGCCAACACACTCACCTACACCAGATCGAATCGTGGACCGGAGTTCTTTGAAGTCCCACCGTTCGCGCTCGCGATCGGTGTGATGTTCGCCGCGGATCTGAGTCGGTGAAATCGTTGCGACCTTCGCCATTGTCTGGCCCACTAGTCTTCACGTGGGGACTGCACAAGCAGCGGTGCGCGAACAGGACCTCGCGCTCGCGCGTCGAGCGTCGGGTGGCGATCGCGCCGCCCAGCGAGACGTGTTTCTCGCGCAACGCGGCTCGGTCCACCACACGCTGTTCCGGATCCTCGGCTCGAACCGCGAGCTCGAGGATCTCGTCCAGGACGCCTTCGTCGAGATCTTCCGCGGGCTCGCGTCGTTCCGCGGCGACAGCACGCTGACCCGCTGGTGCCAGACGATCGCGACGCGCACCGCGTACCTCTCGATCAGCCGGCGCAAGCCGCCCTCGGTCGACCTCGCCCTGGTCGAGGAGCTGATCGCTGGCGATGACGACACCCGCCGTCACGCGCAGGCCCGCGAGGCGGCTCGCCGACTCTACGCCGCGCTCGATCGCCTCGATCCGAAGCAGCGGATTGCATTCGCGCTCGCCACGATCGACGGCCGATCGATGCAGGAGGTCGCGCAGCTCACCGAGAGCTCGATCGTCGCGGTCAAGACCCGGATCTGGCGGGCGCGCAAGGACCTGATGAAGCGCGCGGCCAAGGACGCCGTGCTGTCGTCCTTCCTCGCCGAGCTGGAAGGCGGCGCGCGATGAGCGACCACCCGGATCGGCCATCGCAGCTGGGCCCGCCCGAGGTCGAGGCGCTCTCGGATCTGTCGTGGGCTCGCGTCGAGCGCGGGCTGTGGTCGCGGCTCGATGGCGCCGCGCCGGTGATGACCGGTGATCGGCGCTCGCGGTGGTGGTGGTGGATCGCGGCGCCGGCACTCGCCGCCGCGGCGGTCGCGGCGGTCGTCGTCAGCACCCGCGATCAGCACGCGCCGGTCGCACGTGCCGACAACCCGACCCGCGTCGTGTCGTCGACGGCGCCCTCGTCGATCTCGTTTGGCGACGCGCATATCACGCTCGATGCTGACAGCGCCGTCGTGATGTCGCGCGACGGCACGTCGAACGCGTTGCTCGAGCGCGGTGGCGCGTGGTTCGCCGTCGCGAAGCGCAGCGGCCGCCCGTTCGTGGTCGTCGCCGGCGATACGATCGTGCGCGTCGTCGGTACGCGGTTCCGGGTGGCGCGCTCCGAGGAGCTCGCGACCGTCGAGGTCCAGCACGGGCTGGTCGAGATCACGTTCCAGGGGACGACCGTGCGCGTCGGTCCGGGCCAATCGTGGAGCTCGGAGCTGCCGACCCACGTGACCGCAACGCCGGCGGCGCCCGTCGAGCCTCGCCCGATTACCGAGCCGATCACCGAGCCGACCACCGAGCCGACCACCGAGCCGACCACCGCACCGACGAGCATGCCGCTCGTGCCGACCGCGATCCCGGCTGCTGTCCGCACAGACCGCGCGCCGGTGGTACCGAAGCTTGCCGCGACCGCCTCGCTCGACGCCGACCGCATGAAGTACGAGCGCCTCACCGCGGCCGAGGTGCGCGACTCCGCGGCCGCGCTCGCCGGCTACCTCGAGCTGTCGCGAAGCTCTGGCCCGTGGGCCGAGGTCGCGCTGTTCGCGGCCGGCAGACTCGCCGCCGACCGGCACGACAATCGTGCCGAGACACTGCTCTCGATCTACCTGCGCCGCTTTCCCCGCGGCGCCAATGCAGCTGACGCCCGCCGACTACTGGACCGTTTGAAGGGAGCACCTTGATGAAGTCCTGGATCATCGCGAGCCTCGCCATGTTTGCCATCGCGTGCGGCAGCAACAAGGGCAGCAACACCGACGCCAACGACGCGGACAATGACGTGATGGACGGGGACGGCGATGCCGGCTTCATCATCAACGACGCGCCGTTCAGCGGTACGTGCACCCCGAACGCAAACGCGCCGCAGTGCTCGAACTGCATCGACGATGATGGCGACGGCAAGGTCGACGGCTTCGACATCCAGTGCACCGGTCCGCTCGACAACGACGAGGGGTCGTTCTCGACGGGCATCCCGGGCGACAACATCGACGCGGTCGATCAGGACTGCTTCTTCGACGGTGACTCGGGCGCCGGCAACGACGGTTGCAGCATCCACGTGTGCTGTCTCCTCGGCGCGACGTCGAAGGCGACGTGCCCGATCGGCGCGAATCGCTACGACGTCACGAAGTGTCCGGCGCCGCTCGGCTCGGGCATGCTGACACAGAAGTGCATCGACACCTGCGGCAAGCTCGCGCCACCCGGCTGCGACTGCTTCGGCTGCTGCACGCTCTGCGACGCAACGACGAACCAGTGCTACGACATCGCGACCAACCCGAGCACGTCGCCGAACTGCACGCAGGACACGCTCGCGGACGACACCAAGTGCCTGCGCTGCGTGAAGAACACGATGTGCGGTAACGGGACCTGCGGCGGCGCGAGCTGCATCCTGTGCCCCGGCCAGACCGCCGAGGATCTGCCGGCCGAGTGCAACATGCAGACGTGCCCGAACGGTCAGGTGCTCTGCGGTCCTGACAACGCATGCGCCGCCGGCACCTACTGCTCGAACGGCTGCTGCATCGGTACGATTCTGTAATTCACCTACGACCTGGGATGAGCTGCAGGGGATCGCAGCTCCTCTCATCACGTTTGCTCGTCACCTTAATCAACGGAGTCTCGCCAATGAAAAACGCCATCTGGATGTGTTTTGCCCTCGCGTTGTTTGCCGCCTGTGGTGGGAACAGCAAGGGAGGCGATGGCGGCGACTGCACCGCGCTCGCAGCGGCCTGCACGGTCAACGAGGACTGCTGCTCGGCGAACTGCGACACGTTGACCGGGACATGCACGCGGGTTCCGGGTGCATGTGTCGCCGCCGACAACGACTGCCAGACCGGCCCCGATTGCTGCTCCTTCCGCTGCGACAACGGCCTGTGCTCGGGCGATCAGTGCACCTCGGACGGCGCGGCGTGCGGCGGCGATACCGAGTGCTGCGGCGGGATCTGCACGGACGGCGCGTGCACGCCGCTCAACCCGTCGTGCAAGACGTCGGGTAACACGTGCGGCGCGAACAGCGAGTGCTGCTCGAAGTTCTGCGACGGCGGGACGTGCTCCAACAGCCCCTCGTTCTGCACCCAGATCGGCGATACCTGCACGGCGAACAACGAGTGCTGCGGCGGGCACTGCCAGATCGCGGCGGGCGCGACGCTGGGCACGTGCGAGCAGGTCCCGGCAGGCGGCGCGACCGGCTGCGCCGGCGCCGGCGAGGTCTGCGCGGAGGGCGCGGATTACGCGGGCGGCCCGCTGCCGACCTGCGGCGGCGAGTGCTGCAGCCGCGCCTGCTTCCCATACGGCCCGACCGGCATCCTGGTCTGCCAGCCCCCGAGCGGATGCAAGCCGACCGGCGAGCTCTGCTCGGCGGACAGCGACTGCTGCGGCTCGATCGGCAGCCCCGACGGTGACATGTCGAACGTGACCTGCGAGAAGGAAGCCGGCTTCACGATCGGCCGCTGCAACAACGGCAACTCGTGCTCGCCGGCCGGCGCGATCTGCCGCCTGCAGTCGGTCTCGTGCAACGCGAACGCGAACTGCTGCGCCGGCAACGTGCTGCAGTTCGATACCTGCCACAAAGACGCGCTCGGCATCCCGCGCTGTGGCGTCGGCGTCGGCGTCGACTGCACGACGCCGCCGGTCGGCAGCACGTGCGCGACGAGCGCGGATTGCTGCGGCCTGCCGTGCGTGCCGGTGCCGGGCTCGGAGTTCCAGTCGGTCTGCGGCTCGACGTGCCAGCCGAGCGGCGCGGTCTGCACCACGGACACCGATTGCTGCGCGGGCCTGCCGTGCACCCTCGAGCCAGGCGCACCGTCTGGCTTCTGCGGTACACCACAGGGCTGCTCGTCGTACGGCCAGGCGTGCGACGCGACGAACGTGTGCTGCAACAACGTGCCGTGCAACGCGAACGGCTTCTGCATCAACGACGTCATCCTCTAAGCAAGCCGCTCTCCGGAACGTGAACGCCCCGGCTCGAATGCCGGGGCGTTTTGCGTGAGCGAGAAGCGAAGCCAGGGTTACGAAGCGAAGCCTACTGGAACGAGAGCGTGACCTTGTTGACCTCGCCGCGAGACCGTCAGGCCGCGCGAGCCGGTGACGCCGGTGACGCCGGTGACCGTGACGCTACGAAACGGCGCGTATACTTGCAGCGTGAAGCTCGAAGACTCCCAGCTGCGCGAAGCGCTCAATACGATCCACCCCGGCGCACTCACCCACGGCGAAGCAGCCGCGATCGTCGATGTCGCCAGATTCGCGGCGAGCGTCGACGGGCGCATGGACATGAGCGAGATGGCTACCGTCGCGCGCCTGTCGAAGATCGTCTACGCCATGAGCGGCGGGAACGACGCGCCGGTACCGGCGACGCAAATGGCTGCGGGATGGCTGGATGACATCGGCAAGCGGCTGGGGACGACCGGGCCTCGAGAGCTGGCCTATGCGTGCGCTCGGCTGATCGTGCTCGTCGATCGCAAGGTCACCAAGGACGAGAGCGAGCTCGGCGTCAAGCTGACCGCAGCGCTGCAGCTCAGCGCGACGCGCGCGCAGGAGCTCGACCGGATGATCGACGCGCTGTTCGGCAGCCCGAGCTGAGCTCCGCTTCGGCATAGCGAGCTGCACCGAGCCGCTCGGCGCGATCGTCGAGAACGACGGCTGCAGGTAGACCTCTGCGACTTCGGGTGCACCGACGTGCACGTCGATCGTGTCCCACGACACGAACGTGAAACGCCCCGGCTCGAATGCCGGGGCGTTTTGCGTGAGCGAGAAGCGAAGCCAGGGTTACGAAGCGAAGCCTACTGGAACGAGAGCGTGACCTTGTTGACCTTGCCGACGTCCTGCGCGGCGGTGTCGACGACCTTGAGCGTCCAGCGACCGTTCGCCGTGCCGGCCTCGGCTGCGGTCAGCGTGTAGCTCTGCACGATGTTCTGCTGCGAGCCGCCCGTGCGGTCGTGGAGGACCTTCTTCTCGACGCCGTCCTTGAGGAGCGAGACCTTGAGGTCGCCCTTGTAGGTGTGCGTGATGTCGACCGAGACCGTCAGGCCGCGCGAGCCGGTGACGCCGGTGACCGGGACGTCGACGGTGATGCCGGTCGGGTTGTTGTCGGGGATCGACGTGCCCGGGGTCGCCGAGAACGTGTTGGCCGGGGTGGTGCCGCCGCCGGTGTCGGTCGCGATCGCCTTGGCGACGAGCTCGTTGACCTTGTCCGTCTTGACGAACGGGTTCGTCGGGCTGTGGTTACCGGTCGGCGACCACAGGAAGTCGACGTGGCTGTTGTCGCTGTCGGTGCAGTAGCGGCCGCCGATGACCTTGCCGAGCGAGTTGAGCTCGAGGATGTAGTGGTAGGAGTCGCTGCGCGTGTAGCTCGCGAAGCCCAGCGGCGTCGCGCTCGCGTCACCCTCGGTGACGTACTTGACCGTCATGCGGACTTCGTACAGCTGCTTGGCGTCGCGGTTGTACGTCCACGTGCTGCCGCCGGTGCCGCCGACACAGGTGTTGGCGGCGGTGTTCGAGATCTGCGCCTGCTTGGTGATCTCGTAGCCGACGACCGGCTGGTTCCAGACTTCGTAGTTCGCCGTGCGGTCCTCGACGAGCGGCAGCTGCGCGATGCCGAGGAAGTTCGTCATGACGACGTGGAGCGCGCCGGGGTTGAGGTCCGAGCACTCGTCGTTGGCCGAGCCGGTGGCCGAGTGCATGATCTCCTTGGAGTTGCAACGACCGCCGAGCATGACGGCGGCCGTCGAGTCGTGGCTGTTCTGGACGAGCGCCTTGATGTCGGCGACCTCGAACTTGACGCCGTTGACCGTGACGGCCTTCTGCGGCTCGGGAACGACGAGCGAGACCGGCGCCCAGGCGTGGCAGGTGCCCCACCACGTCGCGATGCCGTCGATCTCGCCGTCGGCGTTCGCCTGGTCGATCTTGCCGTCGCCATCATTGTCGATGCCGTCGTGCATGTCGCCGCCGCCCTGGAATTCCTTGCTCTGCCACTTCGCGGCGGGGCCGGCGCAGCCGTAGTAGGTGTCCCACGCGGCCTTCGCGCCGGTGCCGGAGATGTTCGCGGGCTGCGTCGCGCAACCGGCGGCGTTGTTGAACGCCTGGTCGTACTTCTCGATCGGCGACTTCGTCGTCGCGCCCTGCCAGCGAGCATTGTGCGAGCCGCCGTAGGTCGGCCAGTAGGTGTCCGCCCAGGCAACCGGCACCCTGCCGACGGCCGCGGGGTACTTGTCCTTCCACGTCGGGGTCACGAGCGTGCCCTTCTTGGGCAGCTCGGAGAGCTTGTAGTTGAGGCGCTGCGACATGCGCTCGGGGCTGTTCTTGTAGTCGAAGCCGTCGCCCTTGCCGCCGTCGCCACCATCGTCGGTCGCGCAGTCGATGTCACCCGGGAGACACTCGTTGGCGTCCTCGGCGTCATCCGTAGCGCAGCCCATGTTCATGATCTGCATGGAACCGAGGAGAGAGAGACCAAGACCCGTGAGGAGGCTGCGCTTCATGACAATTTCCACTCCGACCTAAAAGGTGAGTAACGCGGTTGATGCGGAGCCATGGAGCACCCGCTGTGCCAGGTAGGTCATCGCCCGGGTGCGTCATGATTCCCGCCGGTTGCAGTGCGGAGCCGGCAGCCCCAGTTGCCGATCGACCGGGGTTTCGAGAGGCCACTTGCCGGCTGATCGATCAGCCAGACCGTCTGCTGCGCCGATTCGCGCCTTGCGTTGAACCTGCCCCAGTCAGCCCGGGTCCAACCTGCGTGATAGCGTCGACCGCGATGACGAGGCGTCTGGCGCTGCTGCTCCTCGCGGCCTCGGCGTGTCATCGCAGCGCCGTGCGCGGCTTGCCGCTCTCGCTGCGGACCGCCTGCTCGGCTGCAGCCTACTGGGACGGCGCAGCCTGCAAGCCGCGCGGTGATGGCGCGCGGCAGATCACCGCTGGCAAGGCCGCGCTCGCGAACCTCGACGTCGATCAGGCGAAGGTCGCGCTCGACGCTGCAGCCAAGGCCGGGCCCCTCGATCACGCCGCGAACGTGACGCTCTGGGAGCAGCGCGGGATCGCCGCGGCCTACGTCGACGACGAGCCATCCGCGACGGCCGCCTTCGACATGCTGCTCGCGCTCGACCCCGCGCACATCCTCAGCTACCGGCTCTCGCCGAAGGCGACGTTCGTCTTCGAGAAGGTCCGCGATCGATCGACCGGCGGCGCGCAGATCGACGTCAACTGGCAGTCCGGACAGCAGGTGGGCGAGGCCGTACCGCTCGACGTCGAGGTCGTCGCCGATCCCAAGCAGTTCCTGCGGCGCGCGACGGTGTTCGTGCGGACCCGCGGCGACGCGAGCTGGCGCGCGGCCGATCTCGCACTCACCGGACGCCAGCGCATCCTGCTCCCACCGATCGAGGCGACGAAGCCGGTCTCGCTCGAGCTCTACCTGCGCGGTTACGACGAGCGCGGCAACGAGGTGCTCGCGTGGGCCGACGCCGCGCGGCCGCGCGAGATCCCGCTACGCTACGACCCGCCGCCACCCTGGTATCGCAAGTGGTGGGTGATCGCGATCGCCGGCAGCATTCTCGCCGTCGGCACCGGCGTGATCGTCTACGCGCTGACGATCGGGCAGCCCGACAAGATCACGGGCGACGTCGTCGTCCGCTGAGCGCTACTGCGTGACGACGACGTGCTCGGTTGCCGCCCCTCGGGACATGCGAGGCAGTGATTACGGAAGCGAGTCACCTGTCCAAACAACCGATCTCGATCCTCGAGATGCTGGCCGAGGGCCGCGAGGTCATTCCGATGATTGCCCCCTGACTGGATCCTGCTTGGTGCATCTACTCATCGTGGCTCCGCGTGGCGCGTTCTCGCGCTCGCCGCCGAGCTCACGTGACCGAAACGTTGGTGCCTTGGGTCGTCCGGCGAGCGCTACTGCGTGACGATGACGCGCTCGGTCCACTGCGCGATGTGATTGTTCGACGTCAGGTTCTGGAACGGCAGCCGGAACGCGGGGCCCGTCGGATCCTGGTTCGCAGCCGCGCGCGCCGTGTAGAACGGGCTCATCCAGATCTGCGGCGTCCGCAGGCCCTCGTCCTGGGTCGAGTTGATGCGGCGCACGCCGAAGTCGCGCTTCGACGAGACGGTGACCCAGTAGATCGATTCGTTGGTCGCGCCGACGGTCTGCTGAAATGGCGCCCACCGTCCCCACGAGTTGGTGAGGCCATTGGCGGCAGCGTTGAACGCAGCGAGCTGGATCGGCGGTGCGCTGCCGTCGGCCTTGACGACCCACAACGTGGCGTCGAGGTTGTTGTACGCATTGCCGCCGGCGGAGCGGTTGAACAGGATCCACTGACCGTCCGGCGACCACGACGGATAGAAGTTGAGGGTCGTGTCCGCGACGAGCGGCGTCTCGGGCCCGAACGCGAGCGTGACTGGATCGAAGCTGCGCGTGTAGATCGTACCGCTGGTGAAGCTCCAGTCCGCGCCCGCGGGCTTGCGGACGTAGACGAGCCTCGTCATGTCGGGTGCGAGATCGGGGTGGGACGCGGGGCCCGCGGATGGCATGTTGATCAGCGCGGACTGATCGCTCGTGGTGCGCACCGTGATCACGCCATCGAGCACCGTGAGCATCCGGCTGCCGTCGGGATACAGCGTCGCGAAGTTCCAGCGATCCGGGTCCACGGTCGGGGCGTCCGGGACCGGTTGCGCCGTCTTGGTCGCGACGTCGACGACCGTCGCGCGGCCGTTGCCACCGTCGTAGGTGATCGCCATCGTCTTGCCGTCACGTGACAGCGCATGGCACGCGACGCACTTGCCGGTGGTGACGTCGGTCATGAACGGCTCCGCGGGCTCGCCGGGCTTCGAGACGTCGTGGCGAAAGATGCCGTAGGCGCCGCCACCCGATGCGGTCGCAGCCCAGTAGTAGACGCCGCCTTCCATCGCTTCGTTCGTGAGCTTGACGAGACGCGGTGGCACGCTGCCGACGACGCCGGGCATCGCGGTGCTCGCGCCGCGAACCTGGTAGTGCACCGTGTTCTCCTGGCCGACCGCGTAATTCCACTCCTCCGCCGTGAACCCGGACCACGAGGGCGTCGGGCCTGCGCCGGCGACGCCGTTGTTGCCGGTGACGTAGACCCGGATGTCGGCGAGCTCGCTCTTGAGCGAGACCTCGAAGACATCGTTGCCGTGCCCGTCGGTCCAGTGCGCCTCGAAGTCACCGAGGTTGCGCGGCATCGTCACGCCCTCGGCGGGATAGACGATCGATGGGGCGCGTGCGGCGTCCTCGGTACCGTTGAACAGATCCGGTGCGGTGTCGGTGAGCGGCGGCTCGACCCGCTGCGACTTCACGCGGGCGAGGACTTGCGCGCTGCCCGGCTTGTCCATCCACAGCGCGGAGATCGTCGCCTTGCCGGGCGCGACGATCGTCAGCGTGGTGCCGGTGAACGCGCCGATCGATGCGGGCGCGTAGAACGAGGTCTCCGCGGTGACGTCCTTGGTCGCGCCGCCGGGTGCTAGCAGCGTCGCGGTGAACGGCTGCTGCGGCGCTGCCATGCCGAGCGTGATCACGTGCTCGCTCGTCGCGGGCTCGATCACGAGAGTCGCGTTCTCCTCGTCGAAGTCACCGCTGCCGCTTGTCGAGCCGCACGCGACCAGCGCAGCGATCACGAACGTCTGGAACACGGTCCTCATCATGTCGCGCATGTTACCCGAGCCCGCGGAGCGCGGACGCGGTCAATCTTCGGTCAATCTCTCACGGGTTCGAGGGCTTGCTCGGGTCTACAGCCCGAGTCCCTAGGTTCCGGCTCTCGTGCTAGATCGCTGGCGTGCCTCGCACGCTGACGTCGGTCCACGGTAACTCGCAGCGCCTCGACGGCGGTGCGATGTTCGGAAACGCGCCGCGCGCGCTCTGGGAAAAGTGGATCGCGCCGGACGAACGCAACCGGATTCCGCTGGCATGTCGGTGCCTTGTGGTCCGCGACAACGGCCGGGTCATGCTGTTCGAGACCGGCATCGGGGCGTTCTTCGAGCCGGCCCTTCGGGAGCGTTACGGCATCCTCGAGGAGGAGCACGTGCTACTGGCGTCCCTGGCCGCCGAGGGCATCCAGCCCGACCAGGTCGATGTCGTGGTGCTCTCCCACCTTCACTTCGACCATGCCGGTGGGCTCCTCACGCGGTACGAGGCCGAGCAGCCGTCGCGGCTGGTGTTCCCGAAGGCGACGTTCGTGGTCGGCGTCGAGGCCTGGCAGCGTGCGATCGCGCCGCATCCCCGGGACCGCGCGTCGTTCATCCCCGGGTTGACCGAGCTCCTCGCAAGCAGCGGGCGGCTCGAGCTTGCGGCCTCGGACCGCGCCGCCGCGCTCGGCGATGGCTTCGTGTTTCATCGCAGCTCGGGTCACACGCCGGGTCTCTTGCTCACCGAGATCGAGATGCCGGCGGGCCCCGTGCTGTTCGCCGCCGATCTGATCCCCGGCCGCGCGTGGGTGCACGCGCCGATCACGATGGGCTACGACCGGTTCCCCGAGCTGCTGATCGACGAGAAGACCACGCTGCTCAACGATCTCGTGCAGCGGAATGGTCGGCTGTTCTTCACGCACGATCCGGACGTCGCGCTGTCACGGGTCGAGAAGAACGCGAAGGGCAAGTTCACCGCCGTCGACGATCGTCTCCAGCTCCGCTCGCTCGCGAGCTGATCAGTTGATCGCGCAGCTGGTCTCGGCCCAGCGCGCCATGAAGCGGCCCGGGTCCTGCGGCGTGCCCGGGAAGTACAGGCCGCCCATCACGCCGTGGTCACCCGAGCGATCGAGCCAGCGGCCGCGCAGCTCGCCATTCTCGTAGTGACCGGCGAGGATTCCGCGGAAGTGACCGGCGGGGCCGATGAACTTGCCGAAGAACACCCGCTCGCCGTTCTGGCGCTGACCCCAGATCCCGCGGACGTGTCCGATCGGTTCTCCGGCGGCATTCGCGACGATGCCGAGGTAGACGCCATGGTGCGGGTCGAGCGCGCGCCAGCGGCCGCGCATGGAGCCGTGATCGCACGCAGCGCTCGGGCGTCCGTCGACGACGATCCGGTTGCCACCGCCCGCATCGATCACGATCGGTCCGGTCGCGAGGTTCTGCAGCGCGATCACGTAGGGCGCCGTGCCGTTTGCGGGCGTGTACGTCAGCGTCAACGGCGCGGTCGCCGCGGGCGTTGGATCGACGACGGTGAGCACGAGGCCATCGACGTGCGGCCGGGTGTGCGACGCGAACGACAAGCTCGCGCGCTCGGTGCGCGGCAGCAGGTGATCGCCCGGATCCTCGAACGCGATCCGGCGGCGGACGATGATGCCGCCGCGCGAGACCCGCAGCTCGCCGGTCCAGTCGCGGACGACGGTCGCGGTCTGGTCGGGCGGCATCTGGCCCCACACGATCGCGAGGTCACGTGCGATCGCGCCCGGCATCGCCTGCATCTCGATCATGCCCTCGTCGCTCGCCATCGGATCTGCGACGGCGACGTCGGCCTCGATCGCGGCGGCCGTGAACTGCGACTCGGCACCGAACGTGGGGGCCTCGTCGGCGGTATCGAAGCCGCCGTTCTCCTTCTCGAGATCCGAGACGACTTGTTCGGTGACCGGGTCAGCGTCCTGCGATTCGACGCAGGCAACCAGGGGGAGCGAGAGCAGCAGGACGAGAGGAATCTTTGACATTGGGTTGTCTCCTTTGACGATGCGGAACAAGAGCAACCGCCGATCCACCGGCCAAGCCCGCGACCTGGCGGAGGATCGCGAGATCGGCGGTACCGCGGGGTACCGGTGGGGCGCTCCGCGGCCGGTCCGGGGCGGGTCGGCGGAACGTCGAGGTACCGGTGGCGGAGCGTGCTCAGGGCGCGACGGTGACGGCCTTGCCGTCCTCGACGATGATCGTCCGCTTGACCACGACCTCGCCGGTGTCGGGTGCGACAAGCTCGACGGTGTAGGTGCCGGCCGGGAATGCACGCCCGAACATCGGCGTGGCCCCGAGGTTCTTGCCATCGACGACGACGTTGAGATACGGCGTGTCTGGGCGGTGCTTGAAGCTGACCTTGCCGGTGCCTCGCGGACGCTCGCCGATCGCGGCATCGACGGTCGCGGTCGCGGTGACGACGGCGGCATCGCGCGGTGTCCGTGCACCCGCATCGGCGATCGCGCGCCGGCCGGCATCGATCGGCATGGCGCCGTCGACCGGCACGCCGGCGTCGATCACGATCGGCGCGAGCGCATCGACCGATGCGAGGCCGGTATCCGGCGTGATCGCATCGGCGATCGCGACGCTCGCGGCATCAGCCGGCACTGGCGCGCCGCGCTCGACGGTCGTGCGCGCCAGCATCACGACTCCACCGGCGGCGACGAGCAGCACGACGAGGCCGAGCACGATCGGCAGCGCGAGGTTGCGGCGCGGTCGATCGCCGCGAAACTCGGCGGCAGCATCGGCGGAGGACGCGGATGGCAGGTGCGTCGGGGTGTCGCGACCGGGCGGGGACGCCGGGGACGCCGGGGACGCCGGGGACGCCGGGGACGTTGTCGACGCGGGCGGTGCGATCAGCGCCGCCTGCGTCAGGCGTTGACCGAGCCCGCCGACCGCGGTGACCGAGCCGGTCGAGCGGCCATGCAGGCGCGGCAGGTCGTGGCCCGTGACGACGCTCGAGATCCACCGGCGATGCGCGTCGCGCGGGCCCATGAGCTCGCGCTCGGCCCACGCCTCGAGCGTCTCGTCGCCGGCGTTGTTGATCACGCCCTCGAGCTGCTCGGCGAGCGCTGCCGCGGTCGGCGTGCGTCGCTCGAGGTCGCGATCGAGGGCGTTCAACACCGCCGCGTCGAGCCCGAGCGGGAGCGCGCGGCCGGCAAGCTGTGATGGCGGCTTGATCTCGAGGTGCTCGACCGCGCGCGCGATCGCGTAGATGGATTCGCCGTCGAACAGCGGGAGGCCTGTCAGGAGCTCGTGCAGCACGACGCCGAGCGAGAACACGTCACTCCGGCGATCGACGCGCTCGTTCTTGATCTGCTCGGGGGACATGTACGGCGGCTTGCCCTTGACCGTGCCGAACTCGGTCACCGGCGCCTGCCGGTTCTTGACGAGCGCGATGCCGAAATCGATCACCTTGACGTGCCCGTCGAAGCCGAGCATCAGGTTGTCGGGCGAGATGTCGCGATGGACGACGCCGAGCAGCTGGCCACCGTGATCGCGAAGCTCGTGCGCCGCGTGCAGACCACGACACGCCTCGGCGATCGCGCGAGCCACGACGCCCGGCGGCAGCTGCTGGTCGACGAGCCCGCGGAACGAGATCCCGGCGACGTACTCCATCACCATGTAGAGCGTGCCGGCTTCCTCGCCGAAGTCGTGCACGGTGGCGATGCCGGGATGAGCGAGCCGCGCGAGGATCGCGGCCTCGTCGAGAAACATCGCGCGCACCGCCTCGGCGGCCGCGTACTCCGCCCGGATCGTCTTGATCGCGACGAGCTGCTCGAACGAGCCCGGCCCGCGCCGGCGCCCGAGCAGCACCGAGCCCATGCCGCCACTCGACAGCTCCTGGAGGATCTCGTATGCGCCGAAGCGCTTGCCGGCCGAGGCGCTCAGTCGGCCTCGCTCGCATCGGCCTCGCTCGTGTCGGCCGGGCGCTCGATGATGCCGTGCTTGTAGAGCAGCTCGCGGAAGTGTCGGCGCGACAGCCCGGCGTGCTCCGCTGCGTGGGTGACGTTGTTGCCGGCGTCCGCGAACACCATCGCGACGTAGCGGCGCTCGAAGACATCGTTCCAGCGCTCCTTCGCCTCCTTGAACGGCAGCGTGGTGTCGATCACCTCGGCGAGCTGCGGCGCGCCGGCGGAGGCGCCCGCATCGATCCACAGCTTGAGCTCGCGGAACCCGGCCGTAGGACCGGAGATGGAGCGAGCCAGCGGAGGCTGGCGAGCGGGACCCGACAGCGCCCACGCACGCTCGAGGACATTGCGCAGCTCGCGGACGTTGCCCGGCCACGCGTGACGGCGCAGCCGCTCGAGGTTGTCGCCATCGATCGGGCCGGGCTCGCTCTTGCGGCGCGCGTAGAACGTGCCGATCAGGTGCGGCAGATCCTCGAGCCGATCGCGCAGCGGCGGCAACGCGACGTGGACGACCGCGAGCCGGTAGAACAGATCGAAGCGGAACTCCTTGGCGGCGACCATGCGCGACAGATCGCGGTGCGTCGCGGCGACGACGCGGGCATCGACCGCCACCGTGCGGTCGGCGCCGACGGGCTGCACGGTATGGGCCTCGAGCGCGCGTAGCAGCTTCGCCTGCGCCGGCAGCGGGAGCTCGCCGAGCTCGTCGAGAAACAGCGTACCGCCGGTCGCCTCGACGAACGCGCCCCTGCGCTCGCGATCGGCGCCGGTGAACGCGCCGCGGACGTGGCCGAACAGGTGCGAATCGACGAGCTGCTCGGAGATCGCGCTGCAATCGACGACCACGAACGGCCCCTGCGCGCGCTCCGAGGCGTCGTGGATCGCACGCGCCGCGAGCTCCTTGCCCGTGCCCGACTCGCCCTCGATCAGGACGGTCGCCTCGGTCGGCGACGCCATCTCGAGCACCGCGAACAGCTCGCGCATCGCGACGCTCTTGCCGGCCATCGCGCCGAACTGATCGCGCTCGCTCGGCGGCAGCGACGGCGCATCGGTCGCGGCGATTCGCACCGGGGTCTCGCCGAACTTGACGGTGGCACCTGCAGGGACCACGACCTCGCCGACCTTCGTGCCCTGCCACCACGTGCCGTTCGTCGACCCGAGGTCCTTGATCCGGATGCCGTCGGGCACGATCGCGAGCTCGGCATGTCGGCGCGACACTTGCGGATCTGTCAGCACGAGCTCGCACGACGCGTGGGCACCGACGACGATCGGCCGCGCACCGAGCGCGACGCGAACTGGTTCACCGGGCCCCTGGCCCAGCACCTGCACCGTGTACGAGCGTGGCGCGGTACGACCACGCGTCGCCGACGTCGCGAGTCCCGTCTGGATCACCGTGCGCCGATCGACGGTCACGTCACAGCATACATCGAGCGCACGTTCCCGCGTCACACTCACGAGGCAGCATGGATGGTAGCGTCCGGTCGATGTGGCGATTCGTGGCGGTCGTTGCGGTCATGCCGATCGTGGCGGCGTGCGGTGACGGTCCACGGCTGCATGTCGTGGTCGAGCGCCCGCCCGAGCCGCAGTACCAGGCGCTGATCGCGAAGACCGTCGTCACCGTCTACGAGTCCGAGCTCGACTCGCTGACCTGCGAGCACATCGAGCTCGGTGATGTCACCAGCGAGCGGCTCGTCGGCGCGACCGTCGCAGAACAGACGATCCGCGACACGGGTGTCACCGGCTCGCTCGACGACATCTCGCGGCTCGGCAAGAAGCTCGTGGTCGCGCGGCTGTTCTCCGAGGCCGACGTGCTGATCGCGGCGGGCTGTCAGGAACACGGCGATCTCGACGACGACGTCACGCTGACGATCACGACGAGGGTCGCCGCGACCGTCGCCCTCGACAGCCTCGACACTCCGACCCGCGAGGATCCGTACGGCAAGCTGGTGACGCTGCTCGATCCGCTCGGCAACTCGCTCGTCGATCGCGAGGTCCGGTGGCGACTGTTCGGACCCGCAGGCGCCGAGCCCACCGTGACCACGAACGTCACCCGCAACACGGCGGAGCCAAACGTCTGGGACTCGACGTCGCCCGGCTGCACCGACGAGCGCGGCCTCGTCGACATGCACCCGGTCCCGCCCGCGAAGGTCGGCGGGTTCGCCGCGCGGTTCCGGGTGTCGTGGTCGGCGTCACCGTCACCGGTGTTCTCGGGCTTCGTGCGTCCCGGCCTCGGGATCCACGGGCTGCCCGCGACGGTCGCGGCCAACCACTGCGCGCTGCGCACGAACGGCGAGCGGCGGATGGTCTGCCTCACCAACGGCGAGGCCCACCGCTACGAGGTCGTGCAGGTGCCGAACCGCAACTACCTGCTCGTCGATCGCGGCGCGATACCAGCCGCGACGGCGGTCGGCGTCGTCGCGATCGACGAGGCCACGAGCCGCGAGGTCTACGCCATCACCGCGACCGGCGCGTGGCAGCGGCTGTTCGGTGGCGCGGCGGTCACCGCGTCGACGTGCGCGGGCTGCACGATCGACGACTTCCGCGTGATCCCGGCGTGCGGCGCCAAGCCGGCGCGGCTCGTCATGCACTCGACGACCGGCGCGCCGATCCGGGTCAGCGATCTGCGCGGCGGCCTGGTCAAGGACTTCGCGCTGCCCGACTTCGGCGCTGACGTCACGCCCCGCATCAACAGCACCGGCTGCGTGACCCAGCTCGACAGCGCCGGCAACGAGTCGCTCGTCCAGGTCGCCATCCTCGACTTCGCGCGCGCGACTGGCTTCACCACCACGCGAGCGGTCTTCGATTGCGGCGCCCGCGCGTGCTTCGTCGCGCTGCCGTTCGCGGAGGGCGGCGTCGGCTTCCTGCGCGCCGGGACGGTCGCCGAGCCCGAGTATCAGATGGTGGGCACCTCGTTCGACATCGCCGGCGCCAAGCTGATCGGCTGGGTGCTGCGCCCGGCCGGCGACACCTATCACCTGATCGAGCGGCAGACGATCGTCGCCGCCGCGCCACCGACGACGTTGCTCTCCGGCAAGCTCGACGGTGATGATGAGCCGGATCTGCTGTGGGCCATCCGCGGCGCGCGCACGACCACGCTCCAGCTCAGCTATGGCCAGCCGATCGAGGACGGCAGCCGGTTGTCGTCGCTGGTCCCGCTCGGGATCGAGCTCGCCAGCCTCGACGTTGGCGATCTCGACGGCAACGGCTTCGACGACGTGTTCGGCGTCGGTACGAGCCCGGCGGGCACCTCGGTGGTCGTGATGCCGATGAACGTCGCCGGGCCCGATGCGCCGATCTTCAGCGACGTGTCGACGTGTCAGTGATCCACCATTGCAGCATGTTCGCGCTCGCGATCTGGATCGGTGCCTGCGGACCGAAGGCGGGCCCGGCGAAGCCAGAGGTCGATACCGCGCGGCTCGCGCGCGCGCTCCACGATGATCTGCTGGAGCTCGGCGCGATCGCCTCGCGACACCGCGGCGACTGTGCGGCGCTCGTGCCCGCCCTGCGCCCGCACGTCGACGTGATGCGCGCGCACGCCGCCGAGGTCAAGGCTGCGCTCGAGGACCCGGTGATCGCGCGGCAGCTCCGCGCCGATGTCCGCGCCTACGATGTCGAGCACCGCGGCGTCGCCGATGCGATCGGCGAGGATCTCGGCGCGTCCTACGTCACGTGCAAGGACAACGCAGAGCTGACCGACCTCATCGATCGGATCCCCGAGCTGTGATGGGGCAGCGAGCGCCGTGCGACGATGCCTGGATGCGGAGGCTCGCGTGGATCGTGCTCGGCTCCCTCGTCGCGAGCAGCTGCGGCGGCACGCCGAGCACACCCACCGGGCCGGTCGCCACCGCACCCACCGATGCGGCCCTGCCCACGGATGCGGCGACGCTCGACCGCGATCTGCCGCGGCTCGCCGAGCGCTCGGTGCGGCTGTACGAGGCCGTCGCCGCGCTGTTTCAGGCCGCCGGCGAGGACTGCGCCGCCGCGACTGCCGAGCTCCGAAATCTGCGGGAGGCCTACAGTGACGTCGTGATCGCGAACGCGAAGGTCCTGCACGAGGGCCGCGCGCGCGAGCTCAAGGCCGCGCTCGCCCCGTTCGACGATCAGTTCGATGCCGCCGCGAAGCGGATCGTCGGTGCCCCGACCCTCGCGAAGTGCGTCCACGACGCGGCGTTCACCAAGGCGTTCGACGAGCTCGTCGGCGCTCCGCCCTGACTGCGCTTCAGAGGTCTGGCAGTTTGTGATCGAGAGGACACGCCGTCGGCTAACCCTGGGGTAGCGGAGGGCGTAGCGGCGTCGTTCCTGCTATCCAGTCGGGCCGTTTTCGATATGGTGGCGCCCAATGAGCACCACCTGGGGAGTGGCTCGCAGCCTCGTCTGCGCGCTGATCGTGTTGGGTACCGCCTGCGGCGACAACCTGCGGGGCACAAGTGAAGAGCTCGTCGTCACGCCGGCGATCGGCTTGCACACGAACGAGACGGGCGGCACCGCGACGTTCACGGTCGCCCTGGCACACGAACCGACCTCCGACGTGCGGATCGACCTGGCGAGCTCGAACGTGCTCGAGGGAACGGTCTCGCCCGCGGTCATCACCCTGACCCGCGAAAACTTCGCCGCCGGCCAGACGGTCACGATCACCGGCATCGACGACGACGTCGCAGACGGCAGCCGGTCCTATACGGTCCGGGTCGCGCCGGCCATCGAGAGCCTGGCCGCAGTCAACGTCCAGGTCGCCAACGATGATGATGACGCCATCGCCGTGCGCGTCACGCCGACCAGCGGCCTCATCACGACGAAGCAAGGCGGCCAGGCGACGTTCGACGTGGTGTTGACCTCCAAGCCGGGCGGCGCGGTCGTCGTCCCGCTGTCGAGCAGCGACATCACTCAGGGAACGATCGACGAGTCGTCGCTGACGTTCACCGACGCGAACTGGAACGTACCGCGCACGGTCACGATCACCGGCGTCAACGACGGTCTGTTCAACGGCAATGTCGAGTACACGATCGTCACGGCCGCGACCACGAGCACCGACGCGACCTACAACGGCCTCGATCCCGACAACGTCACCGTGACCAACGTCGGTCGCACGCTCGTCACCCTCGAGGTCACGCCCGCGAACGCGACGATCGCCCTCGGCACTGGCCAGCAGTACACCGCGACCGGCGTGTTCGATGACAGCTCGCGGCTCGATCTGACGCTCGGCGTGACCTGGAGCTCGACCGTCGCCGGCGTTGCCACCATCTCGAACGCGACGGCCACCAAGGGCTTCGCCTCCTCACACGCGACCGGTGCGACGATGATCAGAGCCGTCTTCGGCGTGGTCACGGGCCAGACCACGTTGACGGTCACGCCCGCGACGCTCGCCGCCATCCAGATCACGCCGCCGAACCAGACGATCGCCGATGGCACCACGCAGCAGCTCACGGCGACCGGTGTCTACAGCGACAACTCGACCCAGGACCTCACCGGCCAGGCCTTGTGGAGCTCCTCGCTGCTCTCGGTCGCGACGATCTCGAACGCCAGTGGCTCGCAGGGTCGCGCGACCGCCATCGATCCCGGCATCACGACGCTGACCGCCACGGTCGGCGCGATCAGCGGCACCACGACGCTGACGGTGACCGCCGCGACGCTCGTCTCGATCGAAGTCACCCCGGTGACCCCGTCGATCGCGAAGGGCTCGACGCAGCAGTTCACGGCCACCGGCCGTTACACCGACGGCTCGACGCAGCCGTTGACCGCGCAGGCGACGTGGGCTTCCTCCGCCACCACCGTCGCGACGATCTCGAACGTCTCAGGTAGCAACGGCGTCGCGACCGCGGTCGCCCAGGGCTCGACGACGATCAGCGCGACCTTTGGCGGCATCACCGGCTCGACGATCCTCACCGTGACCGCAGCAACGCTACAGGCGATCCAGGTCACCCCGACGAACCCGTCGACCACGAAGGCCTCGCTCGTCGCTTTCACCGCGACCGGCGTGTTCAGCGATAACACCACGCAGGATCTGACCACCCAGGTGACGTGGTCGTCGTCGTCGCAGACCATCGCGACGATCTCCAACGCGAGCGGCACGCAGGGCGTCGCGACCGCGCAGAACGTAGGCCAGACCACGATCACCGCGACCCTCGGTACCAGCGTCGGCTCGACGATGTTGACCGTCACGCCTGCGACGCTGGTCTCGTTCCTGATCGCGCCGATCAACGCGACCGCCGCGAAGGGCACGACCGTCCAGTACGCCGCGACCGCTTTCTTCAGTGACAACACCTCGCAGGACGTCACCGCGACGACGACGTGGTCGTCCTCGGTCGGCTCGGTCGCGACGATCTCGAATGCGACCGGCACGGAAGGCCTCGCGAGCGCGGTCGGCACCGGCGTCACCACGATCACGGCCAACTTCGGCGGCCTGACGCGGACCACGAGCCTCACGGTGAGCGCCGCCGTCCTCGTCAGGGTCGAGGTCACGCCGACCAACCCGTCGATCGCCAAGGGCACGAACCTCCAGTTCACCGCGACCGCGGTGTTCTCCGATGGCTCGACGCAGAACGTGACCGCGACGTCGGTCTTCAGCTCGACGAACACCACGGTGGCGACGATCGGCAACGCGAACGGCAACCGCGGTCGCGCGACCGGCCAGAACGTGGGGACGACGACGATCTCCGCGACATTCAGCGGCGTGGTCGGCTCGACGACCCTGACCGTCACCGCCGCGACGCTGCAATCGATCCAGGTCACGCCGACCAACCCGACCGCGGCGAAGGGCACGACGCTGCAGTTCACCGCGACCGGCACGTTCAGTGACAACACGACCCAGGACCTCACGACGGTCGTGACGTGGTCGTCCTCGACCACCGCGGTCGCGACGATCTCGAACGCGGGCGGCTCGCAGGGCCTCGCGTCGGCGGCGACCCAGGGCACGACGACGATCAGCGCGACGTTCGGCGGGCGCACGGGGTCGACGACGCTGACCGTGAGCGCGGCCACGCTCGCCTCGATCCAGATCACGCCCTCGAACCCATCTGCCGCGAAGGGCACGACGGTCCAGTTCGTGGCGACCGGCCTGTTCACCGACGGCACCTCACAGGACGTCACCACGCAGGTGACATGGAGCTCGACGGTCCAGAGTGTCGCGTCGATCTCGAACGCCAGCGGTGCGCAGGGCCTCGCGAGCACGGTCGACACCGGCGTGACGGAGATCCGCGCGACCTCGGGTGCGATCGTCGGATCGACGTCGCTGACCGTGACGGCGGCGACGCTCGTCAGCATCCAGGTCACGCCGGTGACCCCGTCGATCGCGAAGGGCACGACGCTGCAGTTGTTCGCGACCGGCGTCTACAGCGATAACAGCACGCAGGATCTGACGACGCAGGTGACGTGGTCGTCGACCACCATCGGCGTCGCCACGATCTCGAATGCCAGCGGCTCGCAGGGCCTCGCGAGCGCGATCGATGTCGGCTCGACGTCGATCAGCGCGACGTTCGGCGGCACGACCGGCTCGACGACGCTGACCGTGACCGCGGCGACGCTCGCGTCGATCCAGGTGACGCCCGCAAATCCCACGATCGCCAAGGGCACGACCCTGCAGTTCACGGCGACCGGCATCTACACCGACAGCACGGCGCAGGACCTCACGACGCAGGTCTCGTGGTCGTCATCGACAGGCACGGTCGCCACGATCTCGAACGCGACCGGGTCGCAGGGCCGCGCGAATGCGGTCGACATGGGCACGACGACCATCGGCGCGACGCTCGGCGCCATCACCGGCTCGACCACGCTGACCGTCACGGCGGCCACGCTGGTCTCGGTCCAGATCACGCCGACGAACCCGTCGATCGCCGACGGCACGACGCTGCAGCTCACCGCGATCGGGACCTACACCGATAACTCGACGCAGGACCTCACGACCCAGGCGACGTGGTCGACGACCACCAGCGCGGTCGCGACGGTCTCGAACGCGGCCGGCTCGCAGGGCCTCGCGACGGCCGAGGGTACCGGCACGACCACGATCGGCGCCACCGTCGACGGCCGGACCGGCACGACGACCCTGACCGTGACGGCGGCGACGCTCGCCTCGATCCAGGTCACGCCGACGAACCCGTCGATCGCCGACGGCACGACGCTGCAGTTCACCGCGATCGGCACGTTCACCGATGGCTCGACGCAGGACCTCACGGATCAGTCGTTGTGGTCGTCGACGAACTCGACCGTCGCGTCGATCTCGAATGCAGGCGGCTCGCAGGGCTTCGCGACCGCGAACGATCCCGGCTCGGTGACGATCGCGGCCACCTCGGGTGGCATCACCGGCTCGACGACGCTGGTCGTCACGCCCGCGACGCTGGTCTCGATCCAGATCACGCCGGTCGATCCATCGATCGCCAAGGGGACCGCGCAGCAGTTCATCGCGATCGGTACCTATACCGACAACTCGACGCAGGATCTGACGACCCTCGCGACGTGGTCCTCCACGAATGCCGCGGTCGCGACGATCTCGAACGCAGCCGGCTCGCAGGGGCTCGCGAGCTCGGTCGACGTCGGCTCGACGCTGATCCGCGCGATCTTCGGCGGCCGCAGCGCGATCACCACGCTGACGGTCACCGCCGCGACGCTCGTCTCGATCGAGGTGACGCCGACGAACCCGTCGGCCTCCAAGGGCACGACCGTACAGTTCACCGCGACCGGCCTCTACACCGACGGCTCGACGCAGGACCTCACCGACCAGGCCTCGTGGTCGTCGACGAACATCAACGTCGCGACGGTGTCGAACGCGACGGGCTCGAAGGGCTCGGCGTTCGCGGTCGAGGTCGGCTCGGCGAGCATTCGCGCCGCGCTCGGCACCGTGGTCGGCGCGACGACGCTGACCGTCAATGCCGCGACGCTGGTCTCGGTGCAGGTGACGCCGACGGATCCCACGATCGCCGATGGCACGACGTTGCAGCTCACCGCGACGGGCCTCTACACCGATGGCTCGACGCAGGACGTGACGACGCTCGCGAGCTGGTCGTCGACCAACTCGAACGTCGCGACGGTCTCCAACGCGAGTGGCTCGCAGGGCCTCGCGACATCGGTCGACGCCGGGTCGACCACGGTGACCGCGAGCTTCGGCGGCCGGTCCGGCACGACGACGCTGACGGTGACCGCCGCCACGCTCGTCTCGATCGACGTCACGCCGACCAACCCGTCGATCGCGAATGGCACGACGCAGCAGTTCACCGCGACCGGCCTCTACAGCGATAGCTCGACGCAGGATCTCACCGCCCAGGCGACGTGGAGCTCGACGGTCGCCAGCGTGGCGACGATCTCGAACACCGCGGGCTCGAACGGCCTGGCGTCCGCCACGGGAAATGGCGCGACGACGATCCGCGCGACCTTCGGCACCATCTCGGGGTCGACGACGCTCACCGTCACCGGCGTCACGCTGACCAGCGTGGTCGTCACGCCGGTCAACCCGACCATGGCGAAGGGGTCGACGGTCCAGTTCACGTGCACGGGTGTGTTCAGTGACAACTCGACGCAGGATCTGACGACGACCGCGCTGTGGAGCACCACGAACGCGGCCGTCGCGACGGTGTCGAACGCATCAGGCAGCCAGGGTCTCGCGACTGCGGTCGAAGTCGGGACAGCGGACATCGGCTGCACGGTGGGCGGCTTCAGCGATTCCTCGACGGTGACCGTCACCGCGGCGACGATCTCTTCGATCGTCATCTCGCCGGCGAACCCGTCGATCGCGAACGGCGTGGAGCTGCAGTTCACCGCGACCGTGACCTTCAGCAGCGGCGTCGTCCAGGACATCACGGATTCCGCGACCTGGACCTCGAGCAATACCGCGGTCGCGACGATCTCGAACCAGGTCGGCTTCGAGGGCATCGCGACCAGCGCGAACGTCGGCACGACGACGATCACGGCGAACTTCGGTGGCGCGAATGGCACCACGACGCTGACGGTGACGAACGCGACGCTCACGGCGATCGCGCTCCAGCCCGTCAACCCGACGATCGCCAGGAACACGCTGCTGCAGTTCATCGCGATCGGCACGTTCAGCGATGGCTCGACGGCGGACATCACGACGGTCGCGACCTGGACGACGACGAACACGACGGTCGCGACGATCTCGAACGCGGCAGGCAGCGAGGGCGTCGCCACCGGCGTGGCACCCGGCACGGCGACGATCAGCGCCTTGCTCCAGGGACGGACCGGATCGACGACGTTGACGGTGACGAACGCGACGCTCGTGTCGATCGCGATCACGCCGAGCAACCCGACGATGGCCGCCGGCACCCAGCTGCAGCTGACCGCGACCGGCACGTTCAGCGATGGCTCGACCCAGAACCTGACGTTTCAGGTCAGCTGGAAGTCACAGAACAAGTCGGTCGCGAAGGTCTTCCAGGGGCGTCGCAAGCGCGGCCTGGCGACCGCGATCAACCCGGGCACCTCGCTGATCACGGCCAGCACGCTCGGGATCTCCGGGACGACCACGATCACCGTGCCGTGATCGACGGTGCTCTGGCTGGCACGTCCGCCTTGGACGCGAGCGCCGGTTAGCCCCTGCTCTTGACCTCGGCCTCGAGCTCGGCCTTCACGCGCTCGAGCTCCTCGAGCGTCTCGTCGGAAACCGTCGGCGCCGGCAGGTCGAGCTGTGCCAGCGTCTTGACGACGATGTCCGCGACCGTGCGGCGCATGTACGGCTTGGCGTCGGCGGGGATGGCGTACCACGGCGCGTAGGGCTTGCTCGTCGCACGGAGCATGTCCTGGTACGCGCTCATGTAGTCGTCCCAGTGCTTGCTCTCGGTCATGTCCGTCGGGCTGAACTTCCAGTGGTTGTCCTCGTCCGTGACGCGCGCGAGGAACCGGCTGTGTTGCTCCTCCTGCGAGACGTTGAGGAAGAACTTCAGCACGACGCAGCCGTTACGCGCCCAGTGCTTCTCGAACTGGCTGATCGACTCGAAGCGTTGCTGCCATAGCTCCTCCTGCTTCTTGGGCTGGTGCGGTAGCTTCTGCGAGGGGAGGTATTCGGGGTGGACGCGCACGACGAGCACCTCCTCGTAGTGGCTGCGGTTCCACACGCCGATGCGGCCGCGCTCCGGCATGTTCTGGTAGCAGCGCCACATGAAGTCGTGGTCGAGCTCCTGGGCGTTCGGCGCCTTGTAGGAGAACACCTGGCAGCCGACCGGGTTCACGCCGGTCAGGATCGCGCGGATCGTGCCGTCCTTGCCGGCGGCATCCAGCGCCTGGAAGATCAGCAGCACGCTGTACTTGTCGTGCGCGTAGAGCTTGCCCTGGATCTTGTTGAGCTTCTGGATCGCCTTGTCCAGTGCGTCGACGTTCTCGGCCTTGCCGGGATCATCGTCGGCGCGCGTGGGCGCCTTCTTGATCTTGAAGGAGTCGTCGAAGCCGACGAGGTAAGGGCTGTCGACGGGATCGAACAGGATCGGTTGGGCCATGCGGGGAGCGAGTCTGCCAGACCGCTGAGTGACAAATTCGGCAGAAGCTCCGTAAATGGCGACCAGCAGGAGGTAATCCGGAGCCATCACGGTAAGTTGCCGGCATGGCGACTACGAACGATCCCGAGACCCTGGCTTACCCCGAGCGCGACAAGCTCGGCCCGCTCGGGAATCGGCACACCGTGCTGCACGACCCGAGCGAGCTGCGCACCCGGCTGCTCGCGGAGTTTCGAGGCGCGGTCGATGCTGCAAAGCAGGCGGTGATCGACGTCGATCACGGGTCGCCGGTGGCGGTCCATGACTCCCGCAAGGCCCTGCGTCGCGCCCGCGCCGTGCTGGGGATGCTCGAGGGCGCGCTCCCCAAGAGCGAGCGCCGGGCCGTCCGCAACGCGCTCCAGGAAGCCCGCCGCTCGCTGTCGACGGTGCGCGATCACACCGTCGCGCCCGCGACGCTCGGCGGCCTCGACCTCGACGATGCAGATCGCGAGACCGCGAAGCGCGTGCTCGACAGCGCGGCCGAGGCGATCCCGCCGGTCGCCGAGATCAAGCAACTGCTCGCCGAGGCAGCCGCCCGCGCCGCCGCTCAGGCCGAGGCGCTCCAGGCCGCGCTGGCACCCGAGGTCAGCTTCGACGTCCTGCTCGACGGCATCGCGGACACCTACCTCGAAGCGCGTCGCGCCCGCCGTCGCTCGAAGTCCTCGCGGCCGTGGTTTCACACCTGGCGCCGCCGCAGCAAGGAGCTGGTCTACCAGCTCGACTTCGTGGCCGCGCACGCCGGCGCGCGCTCGCTCGCGATCCGCGCCGAGATCGATGCGATCACCGGCTTGCTGTCGCCTGCCGTGGACCTCGTGATGCTGCGCGACTTCGTCCAGACCCATGGCACGGGCGTCGGCGCCGAGGCGGTCGAGCGGCTCCGTGACTCGCTCGACGGTCACCTCGACGATCTGATGAAGACGGGACGCAAGGCGGCACGCGAGACGTTCGCGCAGAGGCCGAAGAAGTTCGCACGGCGGCTCACGAAGGCCGTGAAGCGCGACCTCCGGCCGATCGACAGCAACGGCCACGACCCCGACACAGCGGGCTAAAGACGCCTGAACCGTCGTCCCGGCCGTGGTAGGACCGTCGCCATGTCGAAGGTCCTCATCATCGGTGCCGGTGGCGTGGGCGGTGTCGTGGCCCATAAAGCGGCGATGGAGAAAGCGGCGTTCTCGGACGTCATGCTCGCGAGCCGCCGCCTCGCCCCCGTGGAGAAGCTCGCGGCCGAGATCGAGCGGATGCACGGCCGCAAGATCGAGACGGCGCAGGTCGATGCCGACAACGTCCCCGAGCTCACGAAGCTTCTCGAGCGCTACCAGCCGAAGCTCGTCATCAACGTCGCGCTGCCATACCAGGACCTCCACATCATGGATGCCTGCCTCGCGGCCGGCGTCGACTACCTCGACACCGCGAACTACGAGCCGCCCGATGTCGCGAAGTTCGAGTACTCGTGGCAGTGGGCGTACCAGGAGCGGTTCGCGAAGGCCGGCCGCATGGCGCTGCTCGGCTCGGGTTTCGATCCCGGCGTCACGAACGTGTTCTGCGCGTACGTCCAGAAGCACCTGCTCGACGAGGTCCACTACGTCGACATCGTCGACTGTAACGGCGGATCGCACGGCAAGGCGTTCGCGACCAACTTCAATCCCGAGATCAACATCCGCGAGATCACGCAGCGCGGCCGCTACTGGGAAAACGGCGAGGGGATCGACCTCCTTCCACTCGCCGTTCTCCCAGTACCGACCACGCGCCGTGATCTCGCGGATGTTGATCTCGGGATTGAAGTTGGTCGCGAACGCCTTGCCGTGCGATCCG
>JBKJUF010000639.1:0-4532 GCA_046590445.1 Kofleriaceae bacterium
AACAGTCGCCCAGTTGTTCTTCGATGTCGGTCACGCAGCCGAGTTGCTCGGGATCACGCTGAAGACCGCAGGTGCACGCCGGGCCGTGCACGCCGCTAGCTGCTCGCTCGACGAGGCATATCGCGCGTTGGTGGCGGGCACCGGCGTGCAGCTTCGTTATCGCTTCGGCAACGAGGAGTGGTGGGACACGTTGCTCCACGCGCCGACCGGCATCCGGCTGATCCGTGTCAGTCACACAGTCGCGCTGGCGATCGACTTCAACCCGACCTGACTGGAAGCACACCCATGCCGTTACGATTGCCGCTGTTCGCTCGCCTGATGACGATACCGCTCCGTCCAGGCGTGCCGACGAGCGCCCAGCGCCGGCGGGCGAGGTTCGCGCGCCTCATGCGCGAACCGCACGAAGCGCGCGCTCGTCATCGTCGTGCACTCGCTCGATCAGCCGGCGACCATGCTCACTGAATGTTGGGACGTGGCATCACCGCGAACCGGTCCGGACAAACGCTCAGTCAGCGGCAACGTGAAGTAGAAGGTGGCGCCATGGCCGAACTCGCTCTGGACCCAGATCCGACCGCGATGCGCCTCGACGATTCCTCGCGCGATCGCGAGCCCGAGCCCGGTTCCCTTGTAGCCCGCGTCCGGGCTACGCCAGAACTGCTCGAACAAACGTGTGTGTGCGGCGGTCGCGATTCCCGGACCGGTGTCGGAAACCGAGAACACCACCTCGCGAGCGCGGACCTCCGCGCCCAGACACACTGAGTCGCCCGGCCTCACGATCTTGAGAGCGTTGCCCAGGAGATTGGCGATGACTTGAAGGATCCGATCGCGATCGCACTGAACGAGCGGCATGTCGAGATGGGTCGCTCCGGTCAGCTTCACCTGATGCTTCTTCGCCATCGATTCGAAGGTTGCCGTGCTCTCGTCGATGATCGCGGCAACGTCGTGGGGTTGGGCGACGATCGAGAGTCGCCCTGCGTCGATACTCGCAAAGTCCAGAAGGTCGCCGATCATGCGATCCATTCGTTCGGCAGCCAGCTCGATCTTGTCGATCGCGACGACCCTCGACGCTGGACCTGCGCGGACCTCGTCGCGGAGGATCGTCGCAGCCAGCACGATCGTTTGTAACGGCGCCCTGAGGTCGTGCGAGACGATTGCCAGCGTTTGGTCACGTAGCGCGACGGCGTTGCGCGCCTGCTCGTAGAGCCGTGCGTGCTCGATCGCGAGGGAACTTCGGCGAGCCAGCTCCTCTGCGAGCGCGATGTCAGGTTCGCCATGACGGCGAGCACCCGTCAGGCAGAAGGTCAAGGCCCCGAACCGACGTGCGCCCAACGAGAGGGGGACGATCAAGGCGCTGCGAATCCCCAGCCGGCAAGCGATCGGCACATCTGCGACAGGAAACGATTCTTCCTCAACGCTCGGGACCAGGATCGATCGTCCCGTGGCGACAGCTTCGGTGAGCGGTCGCGCGAACACCTGGACGGGTTCCTCGACTCCGAAGATCCGATCGAGCTCGTTCTGCGCGATCGGATCCGAGTGCGCCCACGCGACGCGCAGCAGCCGACCGTCCGCCGCGACGACGTCGACGAAGCCGGCGTCACCAAGTCGGGGCACGCCGAGCCGGGCCACCGATCTCACGACGGCAGCCAATTCGAGGCTCGCGTTGAGTTTCACTCCTGCATCGAGCATGAAGTGTTCGGTCTCCTGGGCTTGCCTCACTCGCTCGTGTGCCAGGCGGGTCTCGCGCCGAAGCTGCTGGTGCTCGAACACTCGGTTAGTCACGACGAGCAGGTGGTCGAAGTTGATCGGTTTCGGCAGGTAGTCGGCGGCGCCGGCGAGCATTGCACCAACCGCGGAGCCCACGGCACCCTCCGCGGTTATCACGACCACCGCAGGCGGCTGTTCGACAACGCGCAGCTGCTTCAGCAGCTCGATGCCGTCCATACCCGGCATCATGAGATCGGTGACCACGAGGTCCGGCGCGAACGACTCGACCTTTCCCAGCGCCTGGAACCCATCGGCGGCTGTCTCGACGTCGTAGCCTTCTTCACGCAGCAACTCGGCGAGCGCGGTGCGAGCGTTCACTTCGTCATCGACGACCAGAATGCGACCCGTGGGCATGGCGCTCCCTCCCCGTGCGACACACGTGCCAGCGAGAGCTACGCGATTTCGGGGGGGAACGCGCAGACCTTGCGTTTGTGCTGGGGTCCCTGGCACGAGCTGCGTGTTTTCCTACGGTCTTTCCAGCTTTCAAGTATCTATTGTGGAGATCGTGGTCGCCGTGAGCTCGCCCGCGATCGCACCACGGTCCTCGTGCGATCAGACGATCAGACGATCGCCCGACCGACCACGACCTTCGCCGGCCGCAACAGCCGGTCGCCGAACCGGTAGCCCGGCTCCGCTTGCTCGAGAACGATCGCGTGGCGCGCCGGATCTCGGACGGGAGCCACGTGGATGGCGTCGTGGACGCTTGGATCGAACCGCATGCCGACCGCATCGATTCGCTCGATACCGTAGCCTTGAAGCACGCGCTCGAGCTGGGCACGCACGAGGCGCACGCCGTCCACTAGCGTCTGGTCGTCTCGGTTGTCTGTTGCGGCCCGGATCGTCCGATCCAGGTTATCGAGCACCGGCAACAGCTCGGCCACTAGCTTGCTCCGCGTCTCGTCGTGCACGCGCCGTGCATCGCGCTCGACGCGGGCCCGCGCGGCCTCAAGCTCGCGCAGCGCACGCGTCATGCTCGCGCGGTCGGGCTCGGGGGCGTTCTCGGGTTTGGAGGCGCCCTCGGGCTCGGAGGCGGGTTCCTCGATGTTGGCGGGGCCGGGCATCATGACGATGTTCGTACAAGCCACGTGCCATCGGCGCTGGCCTCCTTCACCATGCGCAGTCGCACGCTGCACCCATAGCTCTCCGATCGGTCAGGCACCAACCTCGCCCCGCGCAGAAACTGTGCGCTCCAGCTCCGCGATCCGTCGCCGAGCGTCGGCAAGCTCGCCCAGGAGGCGGAGGATCACCTCGACGCCGGGCCAATCGATCTCGAGCTCGCGCACGAGCGTCCGCGCGATCAGCACGCGAGCGAGATCGACCACGGCCAGCTTGCTCGGGACGGCGGCGATCTTGACGCCGGAAAGGACGTGTCCGCCGGCCACGGCGGTGACGAACAGAATGTTGTCGATCGACGGCCGAGCCCGCGCGCGACCGCGACGGATCCGCACGTTGAGATCGGACACCGCCTCGAGCGCGAGCGCGCGACCGACGAGCTGAGTGGGCGTGATGCGATGGCCCGCGAACGCCGCCATCCAGTCACGCGAGCGAGAGCCAGCGAGAGCCAGCGCAGCACTTGCGCGAGTCGTGGTCGTCGAGACAACGGACGCAATTCGTGCGCGTTGCCCTCCACCCGATCGCACGACGAATGGCCCGTCGCTTGCTCGTTGACGGCACATGCATCTAGCGACGGTCCTCATCCTCACGGCGTGCGTCACGGCCTGTCAGGCCGACGCGGATCCGGGGCGTGAGCGCGATCTCGCACAGCAACTGATCGAGATCCGCGGACACATGCACATCCGGTTCGCCGCGACGAGCGGCATCCGCATGGCGATCGCGTACGGTGATCTCCGGCGCGCACAGACCGAAGCTCGGATCGTGGCGACCCTGGACGAGCCCGAGATCCTCCCGCAGTGGCGCCCATACGTCGACAACGTTCGCGCGGCCGCCTTCCAGTTCACGAACAGCAAGGACACGGTTGCCGCGGCGAAGCAGCTGGCGATCCTGGGTCGGCGGTGCGCGCAGTGTCACGAGGCTGTGCCGGCAAAGCTGGTGTTTGCCAAGGTCGCGATCCCGAAGGGCGACCCGAAGCTGGCCTCGACGATGGCCGGTCATCAGTGGGCGACCGCGCGAATGTGGGAAGGTCTGATCGGCCCGTCGAACGCGCGATGGAACGAGGGGGCGACCGCGCTCGCCAAGGCGCCGTTGGCGATCACGGCCGAAGGCGAAGTACCAGGCCGCGAGCTCGGCATCGCCGGCGATGTCGCGCGCATCCGACTGCTCGCGACTCGGGCGCAAAAGGCGAATACTCTCGACGATCGCGTCGAGATCTACGGCGACCTCCTCGGCACGTGCGCGCATTGCCACGACACGATTCGCGATCGTTAGATCGAGCAACGGGCACGGCGAGTGCATCGAGCAATCGCATGTTGATGCCTTCGATCTCTCGGTTGCATCGACTTACTGAACGAGCCCCCAGATCTCGACCTACGCGACGCGCGCTGCGGAGCGCGGTGGCCCTCGCTGGAAGAGTGGCCGAGCACGTCGACGGTGACGAGGCGGGCGGGTGGTAACCGAAGCGATACATCCGCGGCCGAGCGTGTCACGCACTATCGGTACTGCATTACGATCTCAGCGCTCGACGCTCGTCGGATCTCGATCTTCGGAACGCCGTCGACGATCTCCAGGATCGCGAACGTCCCAGGCGTCGCGACCTCGACGCCCGGCGACGGATTCCGCAACAGCGCGCCTGGGTTGACGACGAACCTGCC
>JBKJUF010000235.1:0-2894 GCA_046590445.1 Kofleriaceae bacterium
GGACTTCGCTGACCTCGTGTGGAAGGAGCGATGGCACGACGCGCACAAGCGTCTCGCGGCGACGAATGACTTCCCGGAGTTCACCGGCCGCCTCTGCCCGGCGCCGTGCGAGGCCGCGTGCGTGCTCGGGATCGACGGCGCGCCGGTCACGATCGAGTCGATCGAGAAGCAGATCGCCTCGATCGTGACGGGTGCGCCATCGATGGCGAGCACGCAGCTGCCTTCGCACGGCGCCGGGCACAGCCGGCCGGTGAATTCGGGGAAGTCGTTGGTCGCGGCGAGCCGGCGGTGCGCGTCGTGCCAGCGATCGCGATAGACGAGGTCCGCGAAGTCGGGGATCGGGTTGCCGAGCGGGCAGCCCTGGGTGCAGAACGGCACGCCGCAGTCCATGCAGCGACCGGCCTGGGTCCGCGTGGCGTCCGCTTCGAGCGGCCCGGCGGCGCCTTCGACCTCACGCCAGTCGCGGACGCGCTCGCCGACCGGGCGCTTCTTCGGCAGCAGCCGCGACCACTCGATGAAGCCCGTCGGCTTGCCCATCAGGTCGCCCCGACGATCGTCAGCTTGCCGGTCGGGCGGTGGCGAGCAGCGGCGCGGCGGGCCTGCAGCACGCGCTTGTAGTCGATCGGCATCACCTTGACGAACCGCGCGACGAGGTGCTCCCAGTTGTCGAGCACACGGCGGCCGAGCGGGCTGCCCGTGAACCGCACGTGATCCTCGACGAGGTTGTAGAGCAGCCACAGGTCGCTCTCGTCGACGACCGACTCGAGCTCGACCATGTCGAGGTTCGTCTTCGAGCGCAGCGTCTGCGTCTGATCGAAGACAAACGCGGTGCCGCCGCTCATGCCCGCCGCGAAGTTGCGGCCCACCGGCCCGAGCACGACGACCACGCCGCCGGTCATGTACTCGCATCCGTGATCGCCGACGCCCTCGATGACGGCGCGCGCGCCCGAATTGCGGACGGCGAAGCGCTCGCCCGCGAGGCCGCAGGCGAACAGATCGCCGGCGGTGGCGCCATAGAGCGCGACGTTACCGATGATCACGTTGTGCTCGGGCGTGAACCGCGCGTTCGCCGGCGGGTAGACGACGACCCGGCCGCCCGAGAGACCCTTGCCGATGTAATCGTTCGCATCGCCGCACAGCTCGAGCGTCACGCCTGGCGCGAGGAACGCACCGAAGCTCTGGCCGGCGGCGCCGGTGAACCGCACGCGGATCGAGTTGTCGGGGAGGCCGCGCGCGCCAAACCGCCGCGCGATCTCGCCCGACAGCAGCGTGCCGACCGCGCGCTTCGAGTTGTCGATCGGCAGCGCGAGCTCGACGGGACGCCCGAGGAACGCCGGCTCGGCGCGCCGCAGCAGATCGTGATCGACGTGATCGGCGAGCGACCACGGCACCGCCTTCGCGAACCGCCGCGGGCCGGCCTCGGGCGCGGCCAGGATCGGCGACAGATCGAGGAGCCGGGCCTTGGGGTGTGAGGTCTTGCGCGGACGCAGGCGCTCGACCGCGCCGACGATCTCGTCGATCGTGCGGGCTCCGAGCCGCGCGAGGAGCTCGCGGACGCCCTCCGCCACGAACGTGAAGTACGCGATCACGTCCTCGGGCCGGCCCGTGAACTTCTCGCGCAGCTTGGGATCCTGCGTGGCGATGCCGACCGAGCACGTGTTGAGGTGGCACTTGCGCAGCATCACGCAGCCGGTCGCGACGAGCGACGCGGTGGCCATCCCGAACTCTTCGGCGCCGAGCAGCGCACCGACGATGACATCGCGCGAGGTGCGCAGGCCACCGTCGACCTGGACGCGGACGCGATCGCGCAGCCGGTTCGCGACGAGCACCTGCTGGGTCTCGGCGAGCCCGAGCTCCCACGGTAGCCCCGCGCGCTTGATGCTCGACAGCGGCGCGGCGCCGGTACCGCCCTCGGTGCCCGCGATCACGACGCAGCCCGCGCGGGTCTTCGCGACGCCCGCCGCGATCGTACCGACGCCGACCTCGCTGACAAGCTTCACGCTGACGCGGGCGGTCGGGTTGACGCAGGTCAGATCGTAGACGAGCTGCGCGAGATCCTCGATCGAGTAGATGTCGTGGTGCGGCGGCGGCGAGATCAGCGTGACGCCGGGCATCGAGTTGCGGGCGCGCGCGATCCGCTCGTCGATCTTGTTGCCCGGCAGCTGACCGCCCTCGCCGGGCTTCGCGCCCTGGGCGAGCTTGATCTGCAGATCCTCGGCGTTGACGAGGTAGTGCGCGGTGACGCCGAAGCGACCAGACGCGACCTGCTTGATCTTGCTGATCCGGAGGTCACCCTTGTCGTCGACCTCGAAGCGATGAGGCTCCTCGCCGCCCTCGCCGGAGTTCGACCGCGCGCCGATCCGGTTCATCGCGATCGCGAGCGTCTCGTGGGCCTCGGCGCTGATCGAGCCGAACGACATCGCGCCGGTCACGAACCGCTGGACGATCGCGCTGACCGGCTCGACCTCGGCGAGCGGAACCGGCGGCGCGTCCAGGGCAATCTCGAAAAGGCTCCGAAGGGTGACGAGCGCGAGCTCCTCGTCGTCGCAGAGCCGCTCGAACTCGCGAAACTTCTCGCGGTCGTTGTGGCGAACCGCGGCCTGCAGCGCCGCGATGGTCGCGGGATCCCACTTGTGCGGCTCGCCCTGGCGGCGCCACGCGTACTGGCCGCCGACGGGCAGATCCGCGAGATCCGAACCGCCGAGCGCCTGCGCGGCGATCCCGAACCCGCGGTCGTGGCGGACGAGGGCCTCGCGGCCGAGCTCGGTGAGACCGATGCCGCCGATCCGCGACGGCGTCCCCGTGAAGTGGCGCTCGACGAGCATGCGATCGAGCCCGACCGCCTCGAACTGCTGGGCGCCGCGATAGCTCTGCACCGTCGAGATGCCCATCTT
>JBKJUF010000592.1:0-20003 GCA_046590445.1 Kofleriaceae bacterium
GACGGTCCAGCCGGTCGGCGACCACCGGAAGATCGTCGGGATCAGCCCACGGCCCGGCCCACGCCTACGCGATCTTCGGTAGCTCGACGCGATAGCGCGGCTGGCCGTCGATCCCCCACAACGTCACGGTCGCGGCGCCGGGCTCGACGTCGACGGTGCCGAACGACTGGAGGCCATCCCACGGGGCGAGGTTGCCGGTTCCGGCCGGCGGCACCCACGAGAACTTCAGCTCGGGGCCAAACGTCGGATCGAGCGGCTCGGGGCCGAACGTCCCGGCGTGGATCGGCCCGGCGACGAACTCCCAGAACGGATCGAAGTCGGCGCCCTGCGCGCGCGCCGGATCGAAGTGGTGCGCGGCGGCGTAGTGAACGTCCGCGGTGAGCCACACGACGTTCTTGACGCCACGCGCCTTCAGCGACGCGAGCAACGCGGCGAGCTCGCGTTCGCGGCCTGCCGGCGGCCCGCCGATCCCGTCGGCGAAGCCCTCGCGACGGGTGCCGCCGGGGCCATCGCCGATCAAAAGGCCGAGCGGCTGATCGCACGCGACGAGCTTCCAGGTCGCGCGCGACGCCGCGAGCGCATCGCCGAGCCATCGCGCCTGCGCCGCGCCGAGCATCGCGGTGCCGACGCCCGCGTCGTTCGGCGTGCGGAACGACCGGCAATCGAGGACGAACACGTCGAGCAGCGGGCCGTACGCGATCACCCGGTGCATCGGCCCGGTCGGCAGCGGCGTCCACTCGGCCATCGCCTGGCGCGCGAACCTGGCGAGCTTCGAGGCGTCACGCTCGCGGTAGCGCGCGTCGTCGAGCTGCTGGCCGGGCCACCAGTTGTTGTGGGTCTCGTGGTCGTCCCACTGCGCGATCACCGGGACCTCGGCCGCGAGCGCGCGCACGTGCTCGTCGTCGAGGTTGTAGGCGAAGCGCGCGCGGAAGTCGGCGAGTGACTCGGCGACCCGGGCGACGTGGTCATTCGAGATATTCCGCCAGATCCGGCCGTCGGGCGTGGGCTGCTCGGGGAGGATCGGATTGTCGGCGTAGATCAGATCGCCCGAGTTGATGAACAGGTGCGGCGCGGCCGCGCGGATCGCCGCGAACCCGCGCAGGCCACCCCACTCGGGGTTGCGCCCGTAGCCCTGACCGCAGGTGTCGCCGGTCCACGCGACACGAAACCGGTCGGCGCGTGGCATCGCGAACCGTCCGCTCGCCCACGCACCGGTGCCACGCGCGGCCTCGCGTTCGAACCGCACGCGGTAGGCGATCGTCTCGCCGGCCGGCAGGCCGCGGATCGCGAGCGTCGCCGCGTGACCGGTGGCGGGCGAGACGACCGGGCCTGCCAGGCGCCGGGGGGTCGCGAACCGCTCGCTGGTGTCCCACTCGACGATCATGCGCGCGGGCTCGCTCGCGCGGGCCCAGATCAGCGCCTGTCCGGCGGCGGCGCCGAGCCCGACGTCACCTGCCTGGACACCGTGGGTGACCGCGGGAGCGGAGGCGTGGATCGCCGGTCCGCGCACGCAGGCGGCCCCGATCGCCGACAGCGATCCCGCCATCAACCCGCGTCGACTCAGCATCCTGCGACCCTACTACGCATACCTCGCAAGCTCCTGCGTTCGTCACCGCCAGCGGTGACGAGCCGGCGGTGGAGGCACGCCGTGATTGACGTAGCTCGCGAGGAGCGGTGCGCCGGCTGATTAGGAAGCCGCGGCTGGCGAAACCACGGCGGCGGCGTCGATCATCGGCGTCTGATCGCGACCGCGAATTCGAATGCGCGATCGCCCGCAACCGGGGCCGAGAAGCCGCACGCTCCGAGGATCACGAACGCGAGTGCGTGACGCGCCTCCATCATTCGCGCGCGGCGAACGACACGTCGCTCGACTTCGCCTTGAGGTTGATGCCCACCCGCGACGAGTATGAAACCGGGCCCTCACCACCGCAAGCAGCGAGCATCGCGAGCACGCACACGTCGTGGAACTTCGTCATGTTGGTCAAGAGGAGCTCGACTCCAGAAAAGTGACGCGCGGGCGTGGTTGGATGTGCGCGCGTGCGCGCGTTGGTGCTGGCCGTCACCTCGATCGCGGCGAGTGTCGCGCCCGCCCAGGAGGAGATCGTTATCGGCCGAGCTCGGCGTAACTCCGCGTCGTCACAGCCCGGCGGCGACGGTCCGCATTCCTCGCACGCCCGGAATCACTTGCGGTTTCGCGTTCGGCGCCGCCACCGGTTATCCTAGTCGGCGATGCGCCGCGCCCTCGCCCTCGCCGTGCTGTGTGCGGCGTGCAAGGGCTCCGAGCCCGCGCCAGCTCCGCCGCTCGCCGGTAGCGCCGGGACACCAGCGAGTCCGGCGGCGGCCGCGGCGACCGCGCCCAAGCCGCTGCACGAGCACCCGATCCGACCGCACCACGAGGGCACCGTCGTCGAGTGCCCCGGCGTGATCGACGAGACCATGGAGGACGACGCCAAGCTCGCGGTGCTGCTCGACACGGCGAACAAGCAGATCATCGCGGCGTCGTTCGCGGCGGCGTGGACGTGTGCCGATCGCGCCGCCGATCTCGTGCCGACCTCGGTCGAGGCGCACCACCTGCGAGGGGCGGCGCTTGCAGCGCTCGCACGCGACGGCGAGGCGCAGCTCGCGTACGCCCTCGCGCTGTCACTCGATCCCGACGATCCCGAGACGCTGCGCGCGGTCGCCGACTTCTACATCAACGGCAAAGGCGAGCGCGGCCGCGATGCCTTGCGGCTCGGCCTCGAGCTCGCCCAGCGCGGGAGCCGTCGCGTGCTCGCGCGCCGCCGGCGCAACCCGCCGCTCGCCGCCGATCTCGCGCTGCTCGAGGGGCAGGCTCTCAACGATCTCGGGCGCAGCGACGAGGCCCTCGGCCGGCTCGAGGTCGCGCTGCAGATCGCCCCGGGCCGTGGCGACGCGCTCCACGAGAAGGGCGTCGCGCTGTTCGACCTCTCGCGGTTCGCCGACGCCAAGAGCGCCTTCACCCGTGCGCTCGCGATCCAGCCCGACGATCCGTTTTCACACCAGATGCTCGGGTTGACCCTCGAGCAGCTCGGGGATCCCGCCGGTGCCGAGCGCGAGCTGGCGCGGGCGCGCGAGCTTGCCCCGACCGAGCTCGTCGCCCCGCTCGAGGTCACCGCTGCCGAGTTCCAGCGCGAGGTCGATGCCGTGATCGATAGCCTGCCGGCCGATCGCCAGGTCCGGGTCCGCGCGATCCGGATCGAGCTCGTCGATCTGCCCGACGCGGTGGATCTCGCGGCGGTCAAGCCGCCGTTTCCGCCGACGATCCTCGGGCTGTATCGCGGCCCGGTCGGCAGGGGCGCGCACATCGCGCCGCTCGCGAACGGCGAGACGCCATCGATCGTGCTCTATCGCAAGAACCTCGTCCGCGCGGTCAAGACGCGGCACGAGCTGTCCGAGCAGATCCGCGACACCCTGCTCCACGAGATCGGCCACCTCGAGGGTCTCGACGAGGACGATCTGCGGCGCCGCGGTATGGAATAGCGACCGCCATACGCTCACCGCGGGTCCGCTGCCGGCAAGAGCGCCGCCGTCGGCGCGGGCTCCCGCGCGGTGATCCGGATCGCCCCCACCGAATAGACGCCCCGGTAACGCGCAGGGATCTCGATCGCGATCGCGATCACGGCGCCCGGCATCCCGGTCAGCTGGATTACGTGACGTCCCGGCGAGAGTCCTTCGACGGCGAACCTGCCGGCCCGGTTGGTCATGAGCAGCTTCGCCGTGAACCGGCGGGTGTTCGTCGATACCACCTCTCCGACGGCGAGCGCGACCGGCCGTCCATCGGCATGCTGCAAAGCTCCGCGCAAGAACACCGTGCCTTCCTCGCCGACCTCGATCACGGAGCCGGACTTGAACGCCGGCCGTACCCAGCGTTGTCCCGGTCCGAGCGAAGAGCCGACGGGGAGGTCCGCGGCCTCGATGCGCAGGCCGTTGACCTGATACGGCTGGAGGCTCCCGATCACGGCGGCCCCACCCGAATCGACGCGCGCGGCGTATTTGCCGAGCGTCGGGTTGACGCCGATGACCTCGTCCTTGAGCGTGGCGATCGGCACCACGATCACGAAGCTATCGGTGATCGGCCGCGACCACGCGAACCGCCCCCCGGCAAACGCCAGGGCGGTTCCAAGCTCGAAGCTCGCACCCTGCCCGATGTCTCCGGCAGGGGCCGCCGTCGTGGCGGAGACCTTCGACACGACGCGATACCCGGTGTGCGTGAGCTCCGCACTGCCGGTGTAGCCAGCCGAGGATTGCTGCATCGCCGCTCCTGCCGAGAAGCCGGTCGGCGAACCTGCGCTCGAGCTCCACGCCAGCTGGTGCGCTCGATCGCCGGCGCTGCTCGTTCGAAGCGAGCTGTGGATGACCTGGCGCGCAGCCGACCACGTCGCGGTCACGAAGGCGTCGAGCTGGTCCGGCGTGCTGCCGCCGCGGCGCGCACCGAGCCGCGCCTGGATGGAGAGTCCATTCCGGAACGAGCGAGACAGCGCCAGCGCACCGCTCTGGACGTCGTCCACGGCGTCACCGCCCAGCTGATAGCGCACATCGAGCGCGCCGGTGAGGCGGCTCGGAAGCTGACTCGAGGCCGAAATCCCGAGCTCGGCGATGTGGCGCCCTGAAGTCGACGCCGTCGACGTCCCAGGACCCAGCGTGCGAAAGCTCGAGCTGTGATGCTGCACCATCAGGCTGATGCTGCGAGCGAGGCTGGATCCTTCCGCCGCCCGCGCGTGGTCGTAGCGCACCGTCGCGGCCCGACCCAGCCCGGCGACGATGTCGTGGCTCGCGGCAAGCTCCATCGCGACGCTGCCGACGGGGGTCGCGAAGGCTGCGTGATGCCCTGCAAGCTGGCGGTCGAGCGTCGCATCGAGGCGGAGCCCCAGCGTGATCCGGTCCGTGACCCCCGTCGCGTGCCACGCTGCTGCGGTCGGGCGCGTCCAGTCATAGATCCGAGCGCCGTGATCCGCGACGAGTGGAAACCCCACGCCGTACGCGTACTGGTGTAGCCCGCGAGCGAGCAGCCCGCTCGCCGAGGTCGTGCGGAACCTGACGCGGCGCTCGCCGCCGAGATCGTCCTTGATCTGCAACTCGACCTCGCCAAGGCCTGCGCCGAGCGGCAGGTCACGCAGATCGTGACGACCGGCAGGGAGCGCGAGCGTGCGCGCCGCTGCACCGTTCACGTAGACGGTCACCTGCGACGCGCGTTCGAGCAGGAACCCGAACTGGGCGACCGGTTGGATCGTGCGGTAGGGCTGCAACGCGAAGTTCTTGGCGAGGCTGACCCCGGCGAGTGGATACCCCGTCTGCAGCCCCGTCGACGCCGTCGCGAGATCGCCGGCGATCAGCCGCAGCGCGTGGGCCGGAAGGTCGCGCGTCAGGCGCAGGTCTCCACGATGTAACCCGATCGGACCTTCGACGACGTCGAGGCGGCTCTCGAGGACCCAACCATGGACGTTCAGCGCGCCGTCGAAGTTCGCGTGAAACGGAGTCCGAGGCGCCGCGAGCTCGCCGGCCGGTCTCGCTGCACCGCCGCCGCCACGCAGGTTCAGAAAGCCGCTGACATCGCTCGGCGCGATCGCCTCGGCGGCGCCTTCTGGAACCCGCGAAGCGCCGAGGTCGTGGACCGCGGAGGCCCGCAGCTCGGGCGGCACGGCGATCCGGATCTCGAGTCGTTGCGAGTCGTAGCGCGCGGTCAGGCCGAGCTCCGCGAGCGCCGCCGCGGACACCCGGCCCGAGCGACCGGCGGCGCGGAGATCGCGGTCGAGCGTTACCGCCAGCTTGCCAGCCAGAGCGTCGATGATCGGGCGGGCGGGAAGCTGCAACGTCTCCGGCTCGGGGCCGATGTCGACGATGACCATGCCGAGATCGCGGTCATCGACGAACAGCTGGGCGGGGACGCGGTCGAGCGCGTTGCGCGGCTGCTTGCGAAACGCCCGGTCGAAGATCTCGCTATCACTGGCGGTGTCGATCGCGCGCCCGTGCTGAGCAGGCTCGGCGTTCGCCTGGCTGCCCGCGAGCACGACGACGAGGCAACCGAGTGATGAACGGATCACCGAGATCACCGGTCAGGGTTTTACGTCGCATGTGCCCGAGCTCGAGGTCAGTGGTCGTGCGGGGAGGCCGGCGGGCGCTGCCACGAGGTAACGGCGGCGCGTGCCGGCCAGGATGCGCGTGTTCGCGAGCGCGCCCAGCTCGGCCGCACCGAGCTCGACGATGGTCTCGCCGAACACGAGCTTGACCTTGCAACGCGCGACGATCGCCGCGGCCCCGCCGGTGTTCCGCACCATCACCGCGATCCGCGCGCCGTTGCTCGTCGACACGACGTGCTCGACCGACACCCGAGGCGTCGCGCTCGGCGGCCGGATGAACAGCGTCCCGCGAAACGTCGTCAGGATCTCGAGCTGACCCTTCGGATGCGACCCACTGGCGGTCCGGTCGAGCAACCCGAGCGGGACCTGCTCGGCGATCAGGCGGTACGTCCGATCGTGCGCCGGCCGCGGATCGCCGAGCCAGGTGACCCGGACGGTCTGCCGCGCTCCGGGGCGGATCACGATCTGCGTGGGATAGATCAAGAAGTCATCGCCGGCGTCGGCATTCGATTCCACGTAGTCGTCGTCGCGGGTGAGCGTCACGACCGACATCAGGACCGCGACGGGCGCGCCCGTCGTGTTCGAGATCTCGAAGGACTGGGTCGCACTCGATCCGGTCGGCGCGAACACCCTCGACATCGGCTCGAGCTGAAAGGCCGCGGCCGGCGAGGCGCCGAGCACGACGAGCGCCAAGGAGAAGACCGTCAAGATGGATGGTTTCATGGAAGGTCTCCTGGCTAGTTGTCGGCGACCGACAGGGCGAAGGTCGCCGCGTACACACCCGGGTCCTGAAGGCTCCGCGGCGTGTACTTGATGTAGAGATCGAGGTTCGTCGGAACGACGTTGATGAGGCTCGTGCGGTAGGTGTAGTCCGAGCCCGACGGGGCGGTGAATGCAGAGGCCTCCGGCGGCGCTGCACCGTCGCCGACGACCGCGACCTGGAACGCGATCGGCGTCGCGCCTTCGGGCTTCGCCAGCGCACCGGAGCGGATCGTCAAGGTGTAACCGAGCAGCGCGAGCGTCGTCGCGGTCACGTCGGCGACCAGCACGATGCGGGTCGTCGAGCTCCCGTCACCATCAAGGTGGAGCGAGCCCGCGGTCGAACGGGTCGACAAGGTCACCGACGGTTCGGCATCCGCGGTGGTGGCTGTCACGCCACACACCAGCGTCGCCGCGAGGCAACGCACACCCGTCATGACGGCGCGCGTGGACACGCCCTAGTTGTCCGAGACCGTCAAGGTGATCGAGCCGGCGTACGTGCCGGGATCCTGCAGCGCGAGCGGGGTGTACAGGATGTACAGGTCCTTGTTGCCCGCGCCCGACGTCGAGGTCGCGACGGTGTAGTTGGACCCCGATGCGACCGTGAACGCGAGAGCCAGCGGAGCCGGGGCAGCGTCGTTCACCGACGTGACCTGATAGGCGATCGAGGTACCGCCGGTCTTGGTCAGCGACCCGGAGGTCGCGGTCAGCGTGAAGCCGGTCTCGTTGTTCGTGGCGATCGCGAGATCTGCGACCTGCACGACGTGCGCGCTTGCGCTGCCGTCACCGTCGAGGTCGAGTGCACTGGCGGCGCCCGTTGCGGACACGGTGATCGCCAGGGTGGACGCCACCGTGCCGCCGAGCGTGACGGTGCCGGAGGTCGCGGCGACCGCAACCGGCGCCGCCAGCGCGGTCGCGAGGAGAATGGTAGCGAGCTTGAGCATGCGAGGTTTCATGGGTTCCTTGTTTGGGCCACGGGGCATGGCACATTCATGGGTCGACCCTGAACCGTGAGGTTCGAGGTAGGCGCCCGGTAGGTGGAGAGTAGCGGTGGGGTAGCGGAATTCCCCGGCAGGTTCGCTGCGGGCTCGCGCGAGACGGCGACTCGCTGTGACAAATCGCAGTGCAAGCATGTGGGTCGATCTGGGTGCACGAGTCGATGCGTTCGACCGTGTCGCCCCGACGAGCCGCGTCGAGCGTACGGCCCGATGCCACACCGCCAGAGGTCGACCCGATGGGCGCTCGTGGCCAGGTGGCCGCACCTGTCGATGGCCTTGCGGTAGGATGGCTCCCATGTCGGATGGCCAGGGGCTGGCGCCAGCGAGCGCGCAGGAGGCGACGCCTGTGGCTCCCGAGGCCGCGCCCACACCGCCCGAGGCCGCGCCCACGCCGACCGAGCTGTCCCTCGAGGAGGCGCTCCGCCGCGAGCAGAAGAAGATCGCGCTCGTCCAGGAGATCAGCCGCGCGCTGTCGCAGGCGGGTGATCTCGACACGTTGCTCGCGCTGATCATGGCGAAGGTCCAGGAGCTGATGGAGGCCGACCGCTCCACGCTGTATCTGCTCACCGAGGACGGCCGCTATCTGTGGTCCAAGGTCGTGCAGGGCGGCGAGCGCGTCGAGATCCGGCTCGAGGTCGGCGACGGCATCGCCGGCTGGGTCGCGCAGACCCACGAGATCGTCAACATCCCCGACGCCTATGCCGATCAGCGGTTCCAGCCGTCGGTCGACCTCAAGAGCGGCTATCGCACGCGCTCGATCCTCGCGGTGCCGATGCGCAACGCGCTGGGCGGGCTTGTCGGCGTGCTGCAGGTGCTCAACAAGCAGGACGGGCCGTTCACGACGCCCGACGAGGAGCTGCTCGTCGCGCTCGCGAGCCAGGCCGCGATCGCGATCGATAACGCACGCCTGTACCACTCGCTGCTCGCGCAGAACCAGGAGCTGTCGCGCGCGCGCCGCGATCTCGAGCGCCGGACCCGCGAGCTCAACGCGCTGTACGAGGTCGAGAAGGAGCTATCGGCCGCGCTCGATCTCGATGACCTGCTGTCGCGCATTCTCGCGCAGGCGATCAACGCGCTCGGTGGTGGCGCCGGCTCGATCGCGCTGACCGAGCCCGGCGGCGAGCTGCGGTTCCGCACGGTGCAGGGCCCGGCGGCGCCCAAGCTGATCGAGCGCACGCTGCCACACGGCACCGGCCTGCTCGGGTGGGCGATCGCGCACCGCTCGCCGCTGATCGTCGACGACCCGCAGAGCGATCCGCGCCACGCGGCCGACGTTGCGCGGGAGAGCGGGGTGTCACCGCAGCACCTGATGATCGCGCCGCTCGTCGAGGGCGACGACGTGATCGGCGGCATCGAGATCGTCGACCAGCGCCGCGCCTCACGCGATGGTGACGGCCCGTGGGGCGACGACGATCTCAAGCTGCTCGTGCTGATCGCGGCGCAGACCGCGAGCGCGATCGGCCTGGCGCGGCGACGCAGCGAGCAGAGCAACCGCGATCGGCTGGCGTCGATCGGCCGCATGCTCGCGGGGCTCTTGCACGACCTCAAGACGCCGATGACGATCATCTCGGGCTACGCGCAGCTGATGGCGTCGTCCGACGAGGCAGCTCAGCGCGAGAAGTACGTCGAGCAGATCCAGCGGCAGTTCGATCTGATGGCCGGCATGACGCGCGAGGTCCTCGCGTTCGCGCGCGGTGACAGCGACCTCGTGATCCGCAAGGTCTACGTCAACCGGTTCGCCGAGGAGATCGCGACGCAGCTCGGCGCGGCGGTCTCCGGGCGCGGCATCGAGTTCGAGGTCGAAGCGCGCTACGACGGCGTGGCGTTCTTCGACGAGCAGAAGCTGATGCGCGTGTTCCACAACCTGACGAGCAACGCGATCGAGGCGATGCCCGACGGCGGGCACCTGCGGGTCCGGATCGACCGGGAAGGCGACGATCTGGTGTGGACGGTGACCGATACTGGCCAGGGCATCCCGGCCGCCGTGCACGCGCGGATGTTCGAGCTGTTCGCGACCGGTCGCAAAGGCGGTACCGGCCTTGGCCTCGCGATCGTCAAGCGCGTCGTCGACGACCACCGGGGCACGATCCGCTGCGACACCGGGCCGGCCGGCACCGCGTTCACGATCCGGATGCCGGCGATGCGCACGACCGATACGGACTGAAGGATCATGCTCGCGCTGCGCGGCATCGCAAAACGCTTCGGCTCGCGGCGCGCGCTGGCCGGCGTGACGCTCGACGTCAGCGCCGGCGAGGCGGTGCTGCTCGTCGGCCGCAACGGCGCGGGCAAGACCACGCTGCTGCGGATCGCGACGGGGTTTCTCGATCCCGACGCGCCGGGGCCCGAGCCGAGGCCCGACGCGGTCACGATCGACGGCATCTCGATGCTGACTGACCGTGCGCGTGCGCAGGCCCGGCTCGGCTACCTCCCCGAGCACGCGCCGGCTCCGTTCGAGCTGACCGTGCGCGATCACCTGCGGCTTCGCGCGCGCCAGAAGGGCCACCCGGCGGACGCGGTCGCGACGGCGGTCAAGACGGCGGCGCTCGAGGGCGAGCTCGACCGCCCGATCGGTGCGCTCTCGAAGGGGTTTCGCCAGCGGGTCGGGCTCGCGGACGCGCTGCTCGGCGCACCGCTGCTGCTCGTGCTCGACGAGCCGACGAGCGGCATGGATCCGATCCAGACCAAGGCGATGCGCGAATACTTGATGTCCGCCTCGCGCGATCGCGCCGTGCTAGTCAGCAGCCACGCGGTCGCCGATCTCGAGGCGCTCGCGACGCGGGTCGCGGTGCTGCGGAACGGCGAGCTCGTCGCGGTCGACCGGCCGGCGGCGCTGTGCAAGGCGCAGGGCGTGACCCGCCTCGAGGACGCGGTGGTCAAGCTGCTCGGTGAGGAGGCCGCCGCCTGATGCGCCTGATGCGCGTGATGCGCGTGATGCGGGTACCCGGCGCGATCCGCGCGGCGTACTGGGTGTGGCGGCGCGAGCTCCACATCATGATGCGCGCGCCGATCCTCTACGTCGTCGGCGGCGTGTTCCTCGTGGTCCAGGGCGTCGCGTTCGCGGGCCTCGTCGGCGCGCTCTCGGATCCGCGCAAGCCGGCGCCGCTCGGCGCGTTGCTCGAGGGTCAGCTCGCGGGAACGCTCTTGACCTGGGTCCTCTCGCTCGTCGTCCTGACGTTGCTCGGCATGCGCGCGATCGCCGAGGACAAGCGTAGCGGCGCGTGGGAGCTGCTGCTGACGGCGCAGGTCGGCGAGGGTGCCGCGGTCGTCGGCAAGTGGCTCGCGGCGGTGACGCTCTACGCGGTGCTGTGGATCCCGACGCTCGCGTACCTCGCGGTGGTCGCGGTCTACCGCGCCGACGACGGTGGCTGGGATGGCGCCGCGATCGCGTGTGGTTACCTCGGCGCGATCGCGATCGGCGCCGCGTTGCTCGCGTGGGCGATCGCGGCGAGTGCGGCGATGTCGTCGACGCTCGGCGCCGGTGCGCTCGGGTTCGCGCTGCTGATCGGCATCTTCCTCGCTGGCGAGCTGGGGAGCCTGTGGCCCGATCTCGCGGTCGATCATCCGCGCGTCGCGTCGATCTTCGAGGCGGTCTCGGTGCGCGGCACCGCCCTCGCGTTCGCGCGCGGCGAGCTCGCGGCAGCGGGTGTGATCTTCGTCGGTGGGCTCGCGGTCGTCGGTCTGTCCCTCGCGATCACGCTCGCCTGTGCCGAGCGTCGCGGGCCGCGCGAGGTCCGGACCCGCACGCTCGGGACCGTGGCGCTCGCCGCGATCGCGCTCGCCGCCGGCACGCTCGTGATCCGTCATCCGGTGCGCCTCGATGTCAGCGCGGATCGCCGCAACACGCTCGATCCGGCGACCGTCGGCGTGCTCGCCGGACTCTCCGGCACCGCCACGCTGACGATCGTGCAGCCGACGCTCGGCGGGCTCGACGTCATCTACGACGAGGTCGCGCGGGTCGTGAACCGGATGAGCGAGGTCACGCCCGGCCTCACGATCCGCTGGGTCGATCCCGCGGCCGCACCGGGCGGGCTCGCGGCGGCGGCACGAGCGGCCGGGCTCGCGCCCGAGGATCTGGCGTCCGGCGGTGCGGTCGTCGTCGAGCACGCGGGCCGCCGGCGCGTGATCGATCTGTTCGCGTTCGCGAAGGTCGACGCCGGCCCCGGTGGCGCACCGACGATCGAGCGGCTCGCGATCGAGCAGGCGCTGACCGGCGCGCTCGCGGCCCTCGCGCTCGCCCGGCCGATCACGGTGTGTGCGTCGACCGGGCAGGGCGAGCTGCCGCTGGCCGCGCGCGACGACAAGGCCGACTGGAGCCTCGTGGCCGAGCGCCTGAAAGGCGAGGGCATGTCGCTCGAGGATGTCGCGATCACCACCGACATCCCGCGGCGCTGCACGGTGCTGGTGATCGCCGGTGCGGCGACCGCGTTCGTGCCGGAGCAAGCGCTCGCGCTGCAGGCCTTCGTGCAGGCGGGTGGGGCGATCGTGATCGCGGCGGCAACGCGGACGCTTTCTAGCGGCGCCGGCACGACCGGCCTCGACGGCTTCCTCGCGACCGAGGGACTCGGGCTGCCCACCGCGATCGCGATCGATCCCTCGCTCGCGGTGCGCGAGATCCCCGGCGCGCTGTTCGTGATCGATGGCTACGTCGATCATCCGATCAACGCCGGCTTCGCGAAGACCCGCGCCACGCTGTGGTTCCAGCCGCGGCCCGTGCTCGTCCACAAGGGAGCGACCGCGCTGGTCCGCGCGAGCGCCGAGAGCTGGGGCGAGACCGACTTGCGGACGTCGCCGCCGGCGAAGCAAGAGGCCGATCTCGCCGGGCCGATCGTGCTCGCCGCGGTCGGCCGCAGCGGCAAGGTGATCGTGACCGGCTCGGCCGAGTCACTGTCGACCGCGGTCCTCGCGGGTGGCCCATCGGCCGGCGACCTCTGGCTCGCGCGCGCGATCCGCTGGCTCGCCGGGCTGACCGATCCGGTCGTCGCGGCGCGCACGCCGGACCAGGTGCGGCTCGTCCTCACAGCCGGCGAGCGGCGTGCGGTGATCACGCTCTCGGTCGCCGGGATCCCGCTCGGGTGGGCGCTGCTCGGTGGGCTCGTCGTCGGCTGGAGCCGGCGGCGCGCGCGAAAGGGTCGCAAATGATCGCGAGCCGCCTCGGGGTCACGATCGCGGCGGGCCTCGCGCTCGTGCTCGCGATCATCCTCGCGATCGATCTCGGCCGCGGCACCGCGCCGGCGTCGCGGCAGCTCGTGCCCGGGTTCGACGCCGACCGGGTGACCGAGCTCGCGTGGGCGCACGCGGGGAAGCCCGAGCTCAGGATCACGATCGCGCGCGCGCCGGCGCCGGTGCGCTGGCGGTGGATCGCGCCGCTCGCCACACCCGCCGAGACCACGACCGTCGACGCGGCGCTCGCCGCGCTGCGCGGTGCGCGCTGGCACCGCCGTGATCGCGCGGCGGTCGCCGGCGTGTCGCGGGCGACCCTGACGATCATCGCGGGCACCGCGCGGACGAAGCTCGACGTCGGCGCGCCGCTCGAAGGTGCCGGCCAGACCTGGGTGGTGAGCGGCGAGCACGCCCTGCTCGTCGACGACTGGGTCGCGCGTGCCCTCGCGCCCGACCCGCTCGCGCTCCGCATCACGCGCCCGTTCGCCGAGGTTGCTGCCGCGAAGACGATCGTCATCGAGCGCGTCAAGCCGCCATTCGCGCCGCGCGTCGAAGGCTCGCCACGTCGCCTTGCCCTGCCGTACTCGCTCGTGCTCGCGCCCCGGCTCGCGAGCGAGCTGCACAGCGCGCTCGCTGGCCTGACGATCGTCGCGCTGCCGATCGCCCCCGGTGGGGTGACCGGTGCGACCGCGGTCGCGATCACGACCGCCGATCCGACGCTCGTCACCGTCGAGGTTCGCGAGGCGGGCTGCGCCGAGCCGCTCGTCGCGATCAGCGGCACGCTCGGTGACGGCTGCGTGCGCCTCGAGCAGGTCGACGCGATCGGCATCGTGCTGCTCGAGCTCGAGCGTCTGCCCGGCGAGCTCGTCGATCGCCGCGCACTCGTGATCGATCCCGTGCGGCTCACGCTCGCCGACGGCACCATCCTCGATCTGGCGAACCGACCAAAGGTCGGCGACACCGACGCCGATCCGAACCTCGTCACCGAGCTCCTGCTCGTGCTCGGATCGCCGGTGGCCGACGTCGTCGCGGTCGATCCAGCGGTTCGGCCGCTCGGCACGCTGACCGCCGTCGATCGCGCCGGCACCTCGCACGTGATCGAGCTCTTGCCCGGCAACCTGATGCGCCGCCGCGGCGAGCCCGTCGCGCTGCGCCCCGGCCTCGGTGCGTGGGAGATCTTGCGCCGGCCAGCCAGCGCGCTTCGCGATCCGACGCTGTGGAGCGAGGAGGTGACGACGATCCGCACGATCAAGGTCGACGCGACGACCTACACGCGCGGCGCCGTGATCGGCGAATGGACGCGCAGCGGGCCGGGCAAGGACACTTTCGACGTGAGCAAGGGCGCCGTGAGCAAGGGCGACGCGATCAACGGTCTCGTTCGCGCGCTGTCGCTCGTGCGCGCCGCCCCGCTCGCGACCCGCCCGCGCGTGCGCCATCGCGTCGAGCTCGAGGTCGCCGCGCCGAGTCGCACCGTGGTCCGCCGCGTCCTCGAGCTCGGTGCGCGGCTCCCCGCCGGCTGCGAGGCGATCGTCGACGGCACGCCGCTCTTGCTCGAGACCGCGATCTGCGATCACGTCGCGGAGCTCGCGCGATGAAGCCACGCGGCCTGCTCGTCCTCGCGATCGTCGCGGCTCCGCTCCCCGCGCTTGCGTGCTCCGGGCACGGCATGCTGGCGGTGATCGAGGCGGCCGAGCGCCGCGGCTGGATCATGTTCGCCATCGCGGCCGTGCTCGTCCTCGGCGCGCTCGCGATCCCGGAGTTTCGGCGTCGCCCGGGCGCGTGGTGGCCGCTCGTCGTCGTGCTCGCCACCCGGGCTGGTGGCTGGGCGCGCGCTCGGGCGACTGCGGGATGATGTTGCGCACCGGCTCGCTCGCAGCGACCTTGCTGATGCCGGTGCTGATCGGGCTCGCGTACCTGTGGGCGCGCCGGCGCCGCCGCATTGCCGATGATCCGACTCGCCTGTAGCGCGCCGCGTCTGGCTGCATCGTCGGCATGGTGATTGCGCTACCGAACCCCGACGGCAGCTGGCGTCCGGTCGGCGTGCACTACAGCGCCGGTTACTGAGCTCGCGGACGTGGAAGCCCTGGCGCGCGGGCGATGACCCAGGCACATCCGCGACCTGGTCGCTGCGCGTTGCGCTTGACCCTATTCCGGATCATTCATCGGCAGCATGGCGACCGAGGGGTCGGTGTCGTACATGCCGAGCGCTCGCGCGAGCGCTCGGATTCGCAGCGGTGTTCGAAGGACCGCAGTGACCCGGCTCGACGCTGCGTGATCGAGCGAATGCAACTGCTCGCCGAACAGCAGCAAGCGGCGCAGCTCGGGATGCTGCTCGGCGAAGTACGTCAGGAGCTCGGTGACCGCGGCACTGCCGGCATCGTTCGAGATGACGACCGCGTCGTAGCGAGTCGTCGGATCGCCGAGCGCCTGCATCGCATCGTCGAGGGTCACGCACGAGCGCGCAGCGCGGCCCAGTCGTGCGAGGTCGCGTTCGAGGGCTGCCCGGGTCTCGCCGTCCGTGCTGACGAGCAGGATCGACGGCGCCGCATTCGCGCCGACGCCGTCGAGCAACGCCGCGACCGCGCGTTCGATGGCCTCGAGGGCGGCTGGCGGCACTGCGGTGAAGGCGACCGCCACCTGCGAGCTCTGCGGATCCGTGCGGACGACGGAGGCGCCGACGACGCACGACACACCATCGAGCTCGAACGTCACGCGGATCTGCTCGCCCTCGAACAGCCGCTCGCGACCGACGAGCCGTGCGCCCCCGGCGGAGAGGTCTCGAATGCTGAAATCTGCCGGCGCCTTCGAGCGTGCGTGCATGACGAGGCCCTTTTGCGAGACCACGGCTCTTGGGCGACCGCGTCGCTCGGACGGTGCATCGGTCATGGCTATCGCGGTCCAGTATGCAACGAGGGACCGTGGCTCAGCGCGAAGTTTTGCGCGCGGAGCTCAGAGCACGTTGCTGGCCGCGGCGTCGGCCTCGCGTGCACCACTGGCGAGGTAGTGGAGCAGGGCGTCGAAGTCACCGGCGAACGGGCGATCGCTGGCCCAGTCGTCGCGGGTGAACCGGTGGATGGCTCCGTCGGCGGCGATCAGCAGCAGGTCACCGTCCTGCCCGAAGATCGGCAGCATCGCGGCGCGCTCGCGGAGCGCGGGCTGCGCGGCTGCGAGCCGCCCGAGGAAGCTGCGCCGCTCGCGCGCGTCGGCTGGCGTCAGCAGGTCCCAGCCGTGCTCGTCGTGGATGTGGACGTAGACGTCGCGCATCGCGGTCGCCAGCTCGAGGAGCGAGGGCGGGCAGCCGATACCGAGCTCGGCGCAGTACGCGAGCCAGTCACGCGCCCAGTCCCGCATGTACGGGAGCAGGCCTGGCCGGGTGCGGGCGACCTCCGCGCGCTGGAGCGCCGGCGGGACCACGGCGAGCATCGCGGCGACCGCGGGTCGCATCACGCGGTCGCCGATCAGCCGGGCTTCTTGACGAGATCTTCGGGTGACGGCTTCGCGCCCGCGGGCGGCGTCGCGCCGGCAGCACCGGGCGGCAGCTCGCCGGGCGGCGGCGACTCCCAGGCCTGGGTGATGTTCTTCATCTTCTTGTAGACGAGGAGACCATCGCTGTTGCGCTCGCTGTGCGGCGACGACAGCTTCCAGGTGCCGGTGACCTCGACCTGATCGCCGACCTGGTAGACCGGGCACGTGCCCTTCTTCTTGGCATCGCACTTGTCGGGCGGCGGGTTCTTGAGCTCCTCCTTGGGGAGGCGATCGATCTCGAGCTTGTTGAAGGGGCGTGGCACGTCGACGACCCACATGCTCTTCTCGGCCGGCGTGTCCGCCGCGTCACCGATGTAGAACTTCGGGCGCTCGCACTTCGTGGGATCTTCCTCGATCATCTTCATGACCGCCTTGTCATCCATGCCGGGCTCGCGCACCGCGGTCGGGCAGTGGTACGCCCACGTCACGATCCCCTTGACCGTGATCTCGGTTTCGAGGAGCTTGCGGCCCTTGACGCGCATCTCCTTGATCGAGTGCGAGCCATCCGGGTTGGTCGGTGGGAGGTCGAAGGCCGGGACCTGGGGCAGGTTGAGCTTGATATCGCTCTTCCTGACTTCGGCGTCGGGTCCCTTCAGCTTGTCCTTCTCGCAGGCGGCGACGAGCAGGACGCCTGGGATGATGACGGCGAAGAGGACGGTGCGCAGGCCGAGACGGTGCGGCATGGTGCGGTCATAACATGGCGCCGAAGGCCTCTCAAGTTGCGGTGTTAGCAGCTATCGCGCTCGGCGCATGCGAATCGCCTCCGCGGGTCAAGCCATGGCGTCATGCGCCGGATCCGACGGCCGAGGCCGCACGCGCGCCGGGCTCGCCGGCCCTCGCAGAGGTCTCGACCGGCGCGGTGATCCGCGCGGCCCGCGATCACACGCTGAGGATCCAGCTCGACGCCGATCCCGGGCGGCTCAATCCGCTGGTCGCGCCGACGCTGTGGGGCCGCCGGATCACGCTCGGCACCGTCTTCGAGCCGCTGATCCGCTACGTCCCGCCTGACGCCGGAGGCGCCGCCGGCCGCTATGCCCCGCGGCTCGCCCGATCGTGGCGCGTGCTGGGGTCGGGGCTCGAGGTCCGCATCGAGCTCGAGCCCGGCGTGAAGTTCCACGATGGCCGGCCGCTGACCTCGTCGGACGTCCAGTTCACGCTCGACGCGATCCGCGATCCGCGGCGCGGCATCTCGCAGATCTATCCGATGCTCGAGGACGTCGAGGCGGTCGAGCTGATCACCACGTACGAGCTGCGGCTGCGTCTCAAGCGGCCGAGCGGCTGGGTGCTGCGCGCGCTCGCCGAGATCCCGATCTTGCCGATGCACGTCTACGACGGCAGCCTGCTCGCGGGCGGGGCGCTGATCGGCTCGGGTCCGTGGAAGCTGGCGACGACCAAGGGCGGCACCGTCCACCTCACGCGGTTCGACAAGTACTGGGGCGGTCCGGCGGCGATCGCCGACATCGAGTTCGTGTATCAGCCCGACGCCGCGGTCGCGCTCGTCGAGGCCAAGCGCGGCGACTTCGACGTGATCCCGGCGCTGATCCCCGCGCACTATCCCGAGCAGGCGAGCGCGCCCGGGATCGCGGCGGCGTTCGTCCCGCTCGATCTGCGGCCGCTGCGGCTGCGCTACCTCGCGTTCCACGCGATCCGGCCGGGCGTCGCCGACGCGCGCGTGCGCCAGGCCCTCGCGCTCCTCGTCAACCGGCGCGACATCGAGAAGCGCGTGTTCGATGGCCTCGCGCGGCCGGCGCTGTGGCCGATCTGGCCGGGCGGGTTCGTGAGCGCACCCGAGATCGCGGTGCCCGCGTTCGATCCGGCCGCGGCCTCGAAGCTGCTCGACACCGCCGGCTGGACGGACAGCGACAAGGACGGCATCCGCGACAAGGACGGCACCCAGCTCCGCCTCGTGATGGTCGGCGTCGAGCACAAGCAGGCGATGGACTCGTCGGGGCCGCCGCTGAAGACCGAGCGCGACTATTTCATCGATGCCGCGCGCCGGATCGGCGTCGTCATCGAGGTCAAGACCGGCGGCGAGTCGTGGGTGGACAAGCGGATTGACGAGGGCGCGTACGACATCGCCGAGCTCGAGTGGACCGGCATGGTCGACATGGACGTCTCGCGCCTGCTCGGCAGCCAGAACCTGCAGATCGCGTCCTCGCCGCGGGTCGATCGTGCGCTCGATGCGATGGCGGCCGCGTGGGATCCCGCGGAGCGCACCCGGCTCGCGACCGAGCTGGCGGCGGCGCTCGGCGAGACCTGGCCGATCGCGGGGATCGTCGCCGACGCGCCGAAGGGGCTCGTTCACAAGCGCGTCCAGAACGTCCGGGTCTGGGATGGCTGGATCGATCTCTCGCAGCTCGCGCTTGCGAAGTAACGCGGGGCGACACGACCCAGCCAAAACACGACAGGCCGGTGACGCGGCGCAGCGACGGAGCTCGGCCCCCAGGTCTGCCCACCGCAGTCCGCGTGAGGCGCCGGAGGGGCCCCTGGCTACTGGGCTATCCAGCGAACGATCCCACGGGCTTGCGAGTGTCCGGCGATGGCACTTCCGCTGCACTTTGGACCGGCCATGAGGGCCATCGTCACCGTTCTGCTCGCCGCGACCGTTGGATGCTCCAGCGGTACCCAGACCGGGACCGACGACCTGCCACCGACCCTCGAGATCGGAAGCCCGCAGCGCGGGACGTTCAGCAGCTCCAACGACGTCACGGTCACCGGCAAGGTCACCGATGAAGGCGCCGTGCGGGTCACGGTCAACGGCACCTCGGTGACCCCGAACGCCGATGGCACGTTCTCGACCACGATCGCCGTCACCTCCGGCGTCGCGCTGATCGAGACCCACGCGACCGACGCCTCGGGCCAGGACGTCCGCGACGTCCGCGCGGTCCTCGCGGGTGCGGTGGCGCCGAGCGATGGCTCGGTGAAGTCGGCGATCGGTGCGCGGCTCGCGCCCGCCGGCCTCTCGAAGGTCGCCTCGGCGATCGCGACCTCGGCCCAGGCGATCGACTTCACCGCGGCCGGCAAGGCGCTCAACCCGATCTACAACAACACCGGCTGCCTCGGCGCCCGCATCGACATCACGAGCGTCACGGTCGGCCCGATCGCCGCATCGCTCGCCCCCAAGACCGGTGCGCTCGACACCACCGTCACGATCGACAACGTCACCGTCCGCCTGTTCGCGTCGTACAGGGTCGCGTGCTTCAGCGGCAGCACGAACATCGTCGTCCGCAGCACCAAGGCGCGCGTCCGCGATGACCTCGGCGTCACCATCGTCGCGGGCAAGCTCAAGACCGCGCTGCCGAGCCCGACGGTCACCCTCGAGGGCTTCTCGATCGACGTCGGCGGCGTGCCCGGCGCGATCGAGGACCTGCTGCGCGGCCAGGCCCGCTCGGCCGCCGAGCGCGCGCTGGTCACCGCGGTCCGCACCAAGGTGCCGGCGCTCGCCGACGCCAAGCTCGCCGGCCTG
>JBKJUF010000485.1:0-20854 GCA_046590445.1 Kofleriaceae bacterium
GGAGCTCCGGCAAGAGCTCGCCGCCGTCGAGCGCCTTCGCCATCGGTGAAGCGCGATCGCCGAGCAGATCGAGGAGCGCGACGACGAGTGCGGGGATGTCGCCGGTGCGATCGCGCAGCGGCGGCATGGTCACGACGAGCACCGCGAGCCGGAAATACAGATCAGAGCGGAAGCGGCGCGCGTTGACCTCCTCCTTGAGGTTGCGGTTCGACGCGGCGACCACGCGCACGTCGATCGGGATCCGCTTGTTCGAGCCGATGCGCTGGATCTCGCGGCGATCGATCGCGCGCAGTAGCTTCGGCTGGAGATCGAGCGCGAGCTCGCCGATCTCGTCGAGGAAGATCGTGCCGCCGATCGCGGCCTCGAACGCGCCGACGTGCGCGCTACTCGCGCCGGTGAACGCCCCGGCCTCGTGGCCGAACAGCTCGACCTCGAGGAGGTTCGCCGGGATCGCGCCGCAGTCGACGACGACGAAGGGACCGTCGCGGCGCGCGCTCTCGACGTGCACCGACTCGGCGGCGAGATCCTTGCCGGTCCCGCTCTCGCCCTGGAGCAGCACCGTGCTGTCGGAACCGGCCGCGGCCTCGAGCAAGGCGTAGACCGCGCGCATCGCGACCGCGCTGCCGACCAGCTTGCCGAACCGATCGCGCGGCGAGAGTCGTAGCTCGATGTTGCGGGTGCCGATGTCGAAGCGCAGGTTCGTGCGGCCGAGCATCAGGATCGCGCCGTCACGGAGCGGAGCCTCGAGGATCGGTACGTGATCGATGCGCGTGCCGTTGCGGCTGCGCAGATCGCGGACGATCGGCGTGCCACGATCGATCTCGATCTCGCAGTGAAAGCGCGACAGCGTGGTGTCCGGCAGCACGATATCGGCACTCTGGTCGGCGCCGACCACCACGCGCGGCGACGTGAACACGTGCACCGTGCCGTCGAGCCCGCCGCCGACCACGGTCAGCCGGCACTCGCGGAACGTCGCCCGCAGCGGCGTGCCGGCGCCGATCGCCTCGGTGGTCCGCGGGAAATCGTTGTCTTCTGCCATCAGTCCAGCGTCTCGCGCGGCATGGGCGGTTTGGTGTCGCGTACGGTCGAGCGCGTCGCGCGGGGCGGCCGCGTCGCCCGAGTCGGCTTGCTCGCGCGCACGAGCTCGATGTCCGCGATACCAGCCTGCTCGAGCCGCGTCGTGACATGCCGGTACCCGCGGCGGCGCAGCTCGATCGTGCTCGGCAGCGCGAGCGCAAGCCGCAACGGCGTGATCCCGCGCAGCTTGCGGTCGACGAAGACCTGCGCGCCGGCGGGCGAGCTCCTGATCTCGACGAGATCGGAGGACACGGCGGGTTCTCGAGGTTCGGGCGTAGGTGCCGGCACCGAGCTCGAGATCTCGACGGCCGGCGGAGGCGTCACCTCGGGCGCTGGTGGCGGCGTCGCCGTCGGCGCTGCGATCGGGTTTGCGGGCGTCTCCGGCGACCGCGACGATGCGTTACTTGCACCGAGCACGAGCGCCGCGACGCCCGCGATCGCCGCGAGGCCGACGAGCCCGAGCAGCGGTGCCAGGCCGCGCCGCCGGGCGAGTGACCGATCGAGCACCGTCGGCAGCTCGACCACGGGGGCTTGCAAGGTGCGCAGCGGCGGCTGCTGCGTGCCGCCGTGGTCCGCGGTGATCCGTTCGTCGACGCCCGCGCCGAGATCGAGCTCGCCGCGCAACGCACGCGCGAGCTCGGTCGCGGAGCCCGGGCGGCGTCCCGGATCACGCGCGAGGCAGCGCGCGATCAGCGCGTCGAGTGCGGGCGAAACCGGGGCGAACGACGAGGCTCGCAGCGGCTCGTCGAAGAGCTGCGCGCACCGGCCGTCGGCAAAGTCCTCGAAAGGGAACCGCGCGGTCGCCGCCTCGAACAGGATGATGCCGAGTGCCCAGACATCGGTGCACGGCGCGATCAGGCCGCTGGCGAGCTGCTCGGGTGCCATGTACGCGAGCGTGCCGACCGCGCGTCCGGTCGTGATCGCAGATCGCGCGCCGAGCAGCTTCGCGATCCCGAAATCGACAATCTTCGGTCGCGCACCGTCGAGCATCACGTTCGCAGGCTTGAGGTCGCGGTGGACGATGCCGCGCGCGTGCGCCGCGGCAATCCCGTCCGCGAGCTGTGCACCGAGGCGGCGAACCTCGGCCTCGGGCAGCCGGCCTTCCCGGCGCAGCCGCTCGGCGAGCGTCTCGCCGGCGACCCGCTCCATCACCAGGTAACAGCCCTTGGTGACCGGATCGATCCCGGCGTCGAGCACGCGCACGACGTTCGGGTGATCGATCGCACGCACCTTCGTGCCCTCCTCGACCAGGGCGGCGGTCTGGAGGTGATCGTTGGCGAGCTCGGGCCGCAGCAGCTTGATCGCGACCACGTCCCCGAGCACCACATGCTCGGCGGTGTAGACCTCGCTCGTCCCGCCGCGGCCGATCAGCTTGCCGAGGCGATAGTGTCCGACGGTGCGAGGCTCGATCGAGGTCATGGGCCGCGTGGCGCCGTACAGCGTCGCGCGATAATGTGCCACGAGATGCGAGCCTTGATGGTCACGATCGTCGCCGGGCAGCTGCTCGGGATGACGGCGGCCCAGGGGGACGTGACCAGGGACGCTTCCGGGGACGCGACCGCAGATGCCCAGGTCCACCTCGACCGCGGCATCGCGGCCTTCGAGGCGGGGGATTACACGACCGCGCACCGCGAGCTCGCCGCGGCCAGCGAGCTGGTTCCCGCCAAGCCAAACCCCTACCGCTGGCTCGCGTTGACCGAGATCCAGCTCGGCGACTGCGCGCGCGCGCAGGTCAACATCGAGAGCTTCCTGTCGCGGGTCCCGGCCAAGGATCCGCGGCGCGCCGAGATGGACCGCTTGCAGGGGCTGTGCGCGCGAACCGGCGTGCTGTCGATCCGGACCACACCGCTGGCGGTCTCGCTGCGGATCGACGGTGCGCACGTCGGCCGGACGCCCTATCGCGCCGCTGCGCTCGCCATCGGCACGCACCGCCTTGCGGCCGAGGAACCCGGTTACGATCCGCTCACGCGCTCGGTCGTGGTCTCGGCTGGCAGCGAGATCGAGCTCCACCTCGAGCTGTCGCGCGCGCGAACGTCGGTCACTCGTCGCTGGTGGTTCGTGCCGGCCGTCGTCGGCGTCGCAGCGGTCGTGACCGGCGCGATCCTTCTGGTCGTCCGCGATCCGGACAGCACGTCCATGCTGCCGCCGATCTCGTGCGGTGCCACGAGCTGCCTGCCCGGAGGTGGCTAGGTGAGCCGGCTCGCCAGCGTCCTCGCGCTCGCGGCCGGCTGCGGCGACGGCGCTCCCGATCCGTGCGCTGGACTGGCCGGTGCGTGCGTCGAGGTCCACGTCAGCTCGTCGACGATCGAGACCATCGAGGCGATCGATCAGCTCGAGCTCGACGTGCTGTTCGGCGACCGCCACGGTACGACCACGACGCAGCCCGAGGGCGGCGGCACCGTCGCGCTGCCGCTCGTCACCGCGATCGAGCTCGAGCTCACGGCGACCGTCGACATCGGCGTGGTCGCGGCCGGCAAGCTGGGCGGTGTCGTGCTCGGGACCGGCGCGGCGACCACCCCGCTGGCACCCGGCGCCCGCACGACCATCGACATCGTGCTCGCGCCTCCCGCGAGCTGCGATGCGGGCGGGTTTTACTGCGGCGGGGACAAGCTTGCCGGCGATGCGCAGACGCTTTACCAGTGCAACGGTGGCGGCGTCCCGCTCGCACGCGGCCGCTGCACGTACGGCTGCACGATCCGCCCGAGCGCCGATGACGTCTGCGATGGCGGTCCGATGACGTGTATCGAGGGCGGGTTCTACTGCGGCGGCAACGAGCTCGCCGGCGATCCGCGCACGCGCTACCGCTGCGTCAGCGGCGTCGCGACGAGCCCGATGCCATGCGCGAACGGCTGCGTGATCGCTCCGGCGGGCACCGACGATTTCTGTCGTTAGGGGCAATCCGGCGCGACCCGACCGTCACTGCCGGTCGAGACGTAGGCGTCGGCGACATAGCCGTTGCCGGTGAAGTCCCAGAGCGTCGACGTGCCATAGGTGCCGGTGACGCTGGTGCCGCGCTGCTGGCACTTGATGGTGACGAAGCTGCCGTCGCCGACGGTGCCGACGGTCGCCGCAGACGTCGACGCGCCACTGCGGACGGTGAGGCGCGCGCCGGCGGTGTTGATCCGGCCGGTGTGACCTGCCGACGAGCCGCACGAGTTGTCGCTCTGGTAGTTCTTCGTGCCGAAGTACAGCGCGGGCACGCCGTCGAAGCGCGCGCGCACCGCGATGCCGTTCTGGCGCTGCTCGTAGTGGAGGTGAGGACCGGTCGTCCCGCCGGTGCTGCCGACGGTCCCGATCTTCTGGCCGCGGCGGACGGTCTGACCGACGCCGACGCTCTGCGAGGTGGGCGTAGCGCGTGGTGTAGCCGTTGCCGTGACGGATCTCGATCCACCGGCCGTAAGCTAGCCGCGATAGCTGTCGTCTTGTTCGATCTTCGAGAGCACCCAGTCAAACTCGCCGGCCGTCAGGTGTGCGCCACAGTGCGTGCAGTCGCCGGCCATCGTGATCTGCAGCGGGGCCCCGCAGTTGCTGCACGTCGGGCTCGCGACCGGCGGGCCCTGGCGCTTCGCCGAGCGGACGAGCGTCCAGTACTCGCTGTACTTGCGCTCGCGTCGCTTCGATCCGCGGACGACCTCGCCGCCGGGCTCGCGCACGACGAAGTCCTTGCCGGTGCCCCAGATTCGCACCGTGACGGCGTCGTACCAGCGATCGCGCGAGATCTTCGCGAGTGCTGTATGCGTGATCCGCATGTCGACGAGCTCGTTGCGAACGCCCTGCGCGCGGTACGCGTCGATCCAGTACGAGAAAGCGTCGTAGAGGCCGTCCGACAGCAGGCCGCGCGCCTCACCGAGTTCCTTCGCGGCCCACGCGCGGTGGAGCTGGTCGTAGATCATGCGAAGGCGCGCGTCGAACGCCGCGTCGGTGATCGCGGGGTCCTCACGGCCGAGCGCGAGCCAGCGCTCGTCGACGTCGGCTTCGCGGTACGTCGGCAGATCGGTGCCGCGCTCCGGCACCTCGTTCGTCAGGGTCGGCGGCCGCTCGTCACTCGACCGCAGCGTGACCTGCGCGACGATCCAGTCGAACCGGCCGTTGTCGACGACCTCGCCGCACGACGCGCAGACCTGCGTACCGGTGGCGGAGGCCTGCCACGGCGCGCCGCAGTTCGGGCACGGGAAGTTCTTCGCGGCGCCGGGCGGCTTGCTGTGGCGCGTCGCATCGCGCTCGAACAGCCAGCTCTCGACGGAGTAGAACGTGTGGCTCGTGGTCGTGACGTTGGCCTCGAGCTCGATCGCGATCCGCACACGCTGGCCGGCCGACTCGGCAGGAATCTCGACGCGGTAGGTGCGCAGCGCGCCGATCACGACGGAGCGCACCGGCTCGCCGACGGGTGGCCGGCTCGCGAGCGCATCGCGCGCGGCCTGCGAGACATACGGGCTGACGGTCGCGAGCGTCTCGGCGGAGTGCCGCGCGCGGTGTGCCGTCGAGAACAGCCGGAACGCGAAGTCTTCGAAGACGATCTGCGAGAAGTCGGGGTCGAGCTCGCGCAGGCTCTCGAGCGACTGCGCGCGCTGCAGCGTCACCGGCGGCCCGCTGTCCCAGTCCTTGTTCTGGTGCTTCTTGTACGCGCTGTACGCGAGCCAGCCGACCACGATCCCGATCAGCGGCAGACCGATCATCGGCGCCTCGATCGCGATCCGGATCAGCCAGTACAAGAGCTCGAAGATCGCGCCCGAGTCGCCACCGCCGCCATCGTCGCCGCCGCCGTGGCCGCCGCCGCCGGAGTACGAGTCGCCGCCGCCGGGTCGGGCGATCGCGTCCGCCGCGAAGCCGACCGCGAGCGCGAAGGCAATCCCGATCGCGGCGACGCGGACGCCCGTGCGCCGCCGTGCGCTCACCGCCGCCTCCGCAGATCCGCATCGATCGCATCCGGCAGCTCGTTGAGGTCGTCGGCGCGCCGTGGCATGGCCTTGCCGAGCTCGCCGGCGAGCTCCGCGAGCGTGCGCGCGACCGCGGTGCCGCCGTCACTCATCGCCGCGGTGAGCCGGGCCTCGGCGCGGCCGAGCGCATCCGCGGGCAGCGCGCGCCCGACGCCCCGATCGCCGACGAGCACGACCTGCTGCTCGAGCCACGAGATGTAGACGAGCAGGCCGCTTCGCCCCACGGTGTCGTGGATCCCGCGCTCGACGAAGGTCGCACGAGCCGCGCGCAGCACGTGGTGATGACGGAGCGACGCCGGCGTCAGCACGCGCTGCACCCCGGGCAGCAGCTCGACCAGCGCGCCGGCGACGAGCGCCGCGACGAACGGATCGACGAGGATCGACGTCAACGAGAACGCGTGCGACGAGAACAGCATCGCCGCGAGCGCGCCGAAGCCGGCGAGCAACCCGACGACAAGGTTCGCGTGGCGGTGGCCCGCGGACTGCCGACGCACCGCGATCACGACCTCGATCGCCGAGCTGTCCTCGATCGCGGCGATCGCGCGCTCGAACGTCTGGCGCGCCTCGTCGTCGAGGAATCGGGCACTCACGGGGCGGCCAGTATGGCGCAGCGTCAGCGGGAGCGCACCGGCGTGCGCGGGATCTGCGCGGCGGCCCTGCGATCGAGCTTGCCGCTCGGCGAGACCGGTAGCGTCCCGACGAGCGCGAGCTGCCGCGGGCGTGCGTGGGGCGGGAGCGCGTGCTGCCAGCGCTCGACGGCGGCGGCGACGTCGAAGCGGTCGTCGATCGCGAGCGCCGCGCCGACGAGCTGCCCCCACCGCTCGTCGGCGACGCCGAACGCGCAGGCCGCACGCACCCCGGGCGTGGCCGCGAGAACCGCCTCGACGGCATGGGGATGCACGTTCTCGCCGCCGCTGATGATCACGTCGTCCGCTCGTCCGACGACGTACAGCGCGCCGCCCTCGAAGAACCCGAGATCCGCGGTCGCGAGCTCGGGCGCGATCGCGGTGCCAGAGGTGACCGGATCGTCGAGGTAGCGCAGCGCGAGCGCCGGTGCACGCACGCGGATCGCCGCCGGCGCGGCACGCGTGCCCGCCGTGATCGTGACGCCGGGCAGCGGCACGAGCGGGGCCTCGGGATCGCCGGTGCGTGCCGGACTGGCGGTCGCGAGCTGGCCGAAGCTCTCGGTCATGCCGTACGTCGTCACGAATGGCACGCCGCGCGCCGCCGCGGCCGCGAGCAGCGACGGCGGAGCGGCCGCGCCACCGAGCAGCACCGCGCGCAGCCCGGGCGCGGGACGCCACGCGGGATCGTCGAGCAGCATCGCGAGCTGCGTCGGGACAAGCGACGCGAGCGTGCACGACGCCAGCTGCCGCGCGAGCGTCGCGGGATCCTCGACGAGCTCGAGCGGTCGGCGCGCGACGAGGCAACGCACCGCGATCGCGAGACCGCCGGCGTGCGCGAGCGACAGCGCGAGCAGCCAGCGATCGTCGGCGCGCCAGCCGAGGTGCGCGGCATGCATGTCCGCGGCGGCGAGCAGCCCTTCGCGACCGAGCACGACGCCGCGCGGCGTCCCGGTCGAACCCGAGGTGAACAGCACGAACGCGGCGTCGTCGAGCGGCGCCGCCTCGACGAGCGCGCGCTGGCGCGACTGCTCCGCGGCGGTGGCGCGTGGGTGGAGCAGCGCGAGTGGCGCGCGATCATCGAGCGCGCGATGGATCACCGCCAGCGTCTCGAGCGTCGGCGTCGCGATCACCGCGCGAGCCGGCACGACGAGCCGGCTGCGGCGCGCGCAGGTCGACCACGTGGAGCTCGCCGTGAGCGTCACCACCGCGACGTCCTCGGCGGCGTCGTGTGCGGCGGTCGTGATCGAGAGCGGATCGGCGAGCCGCTCGAGCGCGCGCTCGAGCGCATCGCGGGCGAGGCCGAGGCCGGGCGCCGCCGCGGCGATGACCGACGCACCGCGCAGCTGGACCACGTCGACGTTCCACGCCGCGAGCGCCGGATGCGCGGCGAGCCCGACCGCGTGCTCGCCGCCGGTCGCCCGCGCGAGCTCCGCACACGCGGCGGTGCCGATCGGTCCCTCGAGGCCGTGACTGACGATCGACGCGACGCCGGCCGCGCGCGCGCGGGTGGCGAGTGCCAGGCAGGCGCGCGCCCCGCCGAGCAGCGTCGGCTTGAGGATCACGGCCGCGAGGCGTGGCGAGCGCAGCGCGTGGGCGACCGCCGCGTCGTCGAGGTCCGCGAGGCTCTCGTCGAGCGCGATCCGCAGCGGCAGCGCCGCATCGTCGAGGAGGGCCGCAGCGTCGACGCACGGTTCCTCGACGTACTCGATCGGGAATCCCGTGAACGCCGCCATCCGCGCGCCGACCTCGGCGCGGGGCCACGCGCGGTTCGCGTCGAGCCGCAGCGCGAGGCCGGGCACCGCCGCCGCGATCTCTCGCACCCGGGCCAGCTCGCCGGCGTCGCCGACCTTGATCTTCAGCCGCGTCACGCCGGCCGCTCGCGCGCGCCGCGCGTCATCGGGATCATCGACGACCACCGCGATCGTCACGTCCTGGGGCGTGCCCGAGCGGCTGACAAGCAGCGCCGCGACGGTGGAGTCCTCGTGGCCACGGACGCCGCGCTCACGTGCGCTCGCGTCGAGCCACGCGGTCTCGAGCGCGAACCGCAGCGCCGGCGAGCCGATCCGCGCGAGATCCGCGACGCTGCCCAGATCGAGATCCAGCCTCGGACCGAGGATCGCGAGCTCGTCGAGGACATCCGCGAGCTGATCGCGCGAGAGCCCGGGCAGCGGCGCCGCCTCGCCGAAGCCGGTGACACCTGACGGCAACGCGAGCTCGACGATCACGGCATCGCGCACCGCGCGGCCACGGGCTGCGCCGGTGCCGGCGATCGGCCAGCGGACAACGCGGGCGCGCAACCCGACGGTCACGTGGTCCCGGCGAGCCAGAGGCCGGCGGCGAACAAGAGGCCGTGCAGCATCATCAGCTGCGCCGACGCGGCGAGCGCGCCGTTGAAGTCGCCGCCGCTCGCCGCGTTGATGAGGGCGCGCACGCGCCGCAGCGCCAGCGGTGCGGTGACGAGCGGCAGGGCAACCCACAGCCGACCGGACGCCGCGAGGCCGAGCGGGATCGCCATCGCGATCGCGTTCAGCGCGATGTACTCGACGAGCGCGGCCCGCCGCCCGAACCGCACCGCGAGTGTTCGCTTGCCGGCGCGCGTATCGGTCGTACGATCGCGCAGGTTGTTGACGACGAGGATGGCGGTCGCGAGCGCCCCGACCGGTATCGATGCCCATACGGCGAGGGCAGGCACGTGGCCGAGCTGCACGAACGCGGTGCCGCACACCGCGACGAACCCGAAGAACACCATCACGAACACATCGCCGAGGCCGTGGTAGCCGAGCGGCCACGGTCCGCCGGTGTAGGCGATGCCCGACGCGATCGAGAGCAACCCGACGATCACGATCGGCCAGCCCGCGACCGACACGAGGTACAGCCCGAACGCAGCCGCGACCGCGAATGCCGCGATCATCGCGCGCTTCATCGCGGCAGCGCTGACGAGCCCTGCGCTCACGGCGCGTGTCGGGCCGATGCGATCGGGGCCGTCGGCGCCGCGCTCGGCGTCGAACACGTCGTTCGCGAAGTTCGTGCCGATCTGGATCGCGATCGAGCTGCTAAGCGCGGCGAGCGCCGGTCCCCACGCGACGCCACCCGACGCCGCGGCGCACGCCGTACCGACGGCGACCGGCACGACCGCCGCGGGCAGCGTGCGTGGTCGGGTCGCAGCGAGCCAGGTGTCGAGCGTGGATCGCGTCGGGGCCTGGGACGTGGCGGTCATGGTCTCGCGACAGGTTGCGGCGACGGGTTTGGCGTCGCGGTCACGGATAACGCTTGAACTTCGTGAAGTCGGGCGGCCGCTTCTCGAGGAACGCTTCCTTGCCTTCGCGACCCTCGTCGGTCGTGTAGTACATCAGCGTCGCCGAGCCCGCGAACGCCATCATCCCGGCCTGGCCGTCGCAGTCCGCGTTCATCGCCATCTTGAGGAACCGCAGCGCGGTCGGCGAATGCTGCAGCATCTCGCGGCACCACTGCAGCGTCGTTGCCTCGAGCTCGGCGAGCGGCACGACCGTGTTGACGAGGCCCATGTCGAGCGCCTCCTTCGCGTCGTACTGGCGGCACAGAAACCAGATCTCGCGCGCCTTCTTCTGACCGACGATCCGCGCGAGGTACGAGCTGCCGAAGCCCGCGTCGAAGCTGCCGACCCGCGGGCCGGTCTGTCCGAATCGCGCGTTGTCGGCCGCGATCGTCAGATCGCAGACCAGGTGCAGGACGTGGCCGCCGCCGATCGCGTAGCCCGCGACCATCGCGACGACCGGCTTCGGCAGGTAGCGGATGCGCATCTGCAGATCGAGGACGTTGAGCCGCGGCACGCCGTCGTCGCCGACGTAGCCTCCGGTGCCACGTACGCGCTGGACGCCGCCCGAGCAGAACGCGTCCGGGCCCTCGCCGGTCAGGATCACGACGCCGACCGAGGCGTCGTCGCGGGCGTCATCCATCGCGCCGATCATCTCGGCGACGGTGCGCGGCCGGAAGGCGTTGTGCACCTCGGGCCGGTTGATCGTGATCTTCGCGATGCCGGCGCCGGACTTCTCGTACTTGATGTCCTCGTAGCCGTCGACGCGGGTCCACTCGATTGCGCTCATGACGTTCTCCAGGCGCGCCGATCTGGCGCGGTAGCAGTGACCAGCTCGATCGCCATGCGTCGCACGTCGTGCGCACCGGAGACCGAGACGGGAGCGTGGATGACGGTGACGCCCGGCGTGGCGAGCGCGGTGGCGACCGCCGACGCCGTGGCCGCGGGTGAGGCCGCCGTGATCGCGCGGAGACCGAGCGCGGACGCGATCGCCGCGGGATCGACCCCCGGCGGCGTGAGCCAGTGTGTGTCGAACGCACCGCCGAGCTCCGCGCGCGCCACCGGCAGGCCCGCGAAGATCTGACCGCCACGGTTATCGACGACGAGGATCGCGAGCGGCGCTGCGATCGTGCGGGCGGCGAGCAGGCCACCGAGGTCGTGCGCGAAGCTGACGTCGCCGAGGACGAGCAGCACGGGGACCCCGCCGCAGGTCGCACCGGCGGCCGACGCGATCAGGCCATCGATCCCCGCCGCGCCGCGCTGCGCGAGCACCGCCCGTGACGGGCCGCCACCGCCTGCGTGATCGATCACCCGGATCGGCAGGCTGTTGCCGAGCTGGATCGTGGCACCCGCAGGCACCGCCTCGATCGCGGCGCGGATCGTCGCGGTCTCGCTGCGCGGATGGGCGGCGAGCGCGGCGTCGATCGCGGCCTGTGCCTCTGCCTCGAGCGTCGCCCACATGGCCGGCCACGCCGCGTCGGCGCGCACGTCGACGGCCGCGGCGAGCCGGGCGATCGCGTCGCCGACGTCGCCGAGGATCACCGCCCGCGCGGTCGCCTCGGGATCGTGCCAGGCATGACCGGCGAGGACATGGCGCGCCGGGCGCCGCGCGATGAACGCCGGCCAGCTCGCGGCGACCGGCTCGGCGCCAAGCTGGAGCACGAGCGCGGCCTCCGGAAGCTCGGCGATCAGATCGAAGTGATCGACGAACACGACGTCGGCGGGGCGCGCGCCGAGCCGGAGCTGGCTCGTGGCCTCCGCGATGATCGGATACTTCACGCGAGCCGCGAGCGCGAACACCGCGTCGCGCGCCGCGAAGCTCGCGGGGAGCGCTCCGGCGACGATCACGCCGGCGGGCTCGCGGCCGATCGCGCGCGCTAGCTCGTCGAGGGCTCCCGGATCGCAGGCGAGGCGCGGCGGCGCGATGCGGACCTCGCCGCGCAGCGACCGGGTTGCGCTGGCGAGCGCGAGATCGGCAGCGGTCGATGGCGCCGCGGGCTCGAGCGGCTTGCGCAGCGGCACCTCGAGGTGCACGGGGCCCGGCATCGGGCCGCACGCGAGCGTGACCGCCTGGATGACCTTGCGGCGCAGTGCGCGCATCGCGACGTCGCTGGCGACCGGCGCACCGAGATCGATCGCGGAGCGCACGAAGTTCCCGTAGAGGTCGATCTGATCGATCGTCTGCGACGCGCCGCAGTCGTGCAGCTCGGGAGGCCGATCCGCGGTGATCGCGAGGAGTGGCACGCCTGCGAGGCTTGCCTCGACGATCGCCGGCAGGTAGTGCGCAGCCGCGGTGCCGCTCGTGCACACCATCGCGACCGGCAGGCCGGTGGCGCGGGCCGCACCGAGCGCGTAGAACGCCGCGGCGCGCTCGTCGATGATCGTGACCAGCGCGAGGCGCGGCTCGCGGACGAGGGCGGTGACGAGCGGCGTCGAGCGCGAGCCCGGGCTGATCACGCAGGTGACGATGCCGGCATCGGCGAGCGTCGCGACGAGGAGCTCGGCCCACAGCGTCTGCGCGACCTGCGGCGTCGCCAGGTCCGTCACGGTGTCACCTCATCGTCGCGGTCGGAGCAGACGTTCGACCACACATCGGGCCACACGTCAGGCCACACGTGAGGCCTCACGTCCGGCGACACGCCGAGCGCGCCGAGCATGGCTCGCAGCTTCACCGCGGTCTCGGCCAGCTCGCGATCCGGATCCGAGCCGGCGACGATGCCCGCGCCCGCCCACAGGTGCGCGCGATTGCCGGCCAGTACGCCGCTGCGGATCGCGACCGCGAGCTCGCCGTTTCCGTCGAGATCGAACCAGCCCACCGGCGACGCGTACCAGCCGCGCGCGACGGGCTCGCGGGCGCAGATCCACTCGGTCGCGAGCTGCGTCGGGGTGCCACCGACCGCGGGCGTCGGGTGCAGTCGCGCGACGAGGTCGAGCACGTGGCGCGGTGTGCGTAGCGTGGCCCGAACGGGCGTGTGCAGGTGCAGGACGTGGCGCAACGCCCGCACGACCGGCTCGGCCGGTGCCTCGACGATCGCACCTGCGGACTCGAGCGCCTCGCGGATCGCGCGCACCACGAGGTCATGCTCGCGTCGATCCTTGCCGCTCGCGAGCAGCGCCGCGGTGCCGGCGTCGAGGTTCGCGCTGCCGGCGAGCGCGTCGCAGCGCACGACCTCGCCTTCGCGCCGCACCAGGCGCTCGGGCGTCGCCGCGACGAGCGTGCCCGCGCCGGGCGGATGCACGAGCAGCCGCACGCAATCGGCGTGGCGATCGTCGAGCGCCGCCAGCAGTGCGCCGGCACGCACCGGCCCGGCCAGCGCGACGCTGCAGGTCCGCGCCGCGACGATCTTCGAGCACGTGCCGCGCGCGATCGCCTCGGTGATCGCGTCGATCTGCGCCTGCCACTCGTCGGCCGGCGCGGGTTGCAGCTCGATCAGCGCGGGCTGTGTGCGATCCGGGCTCGCGGCGACCAAAGCACGCTCGAGGAGCGCGAGCTCACTTCGCCAGCGCCCCGCGTCCTTCGCGTCACGCGCATCGACCGCGAGCACGAGGACCGCACCGGCCCCATCGTGGACGTAGGTCCAGCGCGGCAGCGCGAACCACGCATCGCCGAAGCCGACCCACGGCGCACGCTCCGCCGCGCCTGGCGCGAACGCGGCACCCCCGAGCAAGCGCGGCCGCGCGAGCCGGAGCATGTCCGGGGAGACCTGCGCACCATCGACGACGGCCACGGCGACGCGGAGCGCGGCAGCGCCATCGATCACCTGCTGCCAGCGGTCCGGACCGTCGCCGCGCAGCTCGCGCGCGATGCCGATCCCCACGATCGTCAGCTCGTGCGAGGTCCACGCGACGATCGGGTCGTCGGGGCCCGCCGCACGCCAACCATCGACCAGTACCGCCGCGTCCGCGAGTGGCGCAGACAGCGCGATGACCGTGATGCCATCCGTCCGGGCAGCGATCGCGAGCCCGCGCTCGAGGGCGCTCCTCGCCATCAGCCCGGGCTCCGCGGTCGCGCGGGTCGCAGCAGACGGGATCACGGTTCCTCCGCCGGGGTCGCGACGTACAGCGTGCATGCACCGAACGTGAGCGGCGCGACCTCGACGACGTGGAGACCAGCCCGCTGCATCAGCCGCACGAACTCCTCGGCGGGTGGGAATGCGGCGATCGACTTCTGGAGGTACGCGTACTCGCGCGCCCCCGACAACAGCGCGCCGAGCCGCGGCACGACGTGCCGGGTGTGGAACCGCGCGGCCCGTGACATCACGCCACCCTTGGGCTCGCCGAGCTCGAGAACCGCGATCCGGCCGCCTGGGCGCACGACACGCGCGAGCTCGCGGAGCCCCGCGAGCCGGTCCGGCACGTTGCGGATCCCGAACGCGATCGTCGCCGCGTCCATCTCGCAGCTCTTGTACGGCAAAGCCTGCGCATCGCCGACGACGACGGAGACCCGGTCGCCGAGACCGCGACGGGTGATCTTGGCGGCCGCGATCGCGAGCATCTCGGTCGACGGGTCGAGCCCGATCACGGTCGCGCCCGGTGTCATCCGCGCGATGTCGATCGCGAGATCGCCGGTGCCGGTCGCGACGTCGAGCACCCGCGGCCGCTCGCCGAGCTGCAACGCGCGGACGGTGCGCCGGCGCCAGCCCTTGTCGAGGCCGAGCGACAGCACGCGGTTGACGAAGTCGTAGCGCCGCGCGATCCGATCGAACATCTGGCCGCTGCCGAGCGTCGGCGGCACGAGGTCCGTGGTCTGCGCGGGCTGCGGCTGCATCAGCTCGCTCACGACGTGCGCTCCAGCGAGGCGAGCGCGACGGTGACGAGCGCCTCGCGGGCTGCACCGGCGGGCATCTCCTCGAGCACGATCAACGCACGATTGACGTGATCCTCGGCGAGCGCGCGGGTGGCGACGAGCGCGCCGGTCGCGCGGACCGCGGTGGCGACGGCGGCGAGATCGTCACGGCGTGGCGCATCCTCGGCGAGCAGACCCTCGAGCCGCCCGCGCAGCCCGGGCTCGCGCTCGAGCGCGATCACGAGCGGGTAGGTGATCTTGCCCTCGCGCAGATCGACGAGCGGGTCCTTACCGGTGCCCTCCGCGAAGTCGAGCTCGTCGTCGACCGCCTGGAACGCGACGCCGAGGTGAAGGCCGTAGCGCTCGAGCGCGGCCTCGCAACCGGGCGGCAGGTTCGCCGCGCGTGCGCCCGCGATCATCGCCCACCGGAACAACGCCGCGGTCTTACCCTCGACGATCTCGAAGTACGCCGCGCGGAGCTCGGCCGCGTGCCCGAGCTTGCCGCGCCGTTCGAGCTGCACCGACTCGGCGAGGATCATCTCGTCGATCACCGAGAGCATCTTGTCGAGCAAGCCGTCGACGCCGGCCGCCGCGATTCGCCGGAGCGCGGCGACGAGCAGCCAATCACCCGCGAAGATCGACGCCGCGTTGCCGTAGACCACCGCGGCCGACGGCTGACCCCGCCGCCGCTCGGCGAGATCGACGACGTCATCGTGCAGCAAGGTCGCGCTGTGCACGAGCTCGACCGCGACCGCGAGGCCACGTGCACGCTCGGTGAAGCCGTCACCGAACCGGCTCGCGAGCGCGACGCACATCGGACGCAGGTGCTTGCCGCGCAGATCGAGCAGGTGATGAGCCGCCTCCTGGACGAGGCGCGCGCCGCGCGGGATCACCGCGAGCTCCGTCTCGAAGTCGACGAGGTCTTGACGCACCCAGCGATCGAGGCTCACAAGCCGGTCGCCGAGCGATCCGGCGCCGCGGGCGGTGCTCACGTGGGCGAGACGATCGAGCACCGCATTTGGCAGGACCGACGATCTGGCGAGCTGGATGTGCTGGCTCATGGCTTCCTTTGCGATGCCGTAGATTCGTTCAAAGATTCTTGAAGAATCTGGACCGAACGAGCCTCGTTGCCAAGTGTCTTTTTTGCAACAGAAAAGTCAGAACTTCAAAAAAGCGCGTCGTGAGACGGCAGGGTGTTTGGAGTGTAAACAGGACAACAATTCCAGGGCTCGCTAGACTTTCGGCGGTGGCAAATTCGCCCAGCTCAAGAGGGGAGCGGCGGCGTCTGCCGTCGCGACCGCGATGAGCGGAAGTTCGCCCAGCTCAAGAGGGGAGCGGCGGCATGTGCCGTCGCGACCGCGATGAGCGGAAGTTCCCGACGCGGCCGGGAGGCGCGGCTGGTCAGCCGTTGCCGCGTCCAGTTCGAGCGGCCGTCGGGCATGGTCGAAGCGGAGACCGAGGATCTCTCGGCGCGTGGTCTGTTCATCCGGACCGAGGCGCTACTCCCGGTCGGCGAGGAGACCCAGCTCCGCGTGATCCTACCGGACGGCGTCACGCTCGAGCTCCGGGCTCGCGTCGCGCACATGTTGACACCATCGGCCGCACGCGCGCTGGGGCGGCACGCGGGCATGGGCTTCGAGCTGATCGGCGCCGACTCCCCGTCGCGGATGCAGCTTCGGAGCTACGTCGACAACCTGCGCACCGAGATCACGAGCCCTGGGTTATCGACGACGACCCAGGTGATCATCATCGAGCCGAGCCAGCCGCTGCGCACGCGGATGGCGCGTAGCCTCGAGGCAGCCGGGTTCAAGGCAAGCGCCGTCGGCACCGTGACAGAGGCCCTCGAGATGTGCACGGTGTGGCGACCGGATGCGATCGTCGCTGCCGCCGAGATGGAGACGATGAGCGGGACTGATCTCGCGCACGCGATGTCCGAGCACGCGACGCTCTCCGACGTGCCACTGGTGTTGACCGGCGACGAGGGCGATCAAGGCAGGCTCGAGGCGTTTCGTGCCGGCGTACGCGATTACATCCCGAAGCCATTCCTCGAGGAGGAGCTCGTCATCCGCGTGCATCGGGTCGCCGCGCCGAGCCCGAACAACAGCCAGGGTTTACGCGGCAGCCTCGATGATATCGGCCTCGGCACGCTGCTCTCGCTGCTCGAGTTCGAGCGCAAGTCCGGTATCCTTCTCGTGCTGCGCACCGACGAGATCGCCCGGGTGTTCGTCGCCAACGGCAAGATCCTCAAGGTCGAAGCAGCCGCGGCCAACGGCGCCGCCAAGGATCGACCGAAGGATCGTCTGATGCGCCTGCTCGACTGGCGCGAGGGACACTTCGAGTTCACGCCCGCGGCGATCGGCGGCGAGGACGAGGTCGGGGTCACGGTGACCGCGCTGCTGCTCGAGCACGCGCGGCAGCACGACGAGCAGACGTCGCCGGGCACGCGCAAACGTTGAGCTGTCGCCGGCTGTCCCATCTGCACGCGGAATGCCGATCTGCAACCAGCGGTTCCGTGACGGGTCCACCGCGGGTAGGACTCGCGAATCTAGCGCAGGCAATGGTTGATCACCTTCAGCGGTTCGGCTTTCGCCTCGTTCGGCGGCTCGTTGGTCGCCTCCTTCAACGGCTGGCCATCGGGCTCGTCGTCGTCGTCGGATCGATCGTCCTCGCCCCGACGCCGGCGAACGCCGACCCGGTGATCCCTGCCGGTGTTCGCGCGCAGGCGATGCGGCGCACCGGCTCGGTGTCGATCGATGGCGATCTCGACGAGCCCGCATGGGGCACCGCGCCGAAACAGTCGAACTTCACGCAGCGGTTTCCAAAGGACGGTTCGAAGGCGACGCTCGAGACCCGGTTTGCGATCCTCTACGACGATCACGCGCTCTACGTCGGGGTGTGGCTCGACGATCCGGATCCAGCGAAGATCCGCAAGCTGCTCACCCGCCGCGACGTCGACGTCAACGCCGATACGGTCGTCATCGGTATCGACAGCTATCACGATCGCCGCACGGCCTACGCGTTCCAGCTCAACGCCGCCGGCGTGCAGCGCGACATGCTGCTCTACGATGACAGCCAGGCCGACGAGACCTGGGATGCGGTGTGGACGGGCGACGTCTCGGTCGGCACCACCGGGTGGACGGCCGAGTTCCGGATCCCGCTGAACCAGCTGCGGTTCAGTGGTGCCGATACGCATCAGTGGGGCCTCCAGGTCGTTCGCAACGTCGCGCGATCGCAGGAGCAGAGCGCGTGGTCACCGTGGCCGCGCTCGGGATCCGAGACGGTCAGCAAGTTCGGGATCGTCGGCGGCATCGATCGCGTCGAGCCCGGGCGCCGCCTCGAGCTCCTGCCGTACGCGACCGCGGGCATCGAGTCGATGCCGGTCGAGGATGGCGATCCGCTGAACGATCCATTGACCGGGCGCGGCAACGTCGGGCTCGATCTCGAGTACGGCCTTGGCCCAGCGTTCACGCTGTCGGCGACGGTCAACCCGGACTTCGGGCAGGTCGAGGCCGATCCGTCGCAGATCAACCTGTCGGGCAACGAGCTGTTCTTCGCCGAGAAGCGCTCGTTCTTTCTCGAGGGCACGGACCTGTTCCGGATCAACATCGGCACGGACGATGGCGGGCCCGAGGGCGCGTTCTACACCCGGCGGATCGGCGCGGCGCCCCCGACCGAGCCCGATGCCTACGAGTACATCGCGATCCCGACGACGACGACGATCTACGGCGCCGCGAAGCTCACCGGCAAGACCCGCGGCGGCTGGTCGATCGGCGTGCTCGACGCGGTCACCGGCGAGGAGACCGCGACGTTTGTCGACGGCATGGGTGATCGGCAGTTATCGATTGTCGCGCCGCTGACGAACTACTCGGTCGCGCGGGTCAAGCGTGACTTCCGCGAGGGCAAGACGTCGGTCGGCGCCGCGACCACGACGGTCCATCGCCAGCTCGATGACAGCCGGCTCGACAGCCTGCTCCACGATCAGGCGTACACCGCGGGCCTCATCATCTCGCATCGCTGGGCGAAGAATGCGTGGCAGCTCGACCTGCGTAGTGTCGGCTCGTATGTCCACGGCTCGGAGGAGGCGATCGCGCGCACCCAGCTCTCGCAGCGTCACCTGTGGCAGCGCCCGGATCGCACGGATGGCACCTTCGATCCCACGCGCACCAGCATGTCGGGCCTCGGCACGACGTGGAAGATCGGTCGGATCGGCGACACCAAGCACTGGCGCTACATGTGGGCCGGTGACGTTCGCAGCGCCGGCCTCGAGCTCAACGACGCCGGCTTCCAGCGCGACTCCGATCGGCTCGTCACGTTCCTGTGGGGCCAGTACCACGACGAGGCGCCCGGCGATCACGTGCTCAACTACCAGGTGTCCGCCGACACCTTCGCCGTCGGTGGCGATCTGTCCGGCGAACCACGCGCGCTCGCCTACGGCTTCGAGTCCAACGCCGACGTCCAGCTCGCCAACTACTGGCAGCTCCGGGGCGGCATCAACCTGATCGACGATCGGTGGTCGCCGGGCGCGCTTCGCGGTGGTCCCTCGTTGCGAGCCGAGGACCGTTTGTTCGGCTTCTTCAACGTCAACTCCGATACCCGCAAGCCGGTCTCGATCAACCTCAACATGTATGGCAGCCGGTCGCCGGCGACCGACTCGATCGATGGGGGCCTCGACATCGGCGCCGCGATCCAGGCGCGCTCGAACATCGACGTGTTCGTCGGCCCGAGCTTCTCGTCGCGCAGCGAATCGCTGCAATACGTGACCGAGACCCAGGACGCGATGGGGCAGGCGCACTACGTGTTCGCGCGGATTCGCCAGCGCACGGCCGCGATGACGGTGCGCATGAACTGGACGTTCTCGCCGCGGCTGAGCCTGCAGGCCTACGCGCAGCCGTTCATCGCGAGCGGCCGCTACAGCGACTTCAAGGACGTCGACGATCCGCGCGCGAAGCGCTTCGAGGATCGCTTCGATCGGCTCGGCCCCACGCTCGCAGACGGCACGTACACCGCGACGAACAACGGCGGCACCTTCCAGTTCGGGCGCCCCGACTTCGACTTCCGCCAGCTCCGCTCGACCCTCGTCATGCGCTGGGAGTACAGGCCGGGCTCCAGTATCTTCGCGATCTGGAGTCACGGCCAGACCAGCACGATCGACGACGGTCGATTCGCGCTCGGCCGCGATCTCCGGGGGCTGCTCCAGGCCGAGGGCGAGGATGTCGTGATGGTGAAGGCGAACTACTGGATCGGGCTGTAGCTACTTCTTGGGCGGCGGCGGGGTGAGCTTCTCCCAAGGTGCGTTCGCGCCGAGGTACTCGCCCCACTCGAAGCCGGCGTCGTACATCGCCTGGATCTGCGCAGGATCGAGGACCTTGCCGACCTGACCCTCGGCATCGTTGAGGATGCCGCCGAGCCCGCCCGCGTAGTCGAGCCAGCCCGCGACATTGCGCTCGTACGGCGAGAGCTGGCCGTCGATCACGGCCTTGTTCGTGTAGTCGAGCACGTCGCTGTAGACCTTCTCGAACGCCTGGTCGAGCTTCGCAGATTGCTCGGGCGTCACCTTCGCCTTCGCCTCGGCGATCTTGCGATTCTCCGCGGTGCGCTCGCGAGGCCGCGCGAGCCCGAGCTGGATCAGCGGAAGCACGCGCGCGCGATACTCCTCGTCGGTCTCGCCCTCGGCACGGCCGAACATCGCCCCGAATTCCTCGGTGCGGCGGGCGCGTCTGTCGAGCCGGCTCTCCTTCGGGACCTCGGGCAGCGCGGGCTGGGCCGTGGGCCCGAACGCGACCTTGCCGTCACGCGGCTTCTTCGCATCGAGCCAGGCATCGCTGCCGGGCGCCGGCTCGGCGGTGTCCGCCTTGAACTTGTCGAGGGCGGCGGTCTTCGCCGCGACCTCGTCCTGCAAGGTTCGGTTATTGACGAAGAGCCAGAGCGAGGCAACGAGCCCGAGGAGCGTTGTCCCGGCGAGAACGTGGGTGGCGCGGCTCATGGCGGGAAAACTAGCATTGGGCCCGCTCGCCAGCATTCGCTGGCTCGCTCCATCTCAGGCCCGCTCGCCAGCATTCGCTGGCTCGCTCCATCTCGGGCCCGCTCGCCCGCATTCGCCGGCTCGCTCCATCTCGGGCCCGCTCGCCAGCATTCG
>JBKJUF010000756.1:0-6197 GCA_046590445.1 Kofleriaceae bacterium
CACCGCCGAAGGTCTTGGCCTCCTGCGGTGCCCTGACCGACAAGGTCGGGTTGCGCGCGCTGTCGGAGCGGCTGTCGATCTTCGACGATCCGACGGCGAAGACCGGCGGCGGCAAGGCGCTGATCGGGGGCTACAAGATCGACGACGAAGGTGTCGCTTCGCAGAAGGTCGAGGTGGTCAAGGACGGCACGCTGAAGACGCTGCTGCTGAGCCGCACGCCCTCGCAGAAGAGCATGATCTCCAACGGCCACGCGCGCCGCACGGCCGCGGGTGGCGCCTTCCATGGCAGCGCGACGAACCTGTTCGTCAACGGCAAGGGCGCGGTCCCGCGCAAGGCGCTGCAGCAGAAGCTGGTCGCCGCCGCCCGCGGCGAGGGCCTCAAGTACGGCCTCTTGATCAAGCGGTTCGACGACGCCGCCATCACCAGCGCACCCGAGTTCTCGCGCCGCGAGCTCGTGCAGATGATCAAGAGCACCGACCAGCAGCTCCCGCCGCCAGCGATCCTCGCGTACCGGGTGTACCCGAACGGCAAGCAGGAGCTCGTGCGTGGCGCGCAGCTCGCCGAGATCCCGATCCGCGCGTGGAAGGACGTGCTCGGCGTCTCGAAGGAGATCACGACGTACAACTTCCTGGCGGCGAGCGAGAGCCAGCTCCAGCTACGGCTCAGCGGCGGCACCGATGACGGGTTCGTGCCCTCGGGCGGCATCGAGAGCAGCGTCATCACGCCGGACCTCCTGCTCCAGGAGATCGACGTCACCGGCGTGACCACGGGCGAGCGCGCGGCGCCGCTACTGCCGAAGCCCGTCGTGAAGTGAAGCTGCGCATCCACGACTTCGAGACGCGAAGCCGGGCGAATGGGCCCGGGATCCGGTTCGTCGTGTGGATGCAGGGCTGCTCGCTCGGCTGCGCCGGCTGCTTCAACCCGACCACGCACGACGCCAGCGGTGGCCGCGAGCTCACGGTCGCGGAGCTTGCCGGGCACCTCCGTGCCGCGCGCGACACCGGCACCGCTGGCCTCTCGCTCTCGGGTGGCGAGCCGCTGCAGCAGGCAGCCGGCGCTGCCGCGCTGCTCGACGCTGCGCGTGCGCTGGGAATGTCGACGCTCGCGTTCTCGGGCTACACCCACGACGAGATCGTCGCGCTTCCCGGCGGTCCCGACGTGCTCGCCCGCCTCGACGTGCTGATCGACGGCCGCTACGTCGCGAGCGATCGCCTCGCCACCGGCCTCCGCGGCTCGGCGAACCAGCGCATCCGCCTGCTCACCGATCGCCACTCCCTCACCGACGTCGAAGCGACGCCTGTCGGTGAGGTCCGCATCAGCCCGACTGGCGAAGTAGTATTGACCGGCGTCGATCCCCTGAAGCTGAAGGTGCTGCGATGAGCCGTCAGCTGACGACGCCGTAGACGTTCTTGTGCTGTCGCTGCATCTCGATCGAGTCGCGCAGGTTCTCGAACAGCTGGCGTGACGCCGGCATGCCGACGATCTCGAGGTGCGGCGTCGTCGCATCCTGCGCGAACACCTCGATGTGCGCGATGCCGAGGATCCGATCGATCAGGTTCTGGCGGTAGCGGACGTCGCGGCAGCGCCAGAGTTGGAGCACGTCGATGTTCTTCGACAGCAGGCCGCGCTCGGTCTCGATCGCGGAGTTGGTGACCCGGAACTTGATCGACTTGCGATAGAGCGTGACCCCGAACATGTAGATCGCCGCGATCGCCACCGGGATCGCTGCGTTGAGGAGCTTCGTCGTGGTAGGCGCGTCGCTTTTCGAGATCATGTTCAGGATCACGATCAGCAAGCCCGCGCCGAACACCGCGAGGACGTAGTGGCCGATGAACGCCTTCCACGACGGCACGCCCTCGTAGAACAACTTGCGCGCGCTGGGCTCGTCCTCGCGGGTCCCGGCCGCGCGAGCGAACGGTGGCGCTGCGGCGTGGGCTGTCGGGGCGCTCGGTGCGACGGTTGCACCCGCTGGCGGTGTCGCTCCTGGCGCTGAAGATGACGCTGCAGTCGCCGCGTTGAGGAAGGAATTACAGAAGCGACACTTGATCGCCTCGTCCTGGATATCCTCCGCGCAGAACGGACATTTCTTCATCGTGCGAAAGCTTACATGCGATAGCCGAGCCCGACCATGAAGTCGAACGCGGTGATCGACTTGATGTCCTCGCTCAGCCCGCTCTTGGGGGGGCTGTACGAGAACGCGAGCGGGATCGTGGCGATCAGGTTCGGCGTCAGCTCGTAGTCGGCCGACACGCCGATGCGGACATGGAACATCGACAGCGCGCCGGTCGTCGGCTGCCCGCCCGTGAACGGGCTGCCACTCGCGCTGCTGAGGAACAGCATACCGAGGCCGAGATCGCCGCGGACCGCCATCTTCGGCGCGACTCCGTAGGTCAGGCTGACGTTCGCGAGCGCGGCGGTGAGACCCGCGGTGCCCTTGGTACCCGTCGACATGCTGTTGTACGGGATCGGCGTGAACGTGAAGGCCGCGCCGACCTCGACGCGCATCTTTGGATCGAGCAGGATCGGATAACCGCCGATCAGTGCGCCGGTCGGCTGGATCGGTACCGAGGACGCACCCATCGTGACCTTCGCGCCGCCGAAGCCGATCCGCGCGGACAGCAGATTCGGCTCGGTATCGGTGCGCTTGGTGATCCCGTCGTCGTCGTCGTCGTCGTCGTCACCACCGGCATCGACATCGCCTCCCGCCGCGACATCCGTCGGGTTCGGCTTCACCGGGTCGGTCTTCGTCGCGTCGGGAACCCCGCCGTCGTTCGGCGTGAGGCTGCCATCAGGCGGACGATTACGGATCGCCTCCTGCTGGCGCGCGCACTCCTCGAGCTCCTTGATGCGATCCTCGACGTCCTTGCGGGTCTTCTCGGACAGCGGCTTCAGGGTGTCGGCGTCCTTGAGCGCGAGGAACCGCTTGTAGAAGAATTGCGAGTTGCTGCAGTCCTTCGCCTGCCGGTACGACTGCGCGATGTTGTAGAGATACGCGCTCTTCTTGCTCTCGTTGGTCTCGAGCGCGAAGCCCTTCTTGAAGGCCTTCACGGCCTCGTCGAAGTTGCCGAGGTTGTACTCGTTCTCGCCCTGCTTGTACCACTCCTCGGGAGTGGTCGGCTCCGCCGCCGCGAGCGTGGGAACGAGCAACAGCACGCACGCCGCCATCATGATCCGACCCGTGATCCGCTTCATCGCATCTCTCATTCCGGGACCATGAGGCCCGTGTCGTTGCCCGTACCGGACCCACGCGTCGTCCCGGATCCCCTGGTTGTACCAGAGCCGCGGCTCGTCCCCGACCCGCGACTTGTCGTGGTGCCGCTCTTCTTCTTGAACGGCGGGTACTGCGTCGTGATGTCGTCAGTCACCGTGAAGTTCTTGATCGGGATGTCCTCATAGCCGTCGCGCCGCAGCGTGATGCTCTTGATGGGCTTCGAGCTGATCGGCAGCTCGAACGGCTGGGGCGTCACGACGTCCTCGATCGGGATCCCGTTGACGAGCACCTGAGCGCCGACCGGCGAGGTGATCGTGATCTTCGCCATCGTCTTCTTCACGGGATCCGGCTTCGCGCTGCCGGAGCCCTCCTGCGTCGTCGCGCTGCCGGAGCCCTCTTGCGTCGTCGCGCTGCCTGCACTGCCCACCGAGCTACCGGTGTCGTTGCCACTCCCCGTCGCGATGACCGTGCGCTCGCTGCCACTACCGATCGCAGTGTCGCTGCCGGACGAGACAAGGGCGCTACCGCTGTCGGTCGTGCCGCCCGCCGGCTGCGTCGGCTTCTTGCTGTTGACCACGAAGATGATCGCGCCGATCGCGGCCGCGACGACGAGCCCGCCGGCGATCAAGAAGCCGGTCTTGCTCTTCTTCGGCGTGACCTGACCCGCCGCCCCACCGAGCGTCGTCGGGACCGGCGTGCCGATGTGCGAGAGATGCTGCATCCCGAGCGGCGTCATCTGCCCGGGGATCGGGGTTGTCATCGGCGCCGGCGTCATCCGGACCGGCGGCAGCGGGGCCGATGACGGCATGAGCTGGCGCTGGATGAAGTTGACGATCCCGCCGTTGGCCTCGACGTAACCGACCGGGTCGGCCATCGCGCGCATCATCTCGTCCATCGTCGGATAGCGCATCTCGGCCCGCTTCTCGAGGGCCTTCATGACGACCGCCTCGACGTGAGCGTTCATCATCCGGAACTGCGAGGGCGGCACCGGCGTACGCGTCAGGTGCTGGACGAGCACCTCGCCGTAGCCATCGCCGGTGAACGGCACGCGGCCGGTCAGCATCTCGTACAACAAGATCCCGAGCGCGTAGATATCGGTACGGTGATCGACGTTGCCGCGACCCTCGCACTGCTCGGGCGACATGTAGGCCGGCGTGCCCATGACGATGCCGGTCCGCGTGCGATGCGAGGTCGAGACGTCACCGGTCAGCTTCGCGATGCCGAAGTCGAGCAACTTCACGAAGTCACGCTCGCGGTGGCGCGTGACCAGGATGATGTTGTCGGGTTTGAGATCGCGGTGAACGATGCCGCACTTGTGCGACGCCGACAGCGCGTCGCCGACCTGGAGGCCGATCGCGAGAGCGCGCTCGGGCGGCAGCGGTGCCTCGGTCCGGATCAGCTGCGCGAGCGCGGTGCCCGCGAGGTACTCCATGATGAAGTACACGAGCTGCTCGCGCCCGCCGCCGCCCTGGAGGATGCCGAAGTCGACGATGTCGACGATGTTCGGATGCCCGATATCGTTGACGGCCTTTGCCTCGTTGAAGAAGCGCGCGGCAACTTCCTGATTCGCCGAGAACTCGGCGTGCAGGACCTTGAGCGCTACTTTTTTTCCGATTGATGGGTGCTCCGCAAGATAGACGGATCCCATCCCTCCCTCGCCCAACTTCTGGGTGACCAGATAGTTGCCGATGGTTTGCCCGATGAGTAGGTCTGCTTGCGGGGGCCCTTGTTGAGGGTCCATGAGGTCTCCGCGACGCATCATCTTAGCCACACCCGGGTGAAAAGTCGCGATCCTCGGTGCCCCGTGTTACGACGATCATGATGACAGTCCCCACGCTCGGGGCCACGGCGCTGGCTTTTGGGGTGCTGTGTGTGCTCGCTGGTCCGACATTTGCCGATGATCTGCCGGACGTTAAGTCCCGGGCCGCCGTAGTCTTGGACGCAGAGACCGGCGCAGAGATCTTTGGAAAAGACGCCGACCAGATCCGGCCGATCGCATCGACGACCAAGATCTTCGTCGCGATGGTTGTCCGGAGGCGCGGCCTCGACCTCGACGGCTGGACCAGGATCACGCGGACGGACGTCCGTGCGGCCCGCGGCGGCGCCCGGACCCGGCTCGATATCAACGAAACCTTCAAGAACCGCGACTTGCTCCGCGCGATGCTGATGTCCTCGGACAACCGGGCACCGACCGCGCTCGGCCGGGCCGTCGGGCTCGAGCCGGATGAGCTGATCGCGGCGATGAACAAGCTCGCGAAGGAGCTGCACCTCAAGCGGACCAAGTTCACCGATACGTCGGGGCTGCGCGGCAACATCTCGACCGCCCGCGAGATGGCGATCGCGCTGCGGGCGGCTCTCGACGACAAGGTGCTGCGCGACATCATGGGCGAGGAGCACCGCGAGGTCGTCTCCAAGGATGGCTCGGTGAAGCTCGGCTACAACACGACGAACCTCCCGTTGACCACGAAGCGTCACCACGTGATCGGCGGCAAGACCGGCTACACCCGGCAGGCCGGCTACTGCTACATCACGGGTGCGCGCTTCGATCGCCGCGAGGTCGTGATGGTGTTCCTCGGCGCCAACGAGAAGCTGACGCGATTCGGTGACTTCAATCGGGTCGCCGATTGGCTCGCGCGCGGCGCCCCGGGCTCGAAGATCTCGCTGAAGCGCCCGAAGCGCGCGACGCCGAAGCTCGATGTCGACGTGCGCGGCCGCGTGGCGAACCCGTAGCGGCCCCCCAAGCGCACATGCCGCTCACTTAGCGACGCGTTCGCAAAACGCTTCCCGGTTCCAGATTGGCCGCCAAGGCGCCAAATCGCCAAGGGTTAGACTTCCGTCTCTCGTGCTACCCGCGAGCACGCTCTCCTGAAAAAAACCTTGGCGTGCTCGGCGCCTTGGCGGCCAATCTGGAACCGGGAAGCGTTTTGCGAACGCATCGCTAACCAAGTGAGCGGCATTGGTACTAGACCGCGCGCCACGCCGACG
>JBKJUF010000011.1:0-8424 GCA_046590445.1 Kofleriaceae bacterium
TGCTCGTGCGCCGCGGCCACGGCATCCCGCGCCTCGGCGAGGCGGGACGTGGCGATCAGGTGATCCAGTTCAAGGTCGAGATTCCGAAGAAGCTCACCACGCGCCAGGAAGAGCTCATGCGCGAGCTCGCCGACGAGCTCGGCGAGAACGTCAAAGAGAAGCGCGGCCTGTTCGGCCGCAAGAAGAGCTGAGCCGATCACGCGTGCTCATGCGCGCGTGTGATGTGATGGTTTCGACGCGCTACGCGGCGGCGTGCTGCGAGCTTCCCGCGTGAGGGAGCGTGATCACGCAGATCGGGTGGCTACTCGAGTAGCCATGGGACTGCGCGATGTTAGCTGGCTCACTCGGCCTACAAACGGGTCCGAACATCGGTCAGTTTTCAGGTGTGCATCGGCGGTGGAACGCGTACACCGATGACACCTGTTCTTCCAACTCACGAGGTCGTTCAAAGCCATGCGGAATCGCCTTCTCCGGATCTCGCTCTTCACCGTGCTCGTCGCGTCGGCCTGTACCGACGATTCCACGCAGTCCACCCAGGAGACGCTCGGCGACGGATCGCGGATCCACCGCGCGGAGTCCGGCCAGCTCACCACGCCGTCGAAGGCCGCCGCACATCAGATCGTGCGCGACTATCTCGCCGGCTACGTCGGCCCGGCCGCCGATCAGATGGTCGTGGTCACGCAGACCGCCTCGCATCGCGGCATGTCGCACGTCCGCTTCGAGCAGCAGATCGATGGCCTCCGCGTGCATGGCGCTTACGTCAAGGCCGCGATCACCGATCAGGGCGAGCTCGTCCAGGTGATCGAGAAGCTCGCGCCTGCCGGGACGATCTTCGCGACCTCCGTGAAGGCGAAGGACGCCCTCGCGGTCGCGATGAAGGAGCACGGCTACGAGCTCGCGACGCCAGCGCAGACCGCGGCATCGGGGAACAAGACGAGCTTCGCGCGCGGCACCGAGTTCTATCGCGAGCCCACCGCCGAGCGCGTCGTCTATAGCGATGCCGGCACGCTCCGCCAGGGCTACCTCGTCGAGACCTGGTCGGGTCGCGGCAACCAGCTCGATCACACGCTGGTCGGCAGCGACGGCAAGATCGTCTCGACCGAGCGCCGCACCCAGAACGACAGCTACAACGTGTTCGTCGAGGATCCGAGCAAGGGCGCGCAGACCATCGTGAACGGTCCCGGCGGCTGGCTCGCTGGCGCGCAGACCTCGACAAACATCAGCGGACCGAATGCGCACGCGTACCTCGACGTCGACGCGAACAACACGCCCGACACCGGCGGCACCTCGGTCACCGATGGCAACTTCCTCGCAGCCGCCGATCTCGCCGTCTCGCCGACGACGACCGGCAACCGCAACGTCGCCGTCCAGAACCTGTTCTACCTGAACAACCTGACCCACGACATCCTCGCCTCGCACGGCTTCACCGCCGCGGCCGGCAACTTCGAGGGTAACGACCCGGTCAACGCCGAGGCCCAGGACGGCAGCGGCACCGACAACGCGAACATGTCGACACCTGCCGATGGCAGCTCGCCGCGCATGCAGATGTACCTGTGGACCGGCAGCGCGCCGAGCGCGTTCGCGACCGTGAGCGGCACGCAGTACGGCGCGTACGCATCGTCGTTCGGTCCCGCGTTGACCACCACGGGCGTGAACGGAGACCTCGCGTTCGTCAACGACGGCGTCGGGACTGGCAGCGATGGCTGCGAGGCCTCGCCGGCCGGCTCGCTCACCGGCAAGGTCGCCCTCCTCGATCGTGGCACCTGCGACTTCACCGTGAAGGTGATGAACGCGCAGAACGCTGGCGCGACCGCGGTGCTGATCGCGAACAACGTCGCGAGCAACGCGTTTGGCCCAGGCGGCACCAGCCGCAAGGTCAAGATCTCGTCGGCGATGATCTCGCAGGCCGACGGCGTGACCTTGCGTGCCGGCGCGGCGGGTGCCCCCACCAACCTCAAGAAGAACTCCGCCACGGCGCTGCAGATCGACGGCGACGTCGACGCCGACATCGTCTACCACGAGTACGGCCACGGCCTGACGTGGCGCATGATCGACAGCATGAGCGGCGCGATCAGCGGCGCGATCGGCGAGGGCTCGAGCGATGTCCTCGCGTTCCTGCTCAACGGTGATGATCGGATCGGCGAGTACTCGTTCAGCGACCCCGTCGGCATCCGCCGCGCGGCCTACGAGAACTACGGCGGCCTGAACCAGCTCAGCTACAAGGACGTCACCGGCGGCGGCGTCCACGCGGACGGCGAGCTGTTCGCCGCGGCGATGTGGAAGACCTGGCGCAACTACCAGGCGGCCGGCCTCCCGGCGTCCGAGCTGCTCCACGACTTCGTGCAGAGCATGAACCTCATCAACCCGGGCCCGAAGTACGAGGACATGCGCACCGGGCTTCTGTCCGCGGCTGGCACGGCACGCGCCTGCATGGTGTGGCGTGGCTTCGCGGCTGTCGGTATTGGCCAGGGCTCGTCGAGCACGCTCGTGTTCTCGAAGGGCAAGTACACGGTCACGACCGTCGAGAGCCGCACGGTTCCCGCGGGCTGCTGATTGATCATCAGCTGACGTCATAGGAAGGTGGGCGCCTCGCGGTGCTCACCTTCTCGCGTTTCGGAGCCGTGCCGCTCAGCGCGGCGGAACGAACAACTTGATCTCGACGCGGCGGTTCGCGAGGCGACCCTTGCCCTTGTCGTTGTCGGTCACCGGCTCCTCGGGGCCGCGGCCCTCGACGATGATCCGGCCATCGCCCACGCCGGCCGCGGTCAAGGCCTGCTTCACGGCCTCGGCACGCGCGCGTGACAGGTCGAGCGCGAGCTCGGTGACGTCAGGTTCAGGCTGCCCCGCGACCTGCGTCGCGAACTGCTTGGCCTCGCGATCGTCGGTGTGGCCGATCAGCACGACGCGGATCGAAGGATGCGCGGTCATCGTCTTCGCGATCCGCTGAATGTTGGGCTGCGCCGAGTCACGCACGACGGTCTCGCCCTCGGCGTACAGCAGTCCCTCGATGGTGCCACGCAGCGCATCGACGTCGGCGGGGACGGTGTCGGGGCAGCCGTCGTCGTCTACAAAGCCGTTGTAGCCCTCGGGCACCGTCGCGCACTTGTCGGCGATGTCGAGCACGCCATCGAGATCGTTGTCGATGTCCGGACAGCCGTCGAGGTCGTCGAAGCCGTCGGCGTCCTCGGCGCGCTCGGGACAGCTGTCCTTGTCATCGCCGATGCCGTCGGCGTCGCGATCGGCGAGGGCGCCCTCGGAGGTCGGCTTGCGTGTGCGTCGCTTGCCGAGCTGGAGCTCGACGCCCAGACCGATATCGAGCTCGGCGACGATGTAGCTGCCGGACTCGTCGAGCGAGGTCCAGCGCTTGCCGGGCACGATCGAGACCCGCGCGTCGAACCGCAGCGCGAACCCCCGGTGGGTGTCCCAGCGGACACCGCCGCCGGCGTACCCCTCGCCGACGATTCCCGAGTCGAAGGTTTGCCGCCCCGACGACAGCGCGATCGGTGCACCACCGCCGACGACGATGAACGGCTGCAGGCGGCGATCCGGCATCAGCTCGAAGCGCAGGTGCAGCCGGGGATCGATCCAGAACACGCTGACCGAGTCCGCGCCACCGACGGCATTCGACCGCGTCGGCGACATCGCGAGCTCGAGCTCGGGCACCAGCCACGGGAAGAACGGTCGAGCAACGCGGGCGCCGAAGGCGATCGCGTTGGCGAGGGCGGGATGAAATGGTGCGTCGGGGCGGTACCCGAGCAGGGCGTCACTCGAGTACACGCGAGGCCCGACCCAGGCGCCGAGCTCGGTGTCGTCGGCATGCGCCAAGGTGATGCCGCCGAGCGTGCCGCCAGCGCCCAGAGGAGCGCAAAGCCCGCCGATCACCGTCGCGATCGACGCGGACGCGACGTGTCGGACTCTGTGCATCGCGCCGCAGTATACATCACGGCATCACGACTCCGTCGCCGGGCAGGCCCGTGAAGTCGGTGCGCGACAGCAGCCCGAGCCAGGCGTCGGTGCGAGGTGTGTGGAACACCGTCGCGTAGACCCATTCGTTGAGGGTCTCGAACGCGAGGTCGCGGCGCGCGATGATGTGATCGCGGATCTGCTGGCGCAGCCGGAATTGATTCAGCGCGGTGTCGGCGACGATCGTCTGCTCGAGCCGCGCGAGCATCATCCCGATCTCGGGAGACTCGGCGGTCGCGGATCCCGTCGCGGCACCGGTCGCGGCATTGGCGCGGGTCGGGACACCGTGGAGGCGCTGCACCAGGGCACGGCTGCGGGCGTCGAGGAACACCGGGGCCTTCGGCACGAACATCCCGCGCCGCACTCGCTGCATCATGGTGCCCGAAGCCGGCGGCACGAGGCCGATGTTCCACGCGCGCTGGCCGATGGTCGCCCACTGCGCGACATCGGCAGGATCGATGGCACCGGCATCGATGCCGAGGCGCGCGAGCTCGACGACCTCGATGGCGGCCTTCGTCATCGTCGCCTGCTGCGCGCGTTGCACGGCGCTCAGACCGATGTCGCCAGCGTCGAGCAAGCGCGCGTCGCGCCGGATATATTCGGTGCCGGCGACGGCGGCAAACCCGCGTGCGGCGTCGGCGCGACCGGCCTCGTGGAACTTGATCACCACGGCAACGCGCGCCTCGCCGTCGAGGCGGCGAACGGTCGCCGCGAGCTGCAGCGACTTCGCGAGCTCGGCGCGAAACGCGACCGGCGCGTAGAGCCCGGGCAGGACATCGAGGACCGCGCCGTGCTCGTCGAGGACGTAGTGCGCGCTGTTGCCGGTGGTCGTGCGCTCGAGCTTGCGGCCATCACCGAAATCGATCGTCACGCGCGGCACGGGCCGCTCGCTCGACCAGTAGAGGACGAAGTTCGCGCGCAAGAAGCTCGCGACCTCGGTGTTCGCGTAGAGCGTCGCGCGGAACAGCCGGCTGTTCGCGCACGACAGGTCCTCGTCGAGGCGGCCGAGCATGCGGAGCGCGAGGATCGGCTGGCGCTGCGCACGCGCCGCTTCCTTCGCGCGCTCGAGATCGGTGTACCAGTAGAGCCGCGACTCGGTGGCGTAACGCTGGCCCGCGACGCTGTCGATCTCGCGCGCGAGCCGGTCACGCTCGGCGCCGGCAGGGAGCTCGTCGTAGCGCGCGAGCAGCGCATCGAGCGCGCGGGGGCCCCGCGCGCGGATCGCCGCGGCTTCGTCGACCGCGGCCGGCGCCGAGGTCGGGAGGGCGAGCGCGGCGAGGCAGCCGGCGGCGAGGCTGAGCGAAAGCCCGAGCGGGAGGTCGCGACGAAACGTGGTCGGTATGAGGTTCGGCATGTGGACACCATGCTCGCGTCGCGCCGATGGCCTCGTCAGGTGTTGGTAAACCCCGACCTTACGTCCGCGTTACATGCCCGCCTGGTGCCCCGTGGCACAATGAGCGCGTGCGAGTACTCGTGGTGGAAGACGAAGCCAGCCTGCGTGATGGCATCGTCGATCTGTTGACCGGCGATGGTCATCAGGTCACCGCCGTCGGCGATGGCGTCGCGGGCGTCGAGGCCGGGCTCCGCGATCCGTTCGACCTCGTCGTGCTCGATCTGATGTTGCCGCGGCTCGATGGCATGGAGGTCTGCCGGCGCCTGCGCTCGGCGCGTCCGGGGATGCCGATCCTGATGCTGACCGCGCGCGGCTCGGAGGACGACAAGGTCCGTGGCCTGATGGAGGGCGCCGACGATTACGTGACCAAGCCGTTCTCGGCGCGCGAGCTGCTGGCCCGGGTTCGCGTGCTCGGGCGGCGCGCACCGGCGGGCGATTCGCTCGACGAGGTCCAGGTCGATGGCGCGGTGATCGATCTCGCGCGCATGGTGGTCGTGCGCGGCGAGACCCGCACCGCGCTGACGCCGCGCGAGGTCGGCATCGTGCGATGGCTGCATCGTCACCAGGATCGCGTGGTCTCTCGTGCCGAGCTGCTCGAGCAGGTGTTCGGCCAGCGCGGTGATCTGCAGACCCGGGCGGTCGACATGGCGATCGCAGTACTGCGCAAGAAGCTCGAGACCAACCCCGAGAAGCCGGTGCTGATCATCTCGGTCAAGGGCGCTGGCTACGCGTGGAAGCTGGCGCGGTGACGATGCACGCGCGATCACGAACGCTGTACGCGGCAGCCCTGCTGGTGGCGGCGCTCGCGGTGTTGCTCGTCGCCTGGTTTCTCTCGGGCTGGGCAGATGTCCGCGCGCAGCAGCGCGAGCTTCGCGCCGAGCCTGGGCGGGCCGCACAGCGCGAGGCGATCGAGATCGCGCGCGAGCTTCGCTCCGAGCTGGCACAGCTGATCACCCGCGAGGCGGACCGCCCGTACTTTCACTACCAGAACCTGTTCCACGATCCGCGCACCGGCTCGAGCGCCAACGTCTCGCCATCGCCGCTCGCGAACGGTCCCGAGGACCCGCTGGTGCTCGGCTACTTCCAGCGCGGTCCCGGCGGCAAGCTGACGACACCGACGATCAACGACGACGTCCCGCACCTCTCGGAGCCCAAGCGGCTCGCCGAGAACCAGCGGTTCCGCGACGACGTCGTGCGTGGCTTCGTCGCGCAGCTCGAGGTCAAGCGCGGCGAGCTCGTCGCCGAGGCGGCGCCGGTGAAGAAGCCCAACCCGCGTCTGTCGGCACAGCGGCCATCCGTGCTGGAGAACGCACCGCAGCAGCAGACCAAGGTCGTCGAGCTCGACCCCGCCAGCTATGCGCAGAATGCTTCGCCGTCGCGTGTGTACTGGGAGAACTACGCGCCCCAGGAGCAAGTACAGCAGCAACAACAGCGCACGCCCGCGCAGCAGCAAGAGGAGCGCACGCCCGCGCAGCAGCCAAAGGAGCGCACGCCGGTGCAGCAGCAACAAGAGCGCGGGCCGGTGCAGCAGCGCGTCGACCCGGTTGGGCCCCCACCGGCTCCACGACCGGCGCGCCAGGCTCCCAGGCGCACGCCGGAGCCAGCCCCGATCGCGGCCACCCCGAATCCCGTGATGATCACGATCTCGCCGCTCGAGTGGCGGACGTTTCCGTTCGCGGGCGCGGCGGCGCTGGTCGCGGTCCGGCACGTCGAGACGCCGGATGGCCAGCTCGCGCAAGGCTTCGTGATCGATCGCGCGACGCTGACGAGCTGGCTCGCGAACCGCGCCGGCGATGCCGTCGCCGAGCTGCGGACGACCGGCGAGACGGGGGCGACCGAGATCGCGCCAGGCTGGCACCTCGTGGTAGCGCCAAACCCGCGCGCGCTGCTCGCGGCCGCGATCGACAGCACGCAGGTCGCGCGCGGCTTCATCGTACGGTTCGTGCTGGTCGGCGTGATCGCCGCGCTCGCCGCGGCATTCGTGGTGCTGCTGGTCTCGCGGGCCGAACGCCTCGCGCGCGAGCGCAGCCAGTTCGCCGCCGCGGCCGCGCACGAGCTACGCACGCCCCTCGCGGGCCTGCAGCTCTATGGCGACATGCTCGCCGACGGGCTCGGCGATCCCGCGAAGCTCCGCGACTACGCGCGCCGGATGTCGGAGGAGGCCGCGCGGCTCGGCCGGGTCGTGTCGAACGTCCTCGGGTTCTCGCAGCTCGAGCGCGGTAACCTCAGCGTCGATGCCAGCCCGGGCCCGCTCGGCGAGGTGCTGTGCGAGCTCGCGGAGCGCGCGCAGCCGGCCCTCGATCGCGCGGGCGCCACGCTCGCGCTCGATGTCGTGCCCGATCTCACGGCCCGCTTCGATCGCGATGCGCTCGCCCGGATCGTCGGCAACTTGCTCGATAACGCCGAGAAGTACGGCCGCGGTGCCGACGACCGCACGATCGAGCTCGCCGCGCACGTCGTCGGTGATGCCGTCGAGGTCACGGTGTCCGATCACGGGCCCGGCGTCGCGACCCACACGCGCACGCGGCTGTTTCGTCCGTTCTCGCGAGGGGTGACTGGCGATGGCCCCGCGGGCCTCGGGCTCGGCCTCGCGCTGTCGCGATCACTCGCCGAGGCGATGGGGGGCGAGCTCGAGCACCGCGCGGCGCAGGGCGGCGGTGCGACGTTCGTGCTGAAGCTCGCGAAGACCTGATCCGGGTCGCCGGCTCACGCGCGGAACCCGTCCTTCCAGGCGCGGATCGCTCCGAACACGCTGACCGGATCGCCGGAGACGCCGCGGTTCATCGCCGCGATCACGACGTCGGGTGCGGTGCTCCGGAGAAACGGATTGGTCGCTCGCTCGAGCGCGATCGTCGATGGTGTCGAGGCCGCTCCGGGGGAATGGACCAGCGCCTCGGCGCGCGCCGCGACGTCGACGTTGTCGGGCTCGACCGCGGCGGCAAACGCGAGGTTCGACGCGGTGTACTCGTGGCCAAAGTACACGCGGGTCTCCGGAGCCAGCATCGCGAGCTTCGCGAGCGAGGCGTGCATGGTTGCTGGATCGCCCTCGAACAGCCGGCCGCAGCCAG
>JBKJUF010000023.1:0-4537 GCA_046590445.1 Kofleriaceae bacterium
ACGACCGCTTCGTCGACGGGCTGCGCGAGCTGACCCGGGCCGTGCGCGAGGCGTCAGACGGCCAGACGCTGGTGTTCATCCAGCTGATCGACTTTCTCGCGATCCGGCGCCGGCCGCCGCGCGACAAGTTCTTCGCGCGCTTTCTCGAGGTGACCGATCGCCATCGCGCGGCGCTGCGGCTGCTGACCGACGACTCCGAAAGCCGGATGCTCGGCGACGACGAGCTACGTGCGCGGCTCGCGGCGATGCCCGAGACCGATCTGCCTTATGTCCTGTCGGCCCGCGAGATCGAGGATCTCGAGCGCGGCTACCGCGAGCGCGTCACCGACACGCACCTGCCGCACGTCCGCGATCTGCCGCAGACGTTGCCGCCGCTCTTCGCCGATGCTGCGGCTCGCGCGATGGCTGCCGGCTTCGATGGCGTCGAGCTCCACTTCGCGCACGCCTACACGATGGCGTCGTTCCTCTCCGCGCTCAACACGCGTGACGATGGCTATGGCGGTCCCCGCGAGCACCGCTTCCGGCTGCCGCGCGAGGTGATCGCCGCGGTGCGCGCGCGGATCGGGCGCACCGGCGTGCTCGGCTGCCGCTATCTCGGCGACGACGTGATCGAGGGCGGCAACCATGTCGAGGACGCCGCGTGGTTCGGCGTCGAGCTCGCGCGCGCTGGGCTCGACTTCCTGTCGATCTCGAAGGGCGGCAAGTTCGAGGATGCGCGGCAGCCCAAGGTCGGCTGGTCCGCGTATCCCTACACCGGCCGCTCGGGCTACGAGTGCATGCCGACGATCTACTCCGACGCCCGCGGCCCGTTCGCGCGCAACGCGTCGATCGCCGGCACGATCCGTGGTGCGGTCCGCGGGGCAGGCTTCGAGACGCCGGTCGTCGCGGCCGGCGGGATCTGCGAGTTCGCGCAGGCCGAGGGCATCCTCGCGCGCGGCGAGGCCGACTTCATCGCGTCGGCGCGCCAGAGCCTCGCCGATCCGGATTGGTTCCTCAAGATCCGCCAGGGTCGGGGCGGCGAGATCCGGCGCTGCGAGTTCACGAACTACTGCGAGGCCCTCGACCAGCAGCACAAGCAGGTGACCTGCAAGCTCTGGGATCGCGAGGCACTCGACGCTCCCGGCGTCACGCTCTCGAGCGACGGCAAGCGCCGGCTCGTCGCGCCGTCCTGGCGCCGGTGATCAGCCGGTGATCAGATCGACCTCGCTCGCCGGTCGCGCCGGCCGGAAGCGTTACTGTGGCGCCGTCTCGGGAGCCGGGCCAGCCACCGCAACGTGGCGAGGCAGGTGGATCGTGAAGGTCGTGCCGTCCGCACTCGAGGTCACCTCGATCGTGCCCTGGTGAGCCGACACGATCGCGCGCACGATGTAGAGGCCCAGGCCGATGCTGCGATCATCCCTGGGTGCCGCGCGCGCGGGATCGAGGCGCGCGAAAGGGCTGAAGATCTCCTCCAATTGATCCTTCGGGATCTCGCGCCCCCGGTTGCGAACGCTCAGCGCCACTTCGTCGGCCTCACCGCGGAGCCGGACGGCGATCGGTTCGTGCTTGGTCCCGTGCTGGATCGCGTTGCCACACAAGTTCGACAGCGCCTGGGCGATCCGGCCCCCGTCCCATGAGCCCCGGAGGTCGCCTGTCGCCTCGAAGTCGAACTGACAGTGTGGGTAGAACGCGGCGAGCTCGTCGACGGTCTGCTGGCAGATCACCTCGAGCTCGACCTGCGTGCGAGCGATCGGGATCCCCGAGCCCAGGCGCTCTCGCGTGAGGTCCACCAGGTCGCCGATCATGCCGTCCATCCGGGTGCCCGCGTTCAGGATCCGCGAAACGGTCTTCGCGTGCGGCCAGTCCGCCCCTTCCTGGGTCAAGAGCACGGTCGCTGACATCATGATCGCGCCGAGCGGGGTCCGCAGATCGTGACCGAGGACGCCGAGCAGCAGGTCCTTGGATCGATCGACGTCGACGCTGTATCGCGTCATCGACTCGACCAGCAGCTGATCGATGGCCTCGTTGAACCGGGTCACCTCCTCGAGGTTCTCGCGGCTGAACTCGTCCTGCGCCTCCGACCACAGCCGCAGAACGCTCGCGCGCAGCGCCCGGAACTCCGACACGACGTCGCTCGGCGAGAAGCCCGTCGCCGCGCGATCGGTGCCGTGCGCGTTAGCCGCGGTGGCGCTCTCGACCTCCGCATCGTCCTGGCCCTTCGACTTGCTGGCCTGTTCGCCCTTGGTCTGAGGCTTGGCGAGATCGTCCGCGATCACCAGCAACATCCCGGCGACGTGATCGCGGCGCCCTTCGAGGTCCATGTGCCTCGCCGCGGGGAGGTAGATCTTCGCGAATTGCTCCCATTCGGAGATGATTCGTGTGGTCTCCGAAGTGATGAATTCCGCGAGCTTCATCTGAGCTACCTCGCTCACGACCATACACCCAGAGTCCCGAAGCCCGGCGCAGATGCCGTGTTCGCGTGGCCTGGCGCTTGCTCGCTGTCCACTCGAGAACACCAGGAGACCCCATGAACAAGTTTCGCAGGACGCTCGGCGCGACCTCACTGGTCCATGACAAGGTCGTCAACCTCGCAGGTGAGGACATCGGCCGCATCGAGGAGCTGATGATCGATGTGACGACAGGCCGCGTCGCGTACGCGGTGCTCTCGTTCGGTGGATTCATGGGAATCGGGAACAAGCTGTTCGCGTTACCGTGGTCCGCGCTCACCGTCGACGAGGCGAAGAAGCGGTTCGTCGTCAACGTCACGCGGGAGGCACTCGAGAAGATGCCCGGATTCGACAAGGAACACTGGCCAGATCTCAACGATCTCGAGTACGCGACAGGCGTGTACCGCCAGTGGGGCGCAACTCCGTACTGGAGCTGAGCTCGCTGCCCGGCCAACGAAATCGGCTCACGTGCGTGGGCGCACGGCGGGCCGGGCGTCGCACATATGGCGCACGGTCTACGGATGCGCCGTGCCATCATCGTCGGCGCGGTCGACGACGTCCGTGATGCCGGCCTGCCTCGCGCAGTGAGCGCAGCAGAAGTACTGGCCACGCGCTTCCATGCCTTGACCCATGATCGGCACCTTGCAATGCAGGCAGCGCGGCGCGAGCGTGTAGATCGCGCACTGGAACGAATCGAAGATATGCGTGGTGCCTCCGATCTTGATCTCGAAGGCCTTGTCGTACGTGTTTCCACAGCATTCGCACGTCTGCATGACGCAGCAGGCCCTGCAAGGGGCTTGCCGTCGCGACGCACCGCGTGGAACGTCGCTTGCTGCCTTCCGTGTTCATGAGTCGCGCAACCAAGCGGATCCGCATCGCCGTCGCCGGGCAGGGGCACTTCGCGCAGGCGGCGGTACTCCCGGCGATCGAGCAGCTCGAGGGCGTCGAGCTTGCGGCGCTGGTGTCGCGCTCCGATCACAAGCTCGACGAGCTCTGCGAACGCTACAACGTGCCCGCGCGCTGTCACTACGATCAGCTCGACGATCTGCTCGCGAAGGGCGGGATCGACGCGCTCTACATCGCGGTGCCCAACGATCTGCATGCCGAGCTCACGGTCGTCGCGGCGCGCCACGGCGTCCACGTGATGTGCGAGAAGCCGATGGCGCCGACCGACGCCGAGTGCATGCAGATGATCCGCGCGTGCGAGCGGGGGCACGTCAAGCTGATGGTCGCGTACCGGCTGCACTTCGAGGCCGCGAACCTGATCGCGATCGAGATCGCGCGCGGCGGCGAGATCGGCGAGCCGCGGCTGTTCAACTCGGTGTTCTCGATGCAGGTCCGCGATGGCAACGTGCGCACGCAGCCCCGGCGCGGCGCCGGTCCGGTCTTCGACATCGGCATCTACTGCGTGAACGCTGCGCGGTACCTGTTCCGCGCCGAGCCACTCGAGGTCCTCGCGATGAAGCTCGCGGGCGGTGATCCGCGGTTCGCGTCCGTCGAGGAGGCATGCGCGGTGACGATGAGGTTTCCGCAGGAGCGGGTCGCGCAGTTTATTTGTAGTTTCGGCGCGCACGATCGCGCGCACTACCAGCTGATCGGGACCGACGGCTACCTCACGCTCGACAACGCGTACGACTACGCCGCGGAGATGACCCTCCACGTCGAGGGCAAGCACGGCAAGAAGTCGCGGACGTTCCAGCAGCGCGACCAGATCGCCGCCGAGATCGAGTACTTCGCGGCCTGTATCCGGGACAACATCGATCCTGAACCGAGCGGCTGGGAGGGCCTCGCCGACGTCCGCATCATCCAGGCGATCCAGTCATCAGCGCGATTCGGCCGGGCCGTGCCGATCGATCCGATCGCCCGCCCGCGACGCCCCGACCTCGGCCAGGAGATCCGGATGCCGGCGTTGTACGACCGGCCGCCGCTCGTCGACGTCGAACAGCCGACGAAGTGAGCTGGCGCCTGCGAGTAAACGAGCGCAGAGCGCGCCTCGGCGAGCGCCGGCGAGAGTAATGTCCGATGGATGGATGGCCTGACGACGATGACGTACGCGGTGGACGGCCGCATCGCGCGCATCACCCTGAACCGACCCGCACGCGGTAATGGCC
>JBKJUF010000113.1:0-6056 GCA_046590445.1 Kofleriaceae bacterium
GCATCGAGGCGCTTGCTCGCGTACGCCCAGCTGCTCTGCGCGAACGGCTGTGCGGTCGCGACGAATGCGGTGCGTGCGCGCTCCTGTACCGTGTCGTTCCAGATCGAGGCGATGCGCTCCGCTCCAGCGGTGCACGCCACGCCAGCGTTGTCGTTGCCGCCCGACATCACGAGGACTCCTACCAGCCCGGCCGTGATCGCCACGCCCCCCGTGCTGGCGAACAACAGCACACCGCGACGCCGTGATCGGCCGCGCTCGATCGCGCCGAGGATCTCGGACATCGTCGAGAAGCGCTTGGCGGGATCGCTGCGCAACCCGTGCAGCAGGATCTGACGCAGCCAGCGCGGCACGCGCGAGCCACTCGGCGGCGCGCTCACCTTCGCTGCTTCCTTCGCGGCGGCAAGCTCGTCCCAGCTATCGCATGCGAACGGCCGCTGCCCGTAGACCGCCTCGTAGAGTGCGAGGCAGTAGCTGTACTGATCCGAACGAGCGTCTGCCGGCGCGCCGAGGTGCTGTTCGGGCGCCATGTACGCCGGCGTACCCATGATCGCGCCCGTCATCGTCAGGTTCTCGCTCTTGTCGACGATCGCTTCGCCCATCGCCTGGGTCTCGGGGCCGCTGTCGGCACGGGCGAGCCCGAAGTCGGTCACCAGCACGCGACCGTCCTTGCCGATCAACACGTTCTCGGGCTTGAAGTCGCGGTGCGTGACGCCGGCAGCGTGAGCGGCCTGCAGGCCGTGTCCCGCCTGAAGCATGGTATCGAGCGCCTGACGCCAGGCCGGTCGCTGCTCCTTGAGCCACTGCCGCACGGTCTGACCATCGATGAGCTCCATCGCGACGAACACCTGGTCGTCGATGGTGCCGACCTGATAGATGGTGACGACGTTCGGATGCGACAGCCGGGCCATCGCCTGCGCTTCGCGCATCAGGCGCGACGACGCATATGCACTCGTCGACAGCGACTGACTGCGCAGCACCTTGAGCGCGACCTTGCGCTGCAGCTTCGTGTCCATCGCCGCGTAGATCACGCCCATTCCGCCCGAGCCGATGACCTCGAGAAACAGGTAGTCACCGACCGTACGCCCCTTGAGCACCGGCGGCTCGTCGCCCGATCTCGCGCTCTCACGGGATACCGGCCCAGCGCTGGTCGGCGTGGCCAGTTCGTCCTGTGCGTGCCGGTGTCCCGCCAGCGTCGAATCGAACGCCGACGGGTTGCCCGCGCCTTTCCCGTGTCCGTTCCCCATCCGACCAACCAATTTACCGTGTCGCGCACGGATGGCGCAATCAGCCGCGGACGGCGATGACGTTCGAGCCACGTTTCTGGGCCGCCGATCGGTGACTTCCCCCCCTGTACGAGTGCTAAGCCAGGGTCGTGCTGGACTCCTCGGACTTTGTTCACGCGATCGAGATCGCGCCCCGGCGGGGTGCAGGCCAGGACCGGGCGCTCGTGCTGCCCTGCGAGCACGGGGTCGTGATCGCGGTCGCCGATGGCGCTGGCGGCACGAGCGGTGGCGAGCGCGCGGCGAAGGCGGTCGTCGATGCCGTCGTCGCCACCGGCTCGCACGCCTACGACTGGGCGATGCTGCTCGCCGAGCTCGACCACGCGCAGATCGGCTACGGCCAGACGACCGCAGTTGTGCTCTGGGTGACGCGGGACAAGATCGTCGGCGCGAGTGCCGGCGACTCGGGTGCCTGGGTGATCCGCGGCTCGGAGATCGAGGAGCTCACGGTCGCGCAGCATCGCAAGCCGCTGATCGGGGACGGCGCGATCGTCACGGCCATCGAGGCCGCACCGATCGGGAATGGCACGCTGCTGGTCGCCTCCGATGGACTCCTGCGGTTCGCGCGTCCCGCGGACATCACCCGGATCGCGAGCGGGCCCGATCTCGCGGTCGCCGCGCGCCAGCTCGTCGAGCTCGTCCGCCTGCCGTCGGGTGAGGTACCCGACGACGTCTCGATCGTGCTCTGCAGGCAGGCAACGGCCTGACAGGTAGGACCTCGTCGGTAGACGTGCTCGGCGTCAGCAGAGAGGCCCGCATGGTTTCGCGCGCTGCATCACGAAACCCCTTGTTCTCACTGGCGGCCTTACGCAGGCCTTTTGGCAAGCTGCTCGAGCGACCTATACGATGATCGAATGCACTCCACTACGCTGCTGATGGGTCTCGCGTTCGCGACCGGTTGTGCCTCGACGTCCGGTTCCTCGCACGGCACCACGCACCGCAACCACGCGGGCTCGATCCAGGTCGTGTTCACCAACGCGTCGCCCGAGAAGATGTGCGAGCTCCACATGTCGTTCGTGGACCAGAAGGACTTCGGTGACAACTGGCTCCCCGCGAACGGCCTCGCGAGCGGCAAGTCCGTCGAGTTCAAGGTCAAGCCCGGCAAGTACAAGGCGACCTGGAGCACGTGCAAGACGAGCGACAGCAAGCCGTACTACGCGGGCACCAGGATCGGCGAGCTCGGCATCGAGGTCGATCAGCAGACCCAGCTGTTCGCGTACATCGCGGACACGATCGCGCCGACCAAGCGCGCGCCGGCCCTCGGCCGTGACTACAAGCTCGTCCGCTTCCAGGGCCAGCCGATCGAGACGATCGCGAACACCGCACCCGCGAAGGTCGATGCGTTCGCCGCCGCCGAGGCGGGGCTGAGCTCGCGCGGCAACGCCAAGCCCGTCGCGGACGCCGAGCCTGCCAAGCCCGTCGCGGACGCCGAGCCTGCCAAGCCCGACGACGCCAAGCCGGCGAAGTTCAACGCGCGCGACCTCGTCGATCCCAAGGCGCGCAAGACCAAGCGCGCCATCAAGCCGTCGGCCGAACGCGACGCCCCCGCGCCGACGGTCAAGTAGGGCGCGCGCGTACGGCGCAGCCTCAGTGCTTCGCCATCGACCGTGGTGACGGATGGGCCGTCGCGTGGTGCTTCACGTAGCCGCGCTGGATCTGCACGTGGTCGTGCAGCTGCCGGCGCGCGTTGCGGAACGCGTCCGCGATCGCGACGTAGATATCCTCGTGGCGAACGTGATTGGTGACGATCTCGCCACCGGGCACCTCGATCACGATACTGATCTGGAACTCGCGGCCTTGCCGCTGGCTGCGATGGGGCTGCGCGATCACGACGCCACACTTCGTGATCCGGTCGTACATGTGCTCGAGCCGAGCAACCCAGCGTTGCACCGCGAGCTCCACCGCGTCGCTATGGTCGATTCCATGGAACGTGATCTCGGTCGGAATTTGCATGACAACTCCTTCGAAGGTACGTGCGCCGGGATCACGGAGAGCCTGCGCGCCACAGCTGGCACGCGGCCGACCCTCGAACCGTTACGCCCACGGGCGATCCGTTCGTGATTCCCGAGCACACCTTCGGGGCGTGCATCGCCCACGCCACGGCGCTCAGGAAGTCTTCGCAGGAGCTCGCCGTGACGACACCGCGACCACGCCGGCACCCGCGATCAGCGACGATGTCGCGACGATCGACGCGATCTCCGGACTCCGATCGTAGAGCACGCCGAGCAGGATGCTGCCGAGCCACCAGGCAAGGCCCCACACCAGGTAATAAAGGCCGAACGCGCGACCGCGTTCGCCGCGCGGCACGATCGTCGCGATCATCGCCTTGCCGATCGACTCGGTCGCCGCGAGCGCGAGCGCCCACAGCGCGATCCCGGCGATCGCGAGCTCGGGCGAGCCGGCGTCGGCGAGCAGCACGAGGGGCGCGTAGCCGGCGCCGATCACGACGAACGTCGACACGACGCCGGCACCGGTACCGCCACGCTTGCGCACGCGATCGAACGCGGTGCCCGCGACCAGCGCGGCGACCCCGTCGGCGGCCATCGCGGCGGCGTAGGCGATCGGCAGCCAGCGCGTCGCGATCACGCCCTCGCGCTGCATGTGATAGGCGAGCAGCGGCCAGTCCGCGAGCCCGACCGCGATCAGCGCGACGCCGACGAGGTACGTGCGATAGCGCGGCCCGAGCGCGCCATGCTCGGTTGGCTCGGCCGTATCGAGCGCGCGCGGATCCGGAACCAGCTGACGCGCCCGCAGCAGGATCGCGATCGCGATCGCCGCCGGAATCCCGAGGATCATGAACGCCCAGCCAAAGCCTTCGAGGGTCTCGCCCTTCCACGCGAGCACGGCGGTCACCAGCACGGGGCCAAGTAACCCGCCGACCTGATCCATGGCCTCGGTGATCGCGAAGACCTTGCCGGCACCCATGTCGGCGGCGGCGAACGAGACGATCGTCGACTTCGCCGGCGATCGGATCGCCTTGCCGAGCCGCTCGAGCCCGACGAGCACGGCGACCAGCGGCCAGCTGCCGGCGAGCGCGAGCAGCGGGACCGCGACGAGGTTTGTCGAGTAGCCGACGATGGCGAGCATCCAGTAGCGCTGCGTGCGATCTGCGAAGATGCCGCTGACGTAGCGCAGCGCATACCCGATCGCCTCACCGGTCCCCGCGACCGCGCCGACGGCGGTCGCGCTCGCACCCATCATCGCGAGGTACGGCCCGATCGCGCCGCGCATGCCCTCGTAGCAGAGGTCCGCAAACAGGCTGACCCAGCCGAGCAGGAACACGAAGCGCCGGACGCGCAGCGCCTTGTCATCGGTACGAATTGACATGCTAGGTAGACCTCGCCCGGGCGCACACGCACGTCGGTTTGTGCGCTCGCGAGACGGAGGCGCTCGCTCGGATGGACGAGTTTACGCGTGTTCCGGTAAGCGTGCTTTCATCACAGGCCTCCCTGTGGCGCTGACAACGTCTCACCGCCTGGGCATCACGATTGTATCTACACAACAACATGCCGACGGACTTCCTGTCACTGCTGCGCCGCGATCATACGGATCTGCAGCACGAGCTCACGCAGCTGCTCGATCCGACGGCAACCGTTGCGCAGCTGAGAAGCTCGCTCGACGGGGTCCGCCTGGGCCTGACAGCCCACGTAGAGGCCGAGGACATCGTCCTCGCACGCTTCGAGATCGTACCCGCGCTCCAGGGGCTGCTCGCCCAGGCCCGCGCCGCTCACCTCGCACAGGAGAGAGCACTCTCGTCGCTGATCGCGGCGAGACCGGGGACAGCCACCTGGCGCGACCGGGCATTTCACCTCCGCGATCTCGTTCACCACCACGCGAACCACGAGGAGGAGGTTCTGGTCCCCGCGATCCGGCACCACGCCGGCGACCAGGCGTTCGAGGGGCTCGCAGGTGCGTTCGCGACCGAACGGCTACGCCAGCTCGCGATGCTGCAACCCTCCGCACCGGTCTTCATGCCGTTCGTCCTCGCCGATGCGCGCGCGCACTGACTACAGCTCGATCTGGAGGCCGAGCTCGACCACGCGGTTCGGCGGTAGGTTGAAGAAGCTCGTCGGCGATCGCGAATTGTGCGCGAGGAACGAGAACAGCTGCTTGCGCCAGCGCGCGAGCTTGGACTTGCCGGTGGTCAGCAGGCTCTGGCGGCCGAGGTAGAAGGTCGTGTCGGAAACGACCGTGCTGAGGCCGTACTTCTCGCAGCGGTGCAGGATCCGCGGGACGTTCGGCTGCTGCATGAAGCCGACGCGCGCGAGCACCCGGTAGAAGCCCTGGCCGAGCTCGCGCACCGCGAGTGCCGAGGGCCCGACCGTGAACGGCACGTTCTCGGTCATCACCGACAGCAGCACGACCTGCTTGTGCAGCACCTTGTTGTGCTTGACGTGGTGGAGCAGCACCTGCGGAATGCCGTCGGCTTGCGACGCCATGAACACCGCGCACCCCGGGACCCGAGGCAACCGGGTCGCGTCGAGGTCGTCGAGGAACATGTCATCGGGAAGGGTCGCGCCGCCGATCACCTTCGACAGCTCGAGCCGGCCGCGCCACCAGGTCACCGCGATGATGAACAGGCCGCTGCCGACCACCAGCGGCAGCCAGCCGCCCGAGCTGATCTTGTTCAGGTTGGCCGAGAAGAAGGCCAGGTCGATGGCGAGGAAGAAGACCAGGAACACGGCGGCCTTGCCGGCCGACCAGTCGAAGCGGATCCGCGCCACCCGGAAGTAGAGGTAGGAGGTGATCGCCATCGTGCCGGTGACCGCGATGCCG
>JBKJUF010000651.1:0-13386 GCA_046590445.1 Kofleriaceae bacterium
TCCACTACGACAGCGAGGAGTTCTCGCTGCCGATCCGTCTCGGCATGGCGAACTCGACGGGCAAGCAGGACCTGATCGTCAACATCGTGTCCCCCGACAAGCGCTACGAAGTCGCGAACTACAAGAACGTCGTGATCCCGACGAACTTCGACGTGCGTCCGGCGGTCAAGACCCGGTTCGGCGAGTTCTACGCCGCGCTGTTCGACAAGACGATCGAGGCGAACCCGGGCGCGGTCGTCACCGAGTACGCGTGGACCGCGGCGCCGCAGCTGGGCAAGTGCGATCCGTGTCCGCCCGAGATCCCGCAGGACGCCGACATGATGACGCTCGGCGGTGACATCGTCGGTGGCCGGCTCGCGCAGGGCCACTACGTGCTGACGCGGCTCCACGCGCGCTACGGCAAGACCGACATGAAGGACGACCTGCGGTTCCGCACGGCCAAGGCGATCACCGGCGGGCGCGAGGTGTGGAGCAAGCAGGGGCTCGAGTACGGGGCGGTGCCGTCCGCGCAGAACTACTTCCAGGCGCGGTATGCGATCCGCTACTGGTGGACGGGCCCGATCAAGTGCGCGAAGCCGCAGCGCGGCGTGTGGGGCGGGCCGCCCGACGGCAACCACATCGGCGTGCAGATGGCGCAGAAGACCGCGTTTGCACCGCGCGGCAAGCTTCAGCTCGCGAGCGTGATCAAGCGCGACCTCTGGGAGATCGGCTACCGGCGGGCGCAACCGCCGGCGCCCGCGCCGACGAACACCAAGTTCGCGACGCCGCCGACCACCAAGGCGATGCATTTCGGCGCCGGCATGCTGGGCGCGCTCGCGCTGCTCGGCCTCGGCACGTTGCTCGCGAACCGGAGGAAGGCGTAGTCACCATGCGCGCGGTGCTCGCGATCGGGACGGTGATGGCTGCGCTCGGTTGCGGCAGCCAGGACGCTGCGGTGCGCCCGGCCGATGGCCGTGCGGTCGTCACGCCGATCACGGGCCCCGTCGCCGCGCGGCTCCCGAGCTCCCCCGGCGAGCACGGGCCGAGCCTCGTCGCGATCGATCGCACGCGGCCCCAGACCACCACCACCGACGAGATCAGCGACGGCTCGATGCTCGCCGACGTCGATAGCTGCGCGACGTGTCACCCCGACGCGGCCGCGCAGTGGGCGACCAGCGCGCACTCGTTCGCATCGTTCGGTAACCCGATCTATCGCGCGAACGTCGAGACGTTCCGTCACCAGGTCGGCAAGCAGGAGAGCAAGCACTGCGGCGGCTGCCACGACATGCCGTTGATGGTCGATGGCCTGATGACATCCGATGCCCCGATCCCGCCGGCCGACCTGCGCTCGCACTCGGGCGTGACGTGCCGGCTGTGCCACGGCGTGCAATCGACGACGAAGGATGGCAACGGCAGCTACGTGTGGTCGCGCGCGCCGCTCGACGCGCCGGTGCTCGGGGACGCGCCCTCGATCGCGCGCCACAAGCAGCAGGTCACGACGAAGGTCGACACCGAGCTGTGCGTCGGCTGCCATCGCGGCTTCATCTCTCCCGACATGAACATCCCGGTCCACCTGTCCGGCCTCGACGAGCCGGGGTTCTGGCGGAGCTCCGCGTACACCGGCAACGGCATGGCGCGGATCGATCAGGTCGCCAAGCAGACCTGCATCGACTGCCACATGGAGCGCGAGCCGGCCACCGCGGACGAGCTCGGCGCGAAGGCCGGCCGCATCGCCTCGCACCGCTTCATCGGCGGCCACACCTGGATGGCCTCGATGCGCGGCGACACCGAGCACCTGCGGCGGACCCAGGCGAAGCTCGCCGGCGCGGCGTCGATCGACATCGGCGGCGCGCGGCTCGCGAAGGATCCGAAGGACGGCAGCGTCGCGTGGCATCTCCCGGCCGACGGCGCGCCGGTCCGCGCCGGCACCCGGCTCGAGCTCGACGTCGTGATCCGCAACCTGCTCGTCGGCCATCGCTTCCCTGGCGGCGTGCTCGACATCCAGGACACCTGGATCGAGGTCGAGGTCGCCGACCGCACCGGCGCGCGGCTCGCATCGTCGGGGCTCTCGCACGCGACCGATCCGAAGGACGAGGACACCCACGTGTTGCGCACGCTCGTCGTCGACGAGCACGGCGAGGTCCTCGAGGAGCACGAGATGGCGAAGTTCCGCACCCAGATCGCGACCCAGACGCTCGCCGCGCGCGAGGCCCAGGCCGTGCGCTACGCGTTCGCAGTCCCCGCGCAGCTCGAGCGCAGCCAGCTGCCGCTGACCGTCACCGCGCGCCTGCGCCATCGCAGCCGCACGCTGCGGATGCAGGCCGCGGTCTGCAAGGAGGCGCGCACGCCGGCCGGTCAGCAGTTCATCGCCGGCGCGCAGGGTGCGCGCGATGTCACCCTCGATCCGTGCAAGGCGCAGCCGATCACGCTGATCGCCGAGACCACGATCGAGATCGGCGAGGGCGCGAAGCGCGGCACCGCGCGACCGGCATGGGAGCGCATGTACGAGCACGGCATGGCGCTCGTCGCCACCGTGACCGAGCGGCTCGAAGAAGCGCGCGCCGTGCTGGAGGCCGCGCTCGCCGTCGCCCCCGACGCGCGCGCCCAGGCGATGGTGACGATCCAGCTCGGCTGGGTCGCGTCGAAGCAGGGCCGCGTCGAGGATGCGCTCGCGCTGGTCGCGACGGCACGCACGCTGCTCGCGCGCACGGTGCCGCAAGGCCAGCCCGCACCGAGCCCGCCGGTGCTCGACGCGGTCGCCGCCGATGCGCTCGCGCGGGTCTGGCGGTGGGAGGACGCGATCGCGCCCGCGAAGGCGTGCACCGAGCGCGCGCCGCAGAACGCCGCGGCGTGGGTGATCTACGCGCGCGTCCTCGCCTCGACCGGCGACAACGCCGGCGCGCTCGCCGCCGCCACGCAGGGCCTCGAGTACGCCCCGCGCGATCAGGATCTGCTGCGCACCCAGGCCACCGCGCTCGCCGGGCTCGGCCGTCCCGAGGCACCTGCCGCGCTCGCCGCGTTCGATCGCTTCCGCTCGCCGGATCAATCGGCGGAGCTGCGGATCCAGTGCGCGGCGGACTCCGCACGCTGCGCCCGCGATCGCGAGCCAGTCCATACGATGATGCTGCGCCCCGCTCGATAAGCGAGCGCGCGCGGCCCGCGATCGTACCAGCGGCCTGCAAGAAGTAATCTGCGACCAGTAAGTCGTGATGCAATGCCAGAGTGGATCTGCGCGCTCGAGTCTGCGGCATGGCGATCTCGCTCGCCGCGCTCGCACCCGTCGCTCGCGCCGACGGCTTCCAGCTCGAAGGGTTCTACGCGGCCGAGGTGTTCACCGCCCCGACGTTCGCAGGTCGCCCGGTCACGCTGTCTGGCCTCGCCGCGCTCGCGCTGGATATCGCCCTTGCGGTCGTGGCGAACGAGCACCTCGGAACGCTGCACGTCGCCGGCTTCGGCATCCATGGCCGCGGCATCTCCGAGCAGCTCCTGGACGCCTTTGGAATCTCGGGGAATACCGCCACCCCGGAGGTCCGGCTCTACGAGACCTGGTACGAGCAGCCGGTCGGTCTGCTCGCGATCCGTGCCGGGCTGCTGACCGCCGAGGAATTCACCGTTGCGGAGCACGGCGGCGGTCTGCTCGGGGCGACGTTCGGGATCCTCGGCAGCCTGAGCTATGCGATCGGCGGTCCGGTCTTCCCGGTCGCGACCCCGGGCGCGAGCGCGCGCGTCGTTGTTGACGAGGTGACCGCACGTGCGGGGATGTTCGACGGAGACCAACTCGACAGCTACGGATTCCCGACGTCGCTTGGCAACGACGTGCTCGCACTCGGTGAGCTCGAGCTCGCGAGGTCCTTCAAGCTCGGCGGCTGGCACCACACCGAGAACGGCAGCGCGCTCTACCTCGTGCTCGATCGCCAGCTCGACGACAGCCTTGGTGGCTTTCTGCGAATGAGCGTGTCTCTCGAGGACTCACTTCCGTTCTACTTCGACGCTGGCGTGAAGCTTCGTGGCGCAACCGTGGGGCTCGCGTTCGCGCAGGCCGAGATCGGTTCGCAGACCGTGGTCGAGGCGAGCTACGAGCTGGTCATCACCGGCCGGCTCATGCTCCAGCCAGATCTCCAGATCCTGCTGATGCGTGACGACACCATCGTGGTGTTCGGCGCTCGCGCGACCGTGTCGCTCTAGTAGGTGCGGAAGCCAACGTTCATCGTTGCGCTCTGTGTGCGACACGCTGAGCATGCAGCCGATACCTCGAGCAGCCGCGGGCGTCCGTTCGACGGGCTGCTGTCGAACGCCGCGGGTGCTGTAGCGTTCGCATGCACGAGATCGCGGACTCGTGCTTAATAGCCGGGTGCGGATCGTTGTGCTCTTGATCGGTCTCCCGGGGCTCTTCGCCTGCGACAAGGTGTTCGGCTTGGCGGCGGCGCCGGATGCCGTCGAGGTCACGACCGACGCGTTCACGCCGCTCGGATGCGCGGATCTGACGCGCGAGGGTTTTGGCAATGCGGAGAACTTCCCCAACATCGCAGGTTGCGCCGGCGCATGGGGCCTGGGCGGTCTGCGCCCGGCTCTGGCGGCGCAGTGCGGCCGAGCCGCTGGCAACACGGGCACGGATCGCGCGGGTACGCTGTGCACTGCAGCCGACCTCTGTGCCGAGGGCTGGCACGTATGCTTGTCGCGGCTCGACGCCCGCGCAAACCTTCCGCCGCAGATCGCGACCTGCGAGGACGTGCAGGCAGTGCCGGAAATGTTCTTTGCCACCGGGCAGGCGGGGTCAGGTGCAGGCGAATGCAATGACTTCGGTGACAATGACGTGTTTGGCTGCGGGACGTACGGCTATCGCATCAGCGGCACGACCACCTGCGATCCGCTGAAGCGCTTCAGTGGAAATAACTGCGATGCGCTGGCGGTGGGGGGGTGGAGCTGCAGCAATCCCGAGAGCCAGAACATCAAGAAGTCGGACCCGATGGTCGGCGGCGGCGTGCTCTGCTGTCGCGACTAGGCGCGGCTGTTTGGATCAGCGTGTCCGATCAGCGCCTTCACGTCAGTCGCCGATCGCCTCGAATCGCGAGCCGGCCATACGATGATGCTGCGACTTGCGCAGTAGGCGCCGGGATTTCCCAGTATCGTGGCCGCCATGCGTAATGCTCCGTGTCCGGTCCGGCTCGCCTCGCGTCTGATCCCGCTCGCGCTCGTGCTCGCGAGCTGCGGTAGCAAGAAGGAGGCGCCCAAGGAAGAGGCGTCGAAGATGCCTGCGGTCCCGAAGGTCAGCGACCTCACCACCAACCCCGGGGCCACCGACCCCGGCAAGCCGGCCGCGACCACGATCACCGATGCCGAGGCCGAGAAGGTCGGCCGCGAGCTCGCCGCTGCGATGAGCAAGTGCGATCCGGCCGGGATCGACGCGATCATCGACTCCAAGGCGATGCACGAGCGCAGCATGACGGGGCTCGATCCGGTGATGCGCGTGAAGCTCGGCGGCCCGATCTCGATCGGCACCGCGCTGTGCGCCGGCCTCGGGACCGAGTCCAAGGTCAGCTTCTCGCGGATCGCGCGCGAGGGCGGGGAGCCCAAGCCGCGGCTGCGCGGGATCGTCCAGGGTGGCGTGAACTTCTTCGAGGTCGTGCTGAAGCGGCGTCCCGACGGCACGGTCAGCGGCGTCGACATCTTCTCGTTCCGCAACGGCGAGATGATGAGCGCACTGCTCTCGATGGGCGCGAAGTTCGCGAGCGATCCGGCCGGTGCGCAGTCCTACGTCCAGGCGACGAAGCTGTTCGCGGCCGGCGACTACAAGGGCGCCCGCAAGGCGTTCCTCGAGGTGCCCGAGAGCCTGCGCACCAAGGTTAAGGCGGTCGCGCTGTTCGGGCTGTCGATCGACGCCAAGCTCGACGAGGCAACGTACCAGGCCAACATGGATGCGTTCGTGAAGCAGTTCCCGAACGACGTCTCGCTGCCGCTGATCCAGATCGACAGCCACACGCTGCGCAAGGAGTACCCGCAGCTGATCGCGGTGCTGACCGAGCTGCTCTCGCGCAGCGATCAGGATCCGTACGTGCTCTCGATGCGCGCGCGGGCGCACCTGACGGCCGGCGCCGTGGACAAGGCGCTCGCGGATGCCAAGGTCGCGGTCGCCGCGGAGCCGACGCTGTCGGCCGCCACCGACGTGCTGGTCGACGCCGCGGTGGCCGCGAAGAACGACGACGAGGCGGTCCGCGGGCTGCGCGCGATGGTCGAGCAGGGCCTCGCAAAGGCCGACCTCGTGGCGGCGATGACAGCGGACAAGCAGTACCACGCGTTCCAGAAGTCGGCGGCGTACAAGGCGTGGCTCGCGGCGACGCCCTGACCTGGTCCGCTTATAGCGGTCAGTGGTAGTCGGTCAGTAACGCCGAACAGAGAAGTGAATTTCGCCATCGCGTCGCCGAGCACGCCCACGTGTGACCACCGCTTGGTCTGTCCTGTATGCTGTGCGTATGGACCGTTCAAAGTGGGTCACTCGCAAGACTCGCCGTGATGCTCTTCCGGAGCACGAGATCGTCCCGGGGACCCCGGGCGAACGCATGATGATGGTCTGGCAACTCACCCGCGACGCGTGGAGCTTCCTTGGATTGATCGATGAACCCAGAGTTCGCAGAGATCTTGTTCGAACTCTCCGCCGCCGGCGTTGAGTACATCGTCGTCGGCGCGTTCGCGGTGGCCGCACACGGTAACCCGCGTTCGACCGGTGACATCGACATCTGGGTGCGCCCGACCCGCGACAATGCGGAGCGAGTCTTGAGGGCTCTTCGCGCGTTCGGTGCGCCGTTGTTCGATCTGACGGTCGACGATCTTGTCGACGAGCAAACGGTGTTTCAGATCGGCGTCGCGCCCGTTCGGATCGACATCCTCGCCGGAATCGACGGCGTCGCGTTCGAGGACGCGTGGCCCAGGCGCGTGATGGCCGACCTCGGTGCGACGAAGGCACCGGTCCTGAGCCTCGCGGATCTTGCGGCTAACAAGCGTGCGGCGGGCCGTCCGAAGGATCTCGTCGATCTGGCGTGGATCGAGGGCGAGCTGAAGCACCCCAAGCTGTGATCGCATCGGGTCGAGCGGCAGCTTTCTGTTATTCACGCCCTATGTGGAAATCCATGCTGGGTGTGTGTGTGTTTGCAAGCACTGCGCTCGCGCAGCCGAAGAAGCAGGAACCAATCGTCGATCACGCGTCAGTCGCCGAGAAGATCGTCGGCAAGACTGCGAACGTGAAAGAAGGGGAGCTCGTCCAGATCATGGGCGGCCCGGGCGACCTCGCGTTGCTCGAGGAGCTCGCGCTCGCCGTTCGCAAGCGCGGTGCACACGCGATCATCACGTACAACTCCGAGACACTCGCGAAGAAGGCGATCGCGGGCGTCCCCGAAAAATACGACGCGTCCTCGGAAGCCTTTGACCAAGCGCTCGCGAAGATCGTCAGCGTCCGCATTCAGCTCCCCGCCGTTCGCGATCCCTCAATCGTCGCGGGTGTGTCGGGTGCACGCCGTGCAGCGTGGCAAAAGGCCCACGCGCAGTCGATCGAAATTCGAATCAAGCGCAAGGTTCGCACCATCGACGTCGACAACGGATTCGCGCCCTCGCCATCGCGTGCGAAGGCGCTCGGCATCTCGGAAACGGACCTAACGAAGTTGTTCTGGGATGGCGTGTCGGCCGACTACGCGCCCATCGAGGAGAAAGCGAAGGCGCTCAAGGCGACGCTCGCGAAGGGCGGCGAGCTTCACATCACGCATCCGAACGGCACGGACGTGAAGATGAAGATCAAAGGACGCAAGGTGCTCGTGAGCGACGGCGTGATCTCCGACGAGGACAAGAAGGACGTCCCGGGCGCATGGTTGCCGGCCGGGGAGGTGTACCTGTCGCCGGTGCCGGGAAGCACCAGCGGCAAGATCGTCGACGATCGCCTCCTGTACGACGGCAAGGAAATCACCGGTCTCACCATCGAGGTGAAGGCCGGCAAGATCACGAACATCAGCGCGAAAACAGGCTGGGAAGCCGTGCAGCCGACCTACGACGCCGCCGGTCCAGGCAAGACCGAGATCGGTGTGTTCGACATCGGGATCAATCCCGCGATCAAGACGACGCCAAAGCTCGAGAGTTATGTCGGTGCGGGCACGGTGACGATCGGGATGGGGCAGAACCTCTGGGCCGGCGGCACGAACAAAGAGCCGTTCTCGCTCTATCTGCATTTGCCCGGCACGACGGTCATGCTCGATGGCAAGCCTCTCATCGAGAACGGCGCGCTGAAGTGATCATTCGAACAGCGTGATCGCGGTCGGAAATGGCCGCGAGGCAACCGCGCTGGTCGCGAAGTACGACGACGTTACGGTTCGCTCGCGCGCTGATCTAGCCCGCTACGTCACCAACGAATGGTGATCGCTGCTTGGACGCAGGGGAGCCCAGCCCAGCGCTCTTGCGCTATGGTCCGCCAATGAAGTGGCAGTTGTTGCTCGTCGCCGCGGCCGTGCTCGGGGTCGATCCCCGCACGGTTCGCGCCGGCGGTGCTTGAGCGGGTTGAAGCAACCCCAACCTCCCGGTCGGGAAGGTCGATGCGGAGACCCTGGCGCCGGGCCAGCTCGTGCTGCGCGTGGCGTGGCTCGGCACCTACGTCACCACCGAGCACGACGATCACGAGGCCGTGGTCGGGCAGGGCTTCATCGATCTGATCCACGACCAAGTGCTCGCGATCGGCGAGGCGCGGCTCGCGCTCGATGTCGGGCTGACCGAGCAACTCGGGATTTCGGTCGTCGCGCCGGTGCGGTTCCTGTCGTCGTCGATCAAGTACCTCGCCGCGAGTGACGGCTCCGAGGTCGAGCTCGTCACGCCCGGCATCCATCACCGCAACGAGACCCTCGTCGGGCTCGCCGATCCGATGGTCCTCGGCAGCTTCTCGCACGCCGACGGACCGATCCGGCTCACGCTGCGCGGCGGGGTCACGCTGCCGCTCGGCCGGACCGAGGCCAATCCGTTCACCGTCGAGGCCGAGACCACGCCGCACCAGCACGTGCAGATGGGCACCGGCACCGTGAACCCGGTGGTGTCGGTGGACCTCGCGTACACGCGCGATGCGTGGCGGGTCGGCGGCTATGCCTTCACGCAACAAGTAATCTACACGAACGGTCACGGCCACAAGGCGGGCGATCGCTATGCCGGTGGCGTCGCGGTGCGTCGCCGCCTCCGTAAGGCGTGGAGCCTGCGCGTCGGCGGCGAGGTCCAGCGCGAGTCCGCCGAGCGTTGGGACGGCCTGACTCCCACCGACGATGGCAATCGCGGACGGTTCGACGCGATGGTGGTCACCGGCGGCTCGTGGAGCGCCAGCCCCTCGCTCGCGTTCGACTTCGCGCTCAAGATTCCGGTCATCACCGACGCCGTCGGCGGCCAGCTCGACATGCCCGCGATCCTCGAGGTCGGTGCGTCGTGGAGCTTCGGCGCGAAGCCAGCTGCGCCCAAGCATGGCCACGCCGACCACGAGCACGAACATGGCGACGACCACGGCGACGAGCACGGCGACGAGCACGGCGACGAGCACGACGAGCCCGGTGACGAGCACGACGGCGACGAGCACGACGACCACGGCAAGCCCGACGGGGCAGGTGGTCCGGTGTCCGGACAGCCGACCGACGTCGCGAAGCCAGATGTGTCGAAGCCCGACGTCGCGAGGCCCGACGTCGCGAGGCCCGAGGACGCGAAGCCTGACGTCGCGAAGCCGGACATCGCGCCGGCTGACGTCGTGGGTCCTGACGTCACGAAGCCGGACGTCGCGAAGGCCGCGCCGCCGCCGATCAAGGTCGATGTCGCCAACCACGGCAAGCCCGGCGAGGCGCTCGACCTCGCACCGCTACGGGACAAGATCACGATCTACGACTTCTGGGCGACGTGGTGCGAGCCCTGCAGGACGCTCGATCCGGCGCTCGTCGAGCTCGCGCGCCAGTACCCGACGCTCGTCGCGGTCCGCAAGATCGACGTCGTCGACTGGGACAGCAAGGCCGCCGAGCGCTACCTGATGCCCGGCAAGTTCGACCTGCCGCACCTCAAGATCTTCGATCCCGCCGGCAAGCGCGTGATGGAGCGGAGCAGCGCGCCCGGCAAGCTTCAGGTGCTGATCGATGACGTCCGCAAGCTCGTCGAGACCGAGGCGAAGCGGCGCGGGTTGCGCGCCCGGCCACGCGCGGCGGCGCCTGCGAAGCCCAGGGCGATCGGTCCCAGCAAGCCGACCGCCCCCGCGATCGGTCCCAGCAAGACAACCCCCGCGCAGGCCCAGACGCCGACGCGCGTCCACATCACCGTCACCGCCGCGGGCTTCGAGCCGAAGACCGCAAAGGTCCGCCGTGGCGTGCCGGTGACGCTCGTGTTCGAGCGCAAGTTCGAGCGCACCTGCGCGAGTGACGTGCACTTCGTGGTCGGCGGCAAGAAGATCGAGCGCAAGCTGCCGCTCGACCAGCGCGTCGAGATCACGACGACGTTCCCTGATGCCGGCACCGTCACGTACGCGTGCAGCATGGACATGATCAAGGGCTCGCTCGTCGTCGAGTGATCGCGCGCAGAGCGTGGACGAGATCCTGCCACCCGCCAGCCGTTCACTCAGCGGCGGTACATCACGTCGGTTCGCAGCGCGTACTTGAGGCCCGAGGTGACAAAGCAGCCTTCGTGCAGCAGGAAGTGCTGGAACAACAGCGCCATGCCCGTCTTTGGTGTCACGCGCACGTCGAAGTCGTGAAGCGCGGTCGCACCACCGCCGAAGCCTTCGTTGAGATAGACCATGAACGTCAGCAGCGAGCGCTCGTCCTCGTCGCGCACGTGTGCGCCGTCGTAGTGCGGCGCAAACCGTTGCTCGACATCGTAGCGGTAGCAGCGCAGCCGCTCGTTCGCGCCGACGGGCTTCATGCCGCATAGCTCGTGCGGGACCGCCGGCGCGATCCGATCGAACAGCAGCTTGGCGAACGCCGGATCGTCGAACATGACGCGTGCGTTGTTTCGCACGTCGGTGCGCATCACCTGCCCGCGCGAGGTGGTGATCGGCGCGACCGTCGGACCGAGGCTCTCGATGCGATCGATCAGCCCGGCACACTCGCCAGCGGAGAGCACGTTGTCGACCGTGAACACGAGCGCGCTACCGTGATCGAGGCTGTCGCCGTCGCAGTACCGCCTGTGGCCCTCGCCTGGAACCAACACCGTTGTCAGCATCTCTTAGTGTCTCACGGACACGGTGGCGGTGCCAGGCGTCTCTTCGACCCGGGCGATGGCGCAGCCCGCAACGAGATCGACGAGATGCTTCGTCGCGCGGATGGCACGACGCAAGCTCTGGCGTGCGACGCGCTCGCCGCGCACGGCGAGCAGCTGCTGCGCTCACGCGCGTCAGGTTTTCGACAGTGATGTCGCGCGTGATGTCCCGGCACGTGTGAGACCGCGGCACGCGGCTGGCGTGGGCTAACCGCGCGGATCACCGGGGCTCGCGTGCCGCGTTGGCGTGGCGCACGGCTTGCTGTGCAAGCCCGCGTGCGTCTGCCGGGTTTCGCCATCGAGCTCCTCGTCGCCTTTGCCGTGTTGCTGTCGGGCTGCATCATCCCGTTCGCGATCCCTCCGACCCGCAGCGAGATCGGCAGCTCGACGCGGATCGGCCGCACGAGCGAGCCCGGATCGTCGAGCCTGCACGCCGCGGTCGGCACGCACCTCGCGAGCGGCACCCAACGGCGCGACCAGGCGTTTGATGTCGGTGCGGGGTGGACGTTCGAGCAGACCGCCGAGCAGACCTCGAACGGCGTCTACCTCGATGGCGCGGTGTTCATCGACCGGACCGCGCGGACCCGGACGTCGTTCGGCGGCCGCGGCGAGCTGCGATCGATGACGGACGGCAAGGCCGCCGCTGCGAAGCTGCGCCTCGATACCGAGGTCTATGGCGGCGGGACGTCGAGGTTCAGCTCGCATGATCGCTGCGGCACGTCGTCCGGCACGTACTTCGGGACGACCGCCGTGGGCATGTTCGCCGAGGCCGGGCACGTGTGGTCATCGGGCCCCGAGGGCAACGCGTGGGTCGCGACCGCGGGCGTGTCGATGCGGATCCCGAGCTCGGTCGGCGTGTGGATCGGGATCCCGGGCTGCTGAGCCCGGCGGCCGAGGTCGTCATCGAGTGTGGAGCGCCTGGTTCGCGTCGTTGACGTCGAAGAAGCGTGGCGGCATCTCGACGGTGCCACTGCTCGGCCAGAATGCGAGCTTCGAGCGGACGCGATAACATCGGGGCGTGAGCGCCAGCCTGTTGGACCAGCTCGAGGCGCTCCTCGAGACGTGGCGCGCGACGTTCGACGGAGCGCTGGGAGCGAGCATCGAGGCGCTCGGCACAACCGCCTCGCCGCTCGACGTGGAGCTCCCGGCGGACGGTATCGAGGCGGCGCAGGCCTGGTGCGAGCGCGCGACGGATAGCTCGGCCACGCTGCTGACGCCGCTCCTCGACACGCTCGGTGAGCTGTTCGAGCGCTTGCGCCCCGCCGAGGCCGCGCTCTGCCTCGAGCTCGCCGCGACACGACGGCCCGACCCACGCGTGGCCGCGTTCGCGATGCCGTATCTGGCACGCTCGCGGGTGGTGCCACAGATCACGCGGCGGCTCGACACCGCGCTGCTGTCGGCCGTCGAGCGCCACGGCGATCTACGGCTGGTAGGCGCGCTCGAGGCGGCCGCGGATAACGTCCCGACGCATCTGCGACAGCGCGTGCGCGCCGCGAGGTCTCGCATCCAGAACCGTGTCGCCGCGGCGGCGCGACTGCCGCAGCCGGCGCTGATCTCGCACGACATGCGAGCCACCGGCGCGGACCTGCTCGCCGGGGTCTACGAGGATCCCGATGACGACGCGCGGCGGCTCGTGTACGCCGACTGGCTGCTCGAGCGCGATCTGGAGGATCCGCGCGGTCAGCTGATCGCCGCGCAGATCCATCGCGAGGCCACGCGTGCGGGAACCGGACGGCACGCGCTCGTGAAGACCTACGACGAGCCGAACATCTCGCGGCACGTGCGCGCGTGGTACGCGGCGATCCTGCCGGCGATCCAGGTGTCGTCGATGGTGTTCGAGAAGGGGTTTCTCGCCCGCTGCGCCATCGTGGAGAACCTCCACGGTGTCCCGCGCGCGGTGTTCGGACGTCCCGAGTGGGCGACCGTTCGCGAGCTGCGCGTGGCACACGGCTTCGCCTACCACCCGACGATGCGCGCGCTGCGATCGCTGACGAACGTCCGCGAGCACCAGCTGAGGGAACTCGCGAGCGGGACGGTCGTCATCCCGCGGCTCGATCGGATCGAGGTGGTGTTGACCGCGCAACAACTCGACCCTGTGCTGGCCCTCCTCGATCGCACGCCGGTGCACACCCTCGCGATCGTCGCGGCCGCATCGCTGGAGCTGAC
>JBKJUF010000190.1:0-8885 GCA_046590445.1 Kofleriaceae bacterium
GGGGACGGTGTCAACCTTGTCAACCTTTCGCGCCGGACGCGTCCGAAAAGTTGACAAGATTGACACCGTCCCCTGTTCTGGCTGCAGGCGGAGTGCGGCCTGCGAATGGCGTCAAGCGGCGAATCGAGTCAGTTGCAGGCGTCGCGTGTCTTGTCGAGCGCAGCAGTCTTGATGATGCCATCGACGATGTTGGCGTCGCGCCATCGATTGCACGTCGTCGTCTTCGTGTTCGGCTGCCCCGCGTCGTCGAGATCGTAGTCGACCGCGAACACCGCGCGCGAGTCATCGAGGAACGGCCGCGCCTGGTCGCAGTCGGCGTACTCGGCGCAGCGGTCGGCCCACAGCCAGTCGAAGTCGTCCGATAACTCGTCGGACTGCGCGGTGATCGTGTAGCCGTTACGCATGCCGGCTGACAGCTCGCGCATGTGCGCCTGCGCCGCGACCTCCTCATTCCACGACGTGTGCTCGCGGATCGGGATCGCGCCGAACCCGTGGTTGATCGTCGTCTCGTAGGCGATCGCGTCGTTCTTGTCCGCGGCGATACCATCGCAGCCGATCGCCTTCGCCAAGTCGAAACGCTTGAACAGGATCGTCGCGAACAACACGCGGCTGCCAGCGCGGATGTCGAGGAAGCGCTCGGTGGCCTCGGCCTCCGTCGTGCTCCAGCCAATCACGCTGCCGGCCTTCGGTGCGGTCGGCCGATTCGGTGGGCTCGCCTCGAACCCGGAAAACTTCCGCGCGTCGGGGTCGGTCAGCCGGATCGCGCCGGTGTTGACGTGACAGATGACGATCGTCGACGGCGTCCGCGCGTGGAGCTCGGCGATCTTGCCGGCGAGTAACCCGGCGGGCACCGCGACCGGATCACCGTCGCCGTAGTCGATCATCGTCGCCGTCGGCACGACGTCCCACAGCTCGAGCACGTACATCGCGCGGGCCGGCGTGACGTCGAACGGCCCGTTCAGCTGGATGTCGAAGTTCCGTGCCTCGCCCGGCGTCGGGTTCCACCACGGTGGATCGTAGGCGTCTTGTAACGCGTCCTGCTTCGCGTCGGGACGGAACGGCTGGCCCTTGCAGGCCACCGTCGGCGCGACCAGCCCAAGAACCACGAGCCAGGTCGGCGCGAATCGCATCGCGTGAGTCTACACGCCCTGGTTGCCTGGGCGTGCCGACGTGTCGTCGACGCGTGATCGACCGCTCGACCGTCATCGATGTGACGTCAGTACTTCGCGCTGCCCGAGCCCGCGCCGCCGCCCGTGCCCGTGCTCGAACCGCCGCCCGTGCCAGCCCCACCACCCGTGCCGCCCGTGCGCTCCTTGCCCTTGGAGTCGCCGGCGCCCGAGTGGTTGCCGCCGTGCTCGCCCTTGCCGCCACCGACGCCACCACTGTTGCCGGCGTCACCCTGCTTGATGTTCGTCTTCACGAACTCCGCGGCCTTGGTGATCCGCTCGTCGATCTGCTTCTTGAGATCGTCGGCCTTGTCCTTCGGCGAGATCGTGATCGTGACGCCCTTGGCATCGTTCTTCGCGGTCGCGGTTCCGCCCTCGCCGAAGAACACCGGGCAGATGCCCATGCCGCCGCCGTGCGAGCCCTTCTGGTCATGGGTCACGCCGCCGGCCGCGCCGTCCGCCTTCTCCTTGAGGAGCTCCTCGGTGCGGCGCTGGATCGATGCGATCGCGTCCTTGTCGGCCGACGTGATCGTCAGCACGACGTCCTTGCCCTGGATCGCGGACTTGGTCGTCGAACCGAACACCGTGCTCGGGCAGTTGCCTGCCTTCTTGGACATCGGCTCGGTGCTGCCCGCTGCCGATCCCATCGCGGCAGAGCCCGCGGACCCACGGTCGGAGCCCGTCATCGCCGAGCCAGAGCCCGCCATGTCCGAGCCCATCATCGCGGAGCCGGAGCCCGCGGCGGTGTCCGGCGCCTTCTTCTTCTTGCAGGCGGTCACGCTCAACGTCAGGGACAGCGCCAGTAGAGTCATCGCGGTGCGCATCAGAGTTCCTCCGGAGCGGCATGCTACAACTTTTCGGTGCGCGTCCAGCTCCTCGTGGCTGCGTTGTCGCTGACCGTGGCGATCACCGGATGGTCCGCGATCGCGCGCGCCGAGCTGCCGGTCCGGCTGCCACCAGGCACCCGCACCGACGCCGCCGGCCAGCTCGTCTCGGCGCGCGGCCTCCGCGACACCACCGACGCGATCGCGAAAGATCTCGCCCGCCGCGGCATCATCGCCCGCCAGCTCGGCCCCTATCGCGTGCGTGCCGTCGAGCTGACCAGGTTTCTCAGCGACACGCCCTCGACGCCCTGGCTCGCGATCCACGTGATGCGGAGCGCCGGCAAGACATTGATCTTCTTCGTGGCACGCCCCGGCTCTTGACGAAACCCGCCCCGCCCGTTAGGAACTAGGCCCTCACTCGGGGATCGTCTAATGGCAGGACGCAAGACTCTGACTCTTGCTATCTAGGTTCGAATCCTAGTCCCCGAACCAACGAAGGCTTGACCGTTCGATCCCGCCCAGGTAAGAACGCTTTCCTTCCGGCCCCATAGTCTAGCGGTTAGGACGTCGCCCTCTCACGGCGAAAACAAGGGTTCAAGTCCCTTTGGGGTCACCACCGATCTACGCGCTCCGTGCTTCGCGGAGCCCCTGACCGAGGCGCGCATCGTGCGTTTCAGTGGTCAGAGCGCGAACACGAGAACATGGCCGGCGCGGTGGGCCGCGACGAACGCGCGGTCACCATCGGTCGTGATGCCGCGCGGCTCCCATGGGCCACGTGCGATCACGGCGGAGCGGCGGCCGTCGAGCCAGATCCGGCGGACCGCGCCGAGCCGGGTCTCCTCGTCGTAGGTGGTGACAAGGACCGCGTCATCGCCATCTGCGCAGACCGAGTCCGGCGCATCGATGTCACCCGCAAGCTGGACGCGAAACACCGCGCGGCCGGCCACCAGATCGACGCGGAACACCGCGCGCTGGCGAGCATCGGCGACCACGAGCGACGCGCCGACCTTCGCGATGCCCATCGGCTTGAGGAAGCCGTCGAGCACCGTGGAGGGGACGCCACTCGCGAGATCGACGACGACGATCGAGCCGTCGAAGGCCCCGCGTTTCCCCGACATGAACTGCGTCGTGTAGATCGCGTGCTCGCCGGCGTCGTATGCGATGCCGTACCGCCAGAACCTCGATGGGAGCTTTTCGAGAACATCCATCTGGCCATCGGGCCGGACGCGTACGATCGCACCGGCATGACCGTGGCCGACGCGGACCGCGTACAGCGTGCCGTACTTGGTGACGATCAGCCCGCCGATCCGGTTGCCGGTGAGGATGCCGGCGGTGGGAATCGTCGCGATCCGCTGCTGGCGCTCGCCGGCGATGCGGACGATCGCGCCGGTGTAGCCATCGGCGACGAAGAGGACGTTCGCGCTCGTGTCGTAGGCAACGCCGCTCGGATCGTCGCGTGCGGGGATCGGCGAATCGTCGACCGGGATCGCGACGGGGAACATGGCCGCGGGCCGCGAGGACATCTCACGAAGGTCATGCCACTGCCGTGCCGGCCGTAACTCCAGTGGTTCCGATGACAAGGATGTGATCGCTGAGGTCTGGGCTCCCCGAAGCTGGGCATGCGGCCCTCGACAAAACCGGATGCGTGGGCTTGCACGCGCCGGGGTGTGTGCGGACGATGCACCCTGCTCGACGCGTTTGGCGTCGATCCACAAGGGGTACGGACATGCTCGAGACGATGACCACCGGCAACGGCGAACACCACGCGGAGTTGATCTCCAACCAGAGTACTCTCCGCTCGAACCAGGACGGCATCCTGGCGAACCAGCGCCAGATCCTCGCGAACCAGCAGAAGATCCTCGCGAACCAGGACAAGATCGCGGGCAACCAGAAGGTGCTGACGCAGATTGTCGCGAACCAGAAGGTCATCCTGGCGAACCAGGCGAAGATCGCCGGCAACCAGAAGATGCTGACGCAGATCCTGGCGAACCAGGAGCGCATCCAGGCCAACCAGAAGAAGCTCGACCAGGTGCTCGCGAACCAGAAGTTAGTACTCGCAAACCAGAAGGTCAGCAGCGCGAACCAGAAGAAGCTCGACCAGGTGCTCGCGAACCAGGCGCGGATGGTCGCGAACCAGAAGAAGCTCGACCTCGTGCTCTCGAACCAGAAGGTCAGCACCGGCAACCAGCGCAAGCTCGACCAGGTCCTCGCGAACCAGAAGCGCATTCTGAACAAGCGGTAATGGATCTGCTCGAGCGAGCCCGCGCGCTCGCTGGATGTCCGCTGTTCGCAGAGCTCGCGCCGGCGGTCGTGATCCGGCTGGCGGAGCGCGCGCGGCCGAGCTCGCTCGAGGCCGGTGAACGGCGCACGACGGACGAGCACGTGTGGATCGTCGTCGACGGCGGCCTGGCGATCGTCGCGCGCGGCGAGGCGGCGTTCGACGCATCCATCAGCTCGATGAAGCGGCACGGCAGCGTGGCGACCGCGGGGCACATCGTCGGGCTGGTCCGCGTGGTGGCGCCGGCCACGCCGGTCGTCGACGCGATCGCGGATCGCGCGACCACGGTGCTCGCGATCGCGCTCGATGACATGCGCGACGTGCTCGAGGAGGATCCCGTCGCGCTCGCCGCACTCGCCGATGCGCTCGCCCGGCAGATCCTGGACCCGCCATGAACCGGCGCGCGTTCGCGCTCGGCGCGGTGATGGTGCTGTTCGGCAACTTCGTCGCGGTGGCGCTGCGGTCGTTCGCGGAGTCCGCGTTCCTCGCGACATACGGCGCGAAGCACCTGCCGTGGCTGCTGATCGCGAATGCCGGCGGGTTCGCGGTCGCGACGCTGGGCTACGATCTGCTGACCCGGCGCGCGCAGACTCGCGTCGTCGATCTCGCGTTGCTGGGCGTACTCGGCATCGCGGCTGCGACCGCGCCATCGCTGCTCGCCGCCGGCGCGTCACCCGCGGTCCTCGTCGTCGCGCTCGCCGCGATCTCGCAGGTCGCGGGGCTCGCGCTGTGGAACCGGGTCGCCGCCGCGGTCGCCGGTCGAGATGCCCGCCGGATGCTGCCGCGCGCCGGCGCTGCCGTCACGATGGGCGGCGTGATCGCCGGACTCGGCGCGGCGCCGCTGGTGTTGCGGCTCGGCGCCGAGGTGCTCGCGTACCTCGGCGCGATCGCGACCGCGCTCGTGCTCGTGCTCGCCGTCGCCCAGGCCCGCGCGCTGGCGGCGGGAGGCGCGCCTGGCGCGAGCGCGCCGCCGGGCACCCCGGAAGGTTTGAACGACGGCCATCGCCGGCTGCTCCGCGGCATGCTCGCGGTCGCGGTGCTCGAGGGCATCGTCGTGACGGTGATCGATCTGCAGTTCATCGCCGAGCTCAAGGGCCGCTATCACGGCGACGCGCTCGCGATCGCGGTCAGCCTGTTCTACGGCGGCACGAACCTCGTGCTGCTGCTCCTCCAGGTCACCGCGGTGCCCCGGATCCTGGTGACCCGCAGCCTGCCGACGACGGCATCGATCCACCCGATCTTCGTGATCCTCGGATATGCCGCATTCGCGGTGGTGCCCGGCTTCCTCGCGATCGCGGCGACCCGCACGTCGGACCAGGTGCTGCGGCTCGCGACCTCGCGAACCGCGCAGGAGGTCAGCCTGTCGGCGTTCCCGCCCGGCCCGCGCGCGCGCTGGAAGGTGCTGCTGCGCGGCGCGGCCGGACCGATCGCGTCAGCGGTCGCCGCGTTCGCCCTGCTGCTGATCGGCTCGCAGGCGATCCTGCGCCACCCGACGCAGCTCGCGGCGGTGACCATCGCGATCGCGATCACCTGGTGGATCGTCGCGCGGATCGCGGCGCGGCGATTTCAGGCGGCCCTCGCAGCGCCGCTCGGCATCCGCGCGCGCGGGCACGTCGACGACCCGACGCGGATCGATCTCGCCGCGCTCGAGCGCTGGACGCAGGCTGCCGGCGATGCCACGCCGCGCGTCGCCGCCCTCGCCCGTGCGGCCCTCGCGCGCGCCCGGGTCGACCCGACCGATCTCGCCGAGCACCTGCGTCACGACGAGCCTGCGGTCCGCGCGGCGCTATTCGATCAGCTCGCGCGCACGCCGTCGCCGGCGCTCCGCAACGAGCTGCGGGCGGCGGTGATCATCGAGGACGACGACCGCGCACTCGCGCTCGGGCTCAAGGCGCTCGCCATCGCGGGCGATGATGGCGCGCTCGAGCGCGGTCGCTCGCGGGCGGCGCTGTCACGCGAGGTCGCCGAGGTCGTGCAGAGTGCCGAGCGCACGTTACGGGGCGGCGACGTCGCCGGCGAGGTCGCGATCCTGCTCGCCCGCGATCCGGCGTGGGCGACCGCGCTGGTCCGCGCGCGGCGTGGTGACCTCGACGACGCGGCGCTTGGTTTATTGCTCGGCGATGCCGCGCGCGCGCCAGGGACGCGTGCCGGTGCACTCGCGGTGATCGCGCGGCTCGGTCCGGTCGATGCACTGCCGGTCCTCGCCGCAGCGCTCGAGGCCGGCGATCGCGAGGCCCTCGAGACGATCGCCGACCTCGATGACGCCGGTGCGAGCTTCCTCGCCACGCACGTCGCCGGGTTGCCACTGCTCGCGCGCCTGGCGACCGCGCGCGCGCTCGCCGGGGCGCCGACCGCGACGGTCCTGGTCGCCGCCTTGCTCGGTGACCCCGAGCCCGAGGTCGCGAACGCCGCGCTTCGCACCGCACTCGCGTTCGCGCGCGGCGGCGGCGCGCTCCCCGCGGCGCCGATCGCGACCGCCCATCGCGCCGCGCTCGCCGCGCTCGTCGCGCACCTCCATGCCCGCGATGCGTCGCGCGCGTGGTCGGCGTGCGCCCGCCACGAGCTCGAGCTCGCGACCCGCGGCTGCGTGGTCCGGCTGCTGTGGGCCGCCGCCGTCGAGGCTGCGGCCGACGGACGCGATCCGGCGGCGCTCGCCGCGATCGCGCGGCGGCTGATCGGCGGACGCGAGCCGGATCGACGCCGCGCGCTCGATGTCGTCCAGGAGCTGCAGACCGGCCGCGGCGAGATCCTCGCCGTGATCGAGCGCTGGTTACGCGTGCCGGTCGCGACCGACGGTGACACGCGCGTCCTCGCGCCCCACGACGCGTGGCTCGCACGGCTGTGTGCCGGCGAGCTCGTCGCGCTCGAACCGTCGCTCGTCGTGCTTCGTCAGCCGGCGCTGTTCGCCAGCGTCGCAGGCCCTGCCCTCGCCGCGCTCGCTGAACGCGCAGTGACCCGAACGATCGACGGCGTGCTGTTCGCCGAGGGCGATGCCGGCGAGACCATGCACGTCGTCAAGACCGGCGCTGTCCTCGCACGCCGCGGTGCCGGCCCGGCGCGCCGCATCGAGGCGGGCGGTGTCGTCGGCGAGCTCGCTGTGCTGACCCGGGCCCCGCGCGCCGCGACCGTGGTCGCCGACGGGACCGCCGAGGTCCTCGAGATCGATCGCGACGCGTTCGCGGCCGCGTCGCACCGCGCCCCCGAGCTCGTGCTCGGCCTGTGCGCGACGCTCGCTGGCTGGCTCGCGACCGATCGTCCCGACGTGCTGTGACGGCGACGTGCTCCGCAGCGATCACATCGCGGTATGGTCCGCGCATGCGCAACCTCCTCCTCTCATCGATCTTCGCGATCGTCGCCGCGTGCGGCGGCAAGTCCACGGCACCCGCGACCACCGGCGGCGAGACCGGTCCCGGCAGCGCCGAGCCTGCCGAGGCTACCGCCGGCGCCTGTGTGAAGAGCGGCTGTAGCGGCACGATCTGCACCGAGCCCGGCAACGAGATGGTCACGACCTGCGAGTTCAAGGCCGAGTACGCCTGCTACCAGAAGGCGACGTGCGCGCGCCAGGCCGACGGCAAGTGCGGCTGGACCGAGGCCGCCGAGCTGCAGGCGTGCATCGCGAACCCGCCGCCGATGTGACCGGAGGTGGACTCAGAACTGCACGTAGATGAACGGCAGGATCTTGGTCTGACCGAGCTCGCGCAGCAGCAGCGCCGCGGCGGCGAGCACGGCGCCCTGCCCCCACGCCGGTAGCGCGACGAATCGTTCGCGCAGCCACCGGAAGCTGCCATCGGCGAAGCAGTGACCGGCGAAGCCGACGGTCAGCGCGATCGTGACGAGCGGGACGACGTTCGCGTGATCGGTCTCGAGGCGCGCGAGCTGCCGCAGGATCACGAGCGCGTTGTCGAACGAGGTCGCACGGAAGAAGATCCACGCGAGGCAGACGTAGTGGAAGACGAGCACGATCGCGACCGTGCGGCGTGCCATCGTGGCGAGCCGTGCCCACGCATCGCGGCGACCACGCTCGACGAGATCGGCAGCGCCCGCGAACGCCCACGTCAGCAGCACGAGCGGGATCCACGTCCAGGTCTCGGCATAGCCGAGCGCGACGAAGAATCCGACGCCGCTCGCGCACATCGCGAGCCGCAGCACCTCGACGGCGCGCGCATCCGGCAGCCGGAGCGCGGCGGAAAGGCTGCGCGGTGCGGTCGCGGGCTCGGGCGTCGCCGGGTGCTCGCGGCCGAGCCATGCGGTCGCGACCGCCCACAGCGGCGTCACGAACAGCCAGCCGAGCACGAGGTGTGTCCACGTGCCGGCATCCATGAACGCGAGCCGCTGAAAGAGCGTGCCCGCGATCGCGAGCACCACGCACGCGCCGAACATCGTCAGCGCTCGGCGCGCCGTGGTGGCCGCACGCTGGAAGAACCGCGTCACCGCGAGCCCGAACCCGTGCAGCGCGCCCCACACGATGAACGCCCAGCTCGCGCCGTGCCACAGGCCACCGAGCAACATCGTCAGCAGGAGGTTCACGTACGTGCGCCACTCGGCGCCGCGACTGCCACCGAGCGTGATGTAGAGGTAGTCACGCAACCACGTCGACAGCGAGATGTGCCAGCGCCG
>JBKJUF010000285.1:0-3854 GCA_046590445.1 Kofleriaceae bacterium
CATGCGCTTGTTGTACTTTTTGAGGAAGTGGTAGGCGAGCGTGGGCACGTCTTCGCGGCGGTCGCGTAGCGGCGGGAGGCGCACCGGGATGACGTTGAGCCGGTAGTAGAGGTCTTCGCGGAACCCGTTCGCCTTGACCTCGCCGACGAGATCGACGTTCGTCGCCGCGACGATGCGAACGTCGATCCTGCGCGACTTGCCACCGCCGCCCAGCCGCTCGATCTCGCCCTGCTGAAGAACGCGCAGCAGCTTGACCTGGACGTGACGGCTGATCTCGCCGATCTCGTCGAGGAACAGCGTGCCGCCATTCGCCGCCTCGAAGCGGCCATCGCGTGCAGTCGACGCCCCGGTGAACGCGCCCTTCTCGTAACCGAACAGCTCGGCCTCGAGGATTGATTCGGGGATCGCGGCGCAGTTGACCGCGACGAACGGGCCCTTGCCGCGCGCGCTGTTATCGTGGAGCGAGCGCGCGAGCAGCTCCTTGCCGGTGCCGCTCTCGCCGAGGAGCAGCACGGTCGCCTCGCTCGGCGCCGCCTGCATCAAGATGTCCATCGTGCGTCGCCACGCCAGCGAGGTCCCGATGATCGCGCGCCGGCGCTTCTCGGCGAGCTGCGCCTTGAGGCTGCGGTTCTCGACGAGCAGCGACTGCTTCTCGAGCGCGTTCTTGACGATCCGCACCACGTGCGCGCGCTTGAGCGGCTTGGTGACGAAGTCGTAGGCGCCTTCCTTCATCGCATCGACGGCGGTCTCGACCGTGCCGTACGCGGTCATCAGGACGACCTCGGTCTCGGGCGCGATCGTCTTTGCGGCGCGCAGCAGGTCCATGCCGCTCGTGTTCGGCATCATCAGATCGGTCAGCAGCACGCCGACCCGGTGCTTGCGTAGCAGATCGAGGCCTGCGTTGCCGTCGGTGGCCGCGAGCACGTTGAGGCCTTCGCGGCGGAAGATCTTGGTCAGCGACTCGACGATCGCCGGCTCGTCATCGACGACCAAAACGATCCCCGCATCGGCGGGGGCGGACCGCAGCTCGCTCGGCTCGTCGGGAACCGGGCTGCTGCCACCGCCCTCGACATGGGCGGCCGCGTACCGACGAAACGGACTTCGACCTGGCTGGTTCCACATACGCGGGATTGGCTTTAACAAGCCGCGGGCCAGCCGTGATTCCACTCAACTCACTGGAACTACTTGAAGGTTATCGAAGTTTCCCCAGAGCTCCGTGCCAGCCTGTCAGAGCGTCTCGACTGCCCTGACAAACTGGCAAGCTGGCACGCCGAGCTCTGGCCCAAGTGGGGTCTTGTCGTACCGGCTACTGCACCGTACTCCCATGGCGGACAGTGTAGCCAGCTCACGTACGTCTAACTACCTTAAACAACTCGATTTGGATCTGGCGAACTGTGGTCCGAGTCGTGAAGATAGCGACCACCTAGGGTCCATCCACACAGGGAGTCTGAAATGCGTACCTGGAATCGAGTGCTGCTGGCTTCGGGAATGATGACGACGGTCATGGTCGGCTGCGCGCTCAACGAGAGCCTCTCCAAGGACCAAGAGACCGCCGCACTCGAGCGGGTGACCTGCGAGGCGCTCACCGACGAGCCCGTCGAGCTCGACGAGTGCGCCGGCATCGCGCCGGATACCGATGTCGCCGAGCTCGTCAGTCGCAAGGGCGAGGACGCCGGAGTCTTTCGCTGCGGCACGCGCCACCCCGACCTCATCGAGCGCGAGCGCGTCGAGGCCGAGGTCGCCAGCCGGTCCGTGGCATCGGGTCCCGCCAGCGTCACCGGCGGCGCGATCAACGTCTACTTCCACGTCATCAACCAAGGCACCGGCATCGCCAACGGTGACCTCAGCGCGACGATGATCACGAACCAGATGAACGTGCTGAACAGCGCGTTCGGCACGTGGGGCTGGACCTTCAACCTCGCCGCGACGACTCGAACGACGAACTCGTCATGGTTCAACACCTGTGACCAGAGCTCGACCGAGACGGCGATGAAGACCGCGCTCCGTCAGGGTTCCGCGGATGATCTCAATGTCTACTCGTGCAACCCGGGTGGTGGGCTGCTTGGCTGGGCGACCTTCCCGTCGAGCTACAGCTCGAACCCGAAGAACGACGGTATCGTCCTCCTGTACTCGTCGCTGCCCGGTGGCACTGCGGTGCCGTACAACCTCGGTGACACCGCGACCCACGAAGTCGGTCACTGGATGGGCCTCTACCATACGTTCCAGGGCGGCTGCCAGAAGAACAACGACTACGTCAGTGACACGCCGGCGGAGCGTTCGGCCGCCTACGGTTGCCCGGTCGGTCGCGACACCTGCCGGACCACGGGTGTCGATCCGATCACCAACTTCATGGACTACACCGACGACGATTGCATGGACCGGTTCAGCGCCGGCCAGGATGAGCGCATGGACTCGATGTTCACGACGTATCGCTTCGGCAAGTAGCGCCGCTCGCAAGCTTCGCACGCTCCATCTCGAGCGTTGCGCGTAAGAACGGCTCGCCACGTGGCGGGCCGTTTTTTCGACTACGCCGGGCGCGGCTCGCGTGACTTGGCCTCGGTCGTGCGCGCTTTGCGCAGCGCGAGCGGGATCTGCCGGGGCAGCTTCACGGTGAACGTCGTTCCCTGACCGAGCTTGGTATCGACCTCGATCGTGCCGCCGTGGCGCTCGACGAGCTCGTGCACGATCGACAGCCCGAGGCCGGTGCCTTCACCGACGTCCTTCGTCGTGAAGAACGGGTCGAAGATCCGCGGCAGCACCCCGGGCGGGATGCCCGGACCGTTGTCCTTGATCTGCACCTCGACACCGTTCGCGTCGCCCTTGGTCTCGATCGTGATCGTCGCCTGCTCGGTCTGCGAGAGCGCCTGCGCGGCGTTGGTCAGGAGGTTCATGAAGACCTGGTTTACCTGACCAGCGTGACCGCGAACCCGACCGACATCGCCGTAGTGCTTGGTGAGCGTCACGTTCTGCTTGAGCAGGTGGCGCAGCAGCTCGAGTGAATCGTCGATCGAGCGATCGACATCGAAGTCGACCACGCTCTCGTCGTCGGTCCGCGAGTAGTTGTGGAGCGCGGTCACGATCGCCTTGGTGCGCTGGGCGCCGCGCTGAACGACGCGCACCATGTCGCGGACGTCCTTCGCCGCCTCGACGCGGGTCGCCGGATCCGAGCTGTTGATCTCGTTGATGGCCTCCTCGAGCGGACCGACCGTATTGACGATCGCGTTGACCGGATTGTTGATCTCGTGCGCGATGCCGGCGACGAGCTGACCTATCGACGCGAGCTTCTCGGAACGCACGAGCTGTTCCTGGGCGCGGGTCAGCTTGTCGAGCGTCTCGGCAAGCTCGCGGTTCTTGCGCGCGAGGTCGGCGGTGCGCATCTGCACCGCGCGCTCGAGGTCCAGGTTCACTTCCTCGGTCGAGCGCAGCTTGTCGCGCAGGGCGCGCCGCATCTCCTCGAGAGCGAGAGTAAGGCGCCCGATCTCGTCGCCTTCACCGCCGGCCGCGACCGGATCGGAGAGCTCGCCGCGCGCCATCGCATCGGCACGCTGCTCGAGCCTTCGGATCGGTGCCATGAACTGCGCGACCGTGAACGCGACAATGCCGGCGCACGCTGCGAACAGCACCAGGAAGAAGACGAGCAGCTCCTTGAGCGGGTCGACCATCGACTCGCCGCGCCCGCGATAGCTCGGGTAGAACACGGCGATCGCACCGAGGTCATAAGGCACGCCACGCCACACCACGTTGAGGCGCCCTGACTTGCCGGTGAGCTCGGCCGCGTGGATCGAGATCAATGCACCGCCGCGGTTGATCATCTCGATCGTGTACCAGGGCAGCTTCGGCGCCCCCATCGGACC
>JBKJUF010000477.1:0-2722 GCA_046590445.1 Kofleriaceae bacterium
CTCGCCGCCGAACTCCGTGGTCGTCGGGTAGATGGTGATCCACTTGCCGGCCCAGTCGTCGGTGTCCTTGCCGTACAGCTTCGCGATCGTCTTGCCGTTGGTCTTGTTGACCGCGAGCTTCTTGTCCTTGCCGACGAACTTAATCATCGGCTTCTTGCTCTTGCGGCCCTTCTCGCCCATCAGCTCACCGGCTGAGACCTTCTCGATCTGAATGGTGACCTCGCGACCCTCGAGGTCGTAGGCGTAGAGGTGCTCCTTGTCATCGAACATGCGGCGGTAGTCAGGCATCGGAATCTCCTTGTGCGTGGTTGGTCGGTGAGCGAGTTACGCGGCGGGCGCGGCGCTCGGGAGCAGGTTCGTGTTGCGGGGCTTGCGGCCCGGGCGGCGGGGTTCGAGATCGAGCTCGTCGACGCCGCGCTCGGTGACGACCTCGACGCCGTAGCGGTGAACGGCGAAGCAACGCTTGCAGCGGACGCCGTGCGTGACCTCGCCGTGCTCGCGCGAGTTGATGCACAGCCCATCGTCGGAACGCTCGCGGCGCAGCAGTGCAGCTTCGACGCGCTGGTAGCGAGGCGATGCGTATCCGCCGTCGACATCGCGCCCGCTGATCCGGCGGTAGGGCCGCATCATCTGGGGCTCCGGCGGAACGCGGGGTTGGCCTGTTCGCGCTCGTCGAGCAGCGCACGTCGCTGATAGGCCGACATGACATCCCACTGATCACCGCGCTGGCCGCCTACGCGGAGAGCGGAGAGGACGGCGACGAGCAGCAGAAAGGCGCAGACGGCTGTGACGATCATGGCGACACCTCACGCCATGCGTTGATCGGATCGCGGTAGCCCGAGTTCGCGTAGTCGATCACGATCTCGACGCCGGTGTGGCTCACCACGCGGAGCCGAGTCTCGTCGACGTGCGAGACCACGCGGTAGAGGCCCATGCCATCGGTGATCAGCTTGCCGACGGCCGGCAGATCGGCGGAGGTCATGGCCATCTGCGCTGGCGACCACGACGGGCACACGGCGACGAGCTCGCGCGCGTCACGCTCGGCCTCGAGCTGGGCGACGGTGGCGCGGGTTGCGGTGAAGATGTCGTCGAGCGTCTTCACGGGAGGCTGGATCACTCCAGCGGCGCGGACGACGGGAATCGATTGGCGTTGGTTGTTGCTCATGATCAGTCCCATCCGAAACATCCGCAGTAGTACGCGTCGTGCGCCTGCCCGGGACGGTGCTGGAAGAATGCGAGCGACCACGACGACGCGATCTCTTTGCCGCCGTAGCTGCACTTTGCGGTGCGACCCTCGAGCGACGGCCTCGTGTCGACGACATCGGTGCAGTCGTGCAGTCCGCAGCCAACGAGTGCGGGCTGACCTGGACGCTTGAGCGTGCCAGCCGCCGCGCAGCCACACTTCATGGCGATGCCAACACGGAACTCGGATGCGGGGAGCGTCGACATCTCAGTTCTCCGTCGGTACGGCGATGAGGTTGCGGGTGTCGCGGACGATGGCCTTGGCGTTGGCGATCGCCGCGTCGGCATCGGGCGCGTGCAGCGAGAGCGAGCAGCCCGGCATCAGTGGGTGATCGACGTCAGCGAGGCGAACGCCGGCGCGAGTGCGGACCTCGCGCATGATTCGGAACGTCGGCGCGATCTGGCGGGTGCTCACGACACGCGCTCCGACCACGACTGCCAGCCCTTAACGCGCATCTTGAGCACGTCGGCGTCCGCCTCGTGGCGATGCTGGTAGCGCGCGAGCTGCACGTGGCGCTCGCCCTGCCACAGATAGACCAGCTGCCACGGTCCGTTCATTCGGTCCGGGTTCACGGCGTCACCATCCCGCTCAGCCCGAGGCTGTTGATCGTGTCGCCTTCATCGTGGCCGCACGTGCACTCGGACTGCTCCGAGGCGCCGCAGCCGGAGCACTCGTCCGGCGCGAGCAGGTCGCGGAGCTTGCTCTGCTCCTTGGCGCTGAGGCCGGCCTGGTCCGCTGCGGCGATGGCGAGTTCGGCGAAGTCCGAGGTGGTCCACGAGCTGTCGATCGAGATGTGGCCGTCGAGCAGCGCGTCGACCTTGGCGGTGTAGTCGGGCTTGCTGCGCATGACTACGCCGCCTCCTTCGAGGCGAGACGCCGGGCACTCCTCGTCACCGGCGGTGTGTGTCTCGATACGCCCGCGGCCGTCGCGGTAGATATCCTTGAGCGCGACGTGGTCGCCGCACGCCGGGCAGTCAACGACGTTGCCGCGCACGACGCGCTGGCCAATGGTGTTCTCAAGGCGGCGATTCGTGATCCCGTGCGCCTCGGACTCGGCGTAGAGCGCCGAGCGGGCGTTGGTCAGCTGCGCGCTAGAGCGGGCGAGCTGGGTGCGGAGCGCCTCGATCTCGAGGTTGGCCCGGTAGAGGTCACCGCGAGCCGTGCACGCCGGGCAGCGGTGGTCGCGGCCGACGTCAGCGGAGAGGGTCGGGCACCAGGAGAGGGCGGCGGGCTTCGTGTTTATTGCGACCACGAAGACATAATGCGCCCGCTATAGGATTTCGTCAAGATGGTTTCGCTATACGATTTCGCATAGCGGGAAGTTGCTGGATTCGCTTGTCGATCAGTGCAGACGGCACCTGGAAGTGCGATGCGATTTCGTCAACCTGGTCCAAGTAGCGATCCCGATCGGGGTCGTCCGGCCAGCAGCCGACGTACTCGCGGAGCACCGAGAGCGGTACAAGAAGCTCCGCGGCGAAA
>JBKJUF010000539.1:0-3434 GCA_046590445.1 Kofleriaceae bacterium
GTCGCGTGCTGCGGACGAGAGAGAGCCCGGCAGCCTCGGAGGGCGAGGTGCTTGGGGTCCTCGTAACGATCCACCAGGAGAACGCGCACATGTTGATCGCCTACGCAGTCGCCATCGAAGTCGTCACCGAGCTACGCCCGATCGTCGAGCGAATCAGAAAGCACGACAGCACGCTCGCGAAGCAGCTCGTCGATGCCATGAACAGCACCGTGCAGAACCTCGCCGAGGGCGAGGCCCATCGCGGCGGCAACAAGCGCGCGAAGTACGAGATCGCGCACGGTGAGGCGAACGAGGTGAAGGGCAGCCTCGACCTCGCACTCGCGTGGGGTTACATCGCCGATGACGCACCGGCGCGCGCGAAGCTACGGCGCCTGCTCGCGCTGATCTGGGGGCTCACGAACAGCCAGCGCATGGTCGTGCCACACTCGCGACGGACGCGAGTCGATCGAGCATCGCCGTCACGAACGTGACGGTGACGGCGATCTCGCCGACGCTGCGCTGACGAGACCACGATCGCGGCCAGCGCAGCGAGCCCCGGAGGGGCGAGGCGCGAGGCGCGAAGCAGCTACCGTTCGGTGAGCCGATGCAGCATCGCGCGGACGCGATCGAGCAACGCCTCGACCTCCGCAATCTCGGCCGTGCTGACGTAGCGCTTGGCCACCGCGATCCGCAGCGCGGGGGCAAGGGTGAGCCGGCCGCGCGGAGCGCGTGGGCGCGCCGAGTAAAGCCTCGAGACCCGAGTACACGCGAAGTTCGAGCGGCAGCGCCCAGCGGCAGCGGCAGCGGCGTGCGGCCACGGGCGTGCGGCCTAGCGAATCGCTGCCACCTTCTTGTCTGGCCGCGTCGTTGCCAGGTCGTACTGAGCCTGCAAGTTCATCCAGAACTCGGGGGTCGTCTTGAGCGCGCCGGCAAGCAGCCACGCGGTCTCAGGCGTGATCCCGCGCTTGCCGTTCACGATCTCGTTGATTCGCTGTACCGAGACCCTAAGATGCGCAGCGAGCTTGGTCTGCGGGATCTCCAGCGGAACGAGGTACTCCTCGTTGAGGATCTCACCCGGGTGGGTGGGAATGCGGTTCGTTGGGATGCGGTTCGTTGGGGTGCGGGTCTTCATGGGACTCCTTGTTCAGTGGTAGTCGACGATCGAGACTCCAGCGGGTCCGTTGTCTGTCCATTGGAAGATGATTCGCCACTGCCTGTTGATCCGGATGCTGTGCCAGCCGGCGAGGTCGCCCTTGAGGGCTTCCAGTTGATTACCAGGAGGCGACGCGAGGTCGGCAAGGACGACGGCGGCGTTCAGCATATCGAGCTTGCGACGGGCGGACTTGATGCCATCAGGTGGGAGCGAGCGGGTGCGCGCGTTGTTGACGCCGTTCCAGACAGCTTCCGTTCGTTGGTCACCGAACCTCTGGATCACATGACGCACTTAACGCTAACACGGTATCCGTGCAAGTGTGAACCCACAACGGCTGCGCCGGGAATCTCGACGAGGAATCGCGACTTGCACGCCCTCACCCGGTCGAGATCCGGAGGGTCGGAGAGTCGTCGAGGCGCTGCTCCAGAAAGGTCGCGGCTGCCCAGAATGGATCGCGTGCTCAAGGCAAAGCCGTAGCGGTGTCCGGGCTTGTCCGCGCGACGGACACTGTCCGGCCGACGTCCGGACACGCTTCGTAGGCCGCCGCGAACGATCGAGGTGTTACGGGCGGCACGCGGGTTGCGAGCGCTGGCGGGACCAAGGCGGACGCGATGCTATGCTGCGACCGATGTTCGATCCCGTACTGCTTGCACCCGACGCGATCCGCAAGCTGTCGCGCGCGGAGTACGAGCGGCTCGTCCAGCTCGGGCTGTTCGAGGACGAACGGATCGAGCTGCTGGGCGGGATGCTCGTCACGATGAGCCCGCAGGGCGCGCCGCACGCCACGGTCAGCTCGTGGCTCGTCCAGCGCCTCACCGTCGAGCTCGGGATGAGCTTCGATGTGCGTGGACACTGTCCGTACGCGGCGACGCAGGACTCCGAGCCCGAGCCTGATATCTCGGTCTCGCGACGCGTCGAAGGCCAGCTCGTGCATCCAAGCAGTGCGCTGCTGCTCGTCGAGGTCGCCGAGTCTTCGATCGAGAAGGACCGCCGGCTGAAGGCATCGATCTATGCCGCGGCAAACGTCCCGGAGTACTGGATCGTGGACATCTCGGGCGAACGCCTCCGTGTCATCGTCCACGCCAGCCCGACGCCGCAGGGCTACCGGCGCGTCGAGCTGTTCCACGACGGCGATGTCTTGCGGCCGATCCAGCTGCCGGGGCTCGAGCTCGCGGTGCTCGACATCCCGTGGAACCGTTGACCTATCGGGCGGTGAGGTGATCGCGCAGCCGGCGGAGCCCGGCCTCGGTCTTCAGGCACATGATCTCGCCGGCCACGCACGCGGCGATCGCCGCGTCGAGTGCGAGCCAGCGCGTGCGCGCGCCCTCCTCCATCGGCGAGCCGTCCCCGACCAGCGCGACCTGGCTCGCAGGATCGACCTCGACCGCGACGAAGTAGAACTTCTCGACCATCGAGCCGGGCGACGGATACATCCCGGCGCCGAGCAGCACGATCGCCGCGGGCTCGACGATGTAGCCGGCTTCCTCGTGAACCTCGTGGGCGGCGCGGTTGCGCAGGCCCGCCTCGCCGTGATCGCCGTCCTCGAGGATGCCGGCGACGAGCTCGGTCAAGAACGGCGTCGGCGCAGCCTCGGGCAGCGGCGCGCGCGCGCTGTCGCGGCCGAACACCAGCGGCGGGCGCAGTCCCTCGCGCACGAGCACCTGGGTGTCGGTCGCCGCGCGCGCGTAGATCGCGACGACGACAGCGTCCTGACCATAAGGCCGCACGATCGAGTCGCAGACATACGGCGGCGAGATCGTGCCGTCGGCGCGGCGGTTGCGGAGGCGCAGCCGGCGCAGCGCGAGGAAGCCTCCCGTGCCGACGACCTCGTCGGAGTCGACGATCAGCTCGACGACGTCATCGCCTGCTGTGGTCACGGCGGGGTCGTCGGAGCCGGCGTCGTCGGGCCCGCCGCATCGGGCGGTGCGGCCGACCCCGCGCCCTCGTCAGGCATCGGTGCGGGGCCAGCGGGTGGCGCGGGCGCCGGCGCGATGCCGCCGACACCCTTGACCTCGTACTGCTTCATCCGCTCGTAGATCGCGAACTGCAACTGATCGATCTTGCCGTGGACCCATCCCGGGACGCTCGGGTTCTTGGCGTCGAGCGGGTCGGGCTTGGGCTGCCCCTTGTTGAAGCGCATCATGATCGGCCTGACCGCGACGACCCAGTTGTCGCCACTGGGCAGCAGCTCCACGACGATCGCGAGGTTGATGCTCTGATCGACGAGGTCGCGCACGTCATCCGTGCTTGCCGACACCGCGAGGCCATCGGGCGAATACCAGCGGCCGACCGTCTGCATGCC
>JBKJUF010000604.1:0-4816 GCA_046590445.1 Kofleriaceae bacterium
GAGAACGGTGAGGCCGCCGTTCGTGGCCTTCTGGACATCGAACTTGTCCACAGCTCCCACCCCGTCGCCGGCCAAGCGTGTCGTGCCCCAGGACAAGTTCGATGTCCAGAAGGCCACGAACGGCGGCCTCACCATCCTCACGATGGAGGGCACGCTCAACGAGGCCTTCGGAGGTCGCAAGGTCGCCGAGGGCATCAAGACCAAGAAGCTCGTCGTCATGATGCGCGGCGTCCGCCGGTTCGCGTCGTGGGGCATGTGCGAGTGGATGGACTTCCTGCGGATCAATGCGCACCGCGACCTCTACCTCGTCGAGTGCTCGACCTATGCGGTGAGCCAGATCAACCTGGTCACCGGCCTGCTCGGGCACGGCAAGCTGGTCAGCTTCTATGCGTCGTACCGCTGCGGTAGCTGCAGCGAGGAGCGCGAGACCCTGTTCATCGTCCCGCGGGACCGCGAGGCGATTCGCGCTCTCCCGGGCAGCCATCAGGAGTGCGCCACCTGCGGCGGCCGGGCTCGGCTCGAGGAGTATCCAGCGGCGTTCTTCGACACGATCTGCGGTCGGCCCGCGTTCGACATCGACGACGAGGTCCTCGGGTACCTGCGCAACGAGCTCAAGTACGACATCGCGCCCGACGTCACGCGGTTCCGCGGCTTCCGCGCCGTCAAGAACAAGTACACCTACCTGCGGCTCTCGGGCAGCCTCGCGCTGCTGCCGCCGGAGCTCGTGGTCGACGCCTCTGAGGGTACGACGATCGTCGACCTCGAGGGCTCCATCTTCGATCCAGCGCAGATCGCGCCATGGCGTGCCTACATCAAGAACGCGATGGCGAAGCTGGCCGGGCTGCAGCTGATCAACTGTCCGATCGGCTTCCTCGAGCACGCGGTGCTTCCCGAGGATCTGCACGACAAGCTCAAGATCCGCACGTTCGCGCTCGCCTACGACTGCTTGCGCTGCGATACGACCTCGGCCCAACTCGTCGACGTCGCTGCGAATCTCGAGCAGCTCGTCGGTGGTGTCGCGCCCGCGGCTCGCTGCCCGACCTGCAGCTCGCTGCTGGTTGCCCTGTTGACGCCGAGCCAGGTGTCGTGCCTGCGCTCGCTGCCGGCGCGCGATCTCGATTCCGCCCTCGACACCTTCCTCGTCAAGGCGCGCACCGAGCCGTCGGACAAGCTCGAGAACATCCTCGTCGCGACCAAGAAGCCGGTCAAGGCGGCTGCAGCGACTGGTGGGCGCGCGCTCTACATCGCGCTCGGGCTGAGCGCGGTGTTGATCGCGGGCCTGGTCGTGCTCGGGCTCGAGCTCTGGAAACGCACCGAGCAATCACCGATCGGCACGACCACGAACAACCGCACCGTCGGCGTCACGCCACCACCGCGGCCGACCTTCAACCGGCCCGAGTGGATCCTGTCGGACGTGCCGTCGACCGCGTCTTGCCACGACATGATCAACCGGCTGATGTGCGTCGGCGTGTCGTCGTACCGGCCCACCCGCGACCAGGCCGTCATCGACGCGAACGACGCCGCCCTCGAGCAGCTCGTGAGCGCGGTCGGCATCAAGATCTCCGACCCGTTCTTCCGCGACAACGTGCTCGCCGACTACAGCGCCGTCCGCGCGAAGGCCCTGTCCGCGCTACAGGCGGCCGACCTCGATCGCTTGAGCACGACCTACGCTGCTGCCAACGACGTCGTCAACAAGGCGCGCAAGCGGGTCGTCGAGATTCTCCAGCTCTCGGGCGGCGCGGCGGTGCCGACCCAGCGCTCGGACTGGTACTGGGAAGAGTACGCGGGCGAGAAGGGCAAGGGCAACGAGGTCCTCGTGTTCGTCCGCTACGATATCAGCCTCGACGCGCTACGCGCGCTGGTGGACCGCTACTCGACGCCGACCGCGGTGATGGGCACGGTCGCGATGACCGCGTTCCCGGGCCTTGCGTGGAACCACGCCGACTTTGCAGGCGGTGCCGTGCTCACGAAGGTCGGCAAGCAGCTCGCGCGCGCCGGCATCGCGCCGAAGCAGCTGGTGACCGCCGTCAACGAGCAGCGGGTCAGCGACGCGACCAGCTTCGCGCGACGCCTCGAGGACGGCCTCGAGGGCACCGGCGATCTGACGCTGACCGTCGCGGCCGGCGACGCGCCCGCGACCACGGTCCCGATCAATCGCTGATGCAGCGTTCGAGCAAGCCTTGCCCAGCGTTGATCGAGCGTTGATCGAGCGTTGATCGAGCGTCCGAGCAAACGTTGGTCGCTCGCTACGATTGCTTGAGGAAGCCGGGCGTGGTCGCCAAGATCTCGACCGGACCGACCTCGGTCTGCGCCTCGCCCACGACGACGACCTCGCTCAGCCAGCGCGCGAGGTGCGTGGTGGTCGCCGGACGACCGTAGGCAGCGAGGAACCGCTCGAGGGCGAGGTGCAGCTCCTGTGCGCTCTGGTAGCGGTCATCGGGCTGCCGGGCCACGGCTCGCAGGACGAGCTCGTCGAGTGCCGGCGGGATGTCGGGCCGGAGGGTCGACGGAGCCGGCACCCTCGACTGCAGTGCCTTCTCCCAGATGATGTACTCCGACGCCCCCTGGAACGGATGCACCTGCGTCAACGCCAGGAACAGGATCAGACCCGCAGCGAACAGGTCCGAGCGCGTGTCGGAGTCGTTGCCCTCGAGGCGCTCGGGCGCCATGTAGAGGAACTTGCCCTTGAGCCCATCGGTCTTCGTGATCGCGGCGATGTTCGTCGCTTTTGCGATGCCGAAATCGGTCAGCTTGATCGAGCCCGCCTTCGATACCAGGACGTTGTGCGGCGACACGTCGCGATGGACCACGACCAGCGGCTGGCCGTCCTCGAGGGTCGCCGTGTGAGCGGCGTACAGTCCGGCGCAGACATCGGCGACGATCCGGCACGCCAGCTCGATCGGTAGCGGCGTCATCGCCAGGCTGGCGGTCGTCAGCACGCGCTCGAGGTTCCAGCCCGGCACGTACTCCATGACGATGAAGAAGTCGTCCGCGGATTTCCGCAGGTCGTAGATCTGCACGACGTTCGCGTGCGTGATCAGCGCGGCGATGCGCGCCTCGCGCAGGAACATCTCGACGAACAGCGGATCGCTCGCGAGCGCCGGCAGGATCCGCTTGAGCGCGACGAGCTTGTTGAAGCCCTCGGGACCGACCTGGCGCGCCAGCATGACCTCGGCCATGCCGCCGATGCCGAGTCTGCCGATGATCTCGTAGCCATCGAGCTGGAGCTCGGGCAGGGCCGCGCGCATCGCTTGCGAGCGCGGGCGCGGCGGGCGGGCGGAGTCGGTCTGGAACGGCGCCTCGGCGTGCGTCGCGAGGTACGCCGCGACCATCGGCGGACTGACTCCAAGGTTGATCTTCGACAGCCGGTCACCGGCGTCCTTGAGGATCGGCGAGAGCGGTCGTCCGCAGCGCGCGCAGTCCGGGTTCACGCCCTTGCGCGACGCCAGCCAGCGGTCGCGATCGAGCTCCTGCGAGTAGATCTCGGCACAGCCGTCGCAACCCAGGCCGAGCCACAGCGAGACGATCGACACCTGCGCGCCGGCCGGATGCGAGCTCAGCATCGCCGCGAGCTCCAGAGAGGCACGCGCGACGTACACCTGCGAGCTCTCCGCCGTCAGCGCGCCGAACAGCTTGGTCAAGCCGCCAGCGGTCACGCCGCGAACGCTCTGCGCGACGACGACGACCGCGCCATCGAGCCCCTCGGCGATCCGCTTGAACCGAACGCTGTCCTGGATGCTGCCCGACAGCCACACCGCGGTGACGTCGGGCGTGACTTCCTTGCGAATCTTGAGCGGGGCCGACGTCGTCTTCGCGGCATCGTCGAGCAGGGCGGCGACCGGGGCGGGAAGACCCTCGGGCGGATGCGCGCTCGCGTGCGCGAAGTACGAACCCGGATCCTCGTCGAACTCGGTGACCGCGCCACAGCTCGTGCAGGTGTGCTCGGGCGGCTGCGCGGTCTTCACGAGCGTGTACTCGGAGCGCAGATCGATCAGCTGCTCCGACTCCTGTCCGCACGACGGACAGGCGTACGGCAGGAACATGCTGAGCATCCGACCGTGGCCGCCGAAGGACAGGATCATGTTGAACTGCCAGACCAGCGCCGGTCGGCAGTGCACGAAGAAGTAGTCGATCTCGCCGAGATGCTCGAGCCCGGCGATCCAGTTACGGACGCCGACCGACGTGATGCGGCGTACCCCGCCGACGTCGATCACGATCGGCGTGCGCTCGGTGGCGAGTGACTGGAATCCAGACGCGCCTTCGAACGTCTCGTCGATCGCACCGATGACCTCGACGAGCCGCACGCGCGGCACGCTGACCTTGAGGCTCTTGAGCTTCGCGGTCACCCCCCCACTTGCAGGTCGCATGGAAGGTCACAGTAGCACGCCGCGACCGGTACATGAGGTGCGCCTCAGGTAGTGGTAGCGGTAGCGGTCGGGCGTCCAGGTGCAAGAACAGCTGGGTTGGCGCGCCGGCGTTACGCCGCTACTTCTTGGCTTCGATCGCGACGCGGCGGTTGCGCGAGTCGGCGCGGCCGTACTTGAGGCGCGTGTCGCCGTACGAGATGACCTCGATGCGAGATGCATCGATGCCTTCAGCGACGAGGAAGTCACGCACCGACTCCGCGCGGGTCTGGGCGAGGGCCATGTTGCCCTCGGGAGTACCTGTCGGATCGGCGTGGCCCTCGACGACGACCCTCACGCTCGAGTTCGCGGTCAGCCACTGGATGTCCTTCGCGAGCCGGCGGTTCTGCCGCAAGCTTGCGCTGCCGAGGCTGAAGTAGATCTCGTCGTGCAGCTCGCTCGCCGAGACGACG
>JBKJUF010000608.1:0-11207 GCA_046590445.1 Kofleriaceae bacterium
CCGGTCAGATCACCCGTGCCCGCGCGGGAGCGCCCAGGTTCATCCTCCACGACGGGCCGCCGTACGCCAACGGCTCCATCCACTACGGCCACATCCTCAACAAGATCCTGAAGGACATCGTCGTCAAGTCACGGACGATGGCCGGCTTCCGCACGCCCTACGTGCCGGGCTGGGACACCCACGGCCTGCCGATCGAACAGGCGGTCGAGCGCGATCTCGGGCCGAAGCGCAAGGGCATGAGCGCCGCCGAGATCCGCGCGGCGTGTCGCGACTACGCGATGAAGTACGTCGCGATCCAGCGCGAGGAGTTCAAGCGGCTCGGCGTGCTCGGCGACTGGGATCGGCCGTACCTGACGCTCGACAAGACGTACGAGGGCGCGATCGTGAGGGCGCTCGCGACGTTCGCACGCCGCGGCTACTTCTATCGCGGCAAGAAGCCCGTGCAGTGGTGCCCGCGCGACCGCACCGCGCTCGCGACCTCCGAGATCGAGTACCAGGACATCTCGCTGCCGTCGGTCTACGTGCGGATGCCGCTCGTCGACGACTCGCACGCGGCGTGGCGCGGCAAGCTCGATGCGCGGCTCGAAGGTCGGCGCCTGAGCCTCGTGATCTGGACGACGACCCCGTGGACGCTGCCGTCGAACCTCGCGATCGTCGCGCACCCGACGTTCACGTACGTCGCGTTCCCGAACCGCAACGACGCAGGCGAGTATCTGATCGTCGCCCGCGAGCTCGCCGAGTCGGTGGCGAAGGCGATCGGCGGCGCCGACCTCGCATCCGCGATCGAGATCACGCCCGAGCAGATGAAGACGCTCGAGGGCGCGCGCTACCAGCACCCGTTCCTGCCAGACCCGCAGCGCGATCTCGACTTCCGGCTGTGGTTTGCGGATTACGTGACGGCGGACGCCGGTACTGGTCTCGTGCACACCGCGCCGGGCCACGGTCCCGACGACTACAAGACCGGCATGACGATCGGGCTGCCGCCCTACGCGCCGATCGACGACAGCGCGCGCTACGTGCCCGGCATCGCGCTCGAGAGCGGCGCGCGGCGCGTCGAGCTCGCGGGCAAGTCGACCGACGAGGCGAACCCGCTGATCGTCGAGCACCTCGCGGCGACCGGCTTCTTGCTCAACCCGGCGACCGACAGCGTGCGGACGAGCGCCGCGCACTGCTGGCGCTGCAAGGGACCGATCGTCCACCGCGCGACGCCGCAGTGGTTCATCGCGATGGATCACGAGGGCCTGCGCCAGCGCTCGCTCGATGCGATCCGCGCGACCAGGTGGGTGCCGCCGTGGGGCGAGGAGCGCATCCACGCGATGATCGAGAACCGGCCGGACTGGGTGCTGTCGCGCCAGCGGCTGTGGGGCACGCCGATCCCCGCGTTCTACTGCGGCGAGTGCCGCGTCGAGCACGCGAGCGCCGACACGATGGATCACATCGCGGAGATCTTCGACCGCGAGGGTGCCGACGCGTGGTGGAAGCGCGAGGTCACCGATCTCGTACCGCCCGGCACGAAGTGCGCCGGCTGCAACGCCGGCCCCGAGAAGTTCGAGCGCGAGAAGGACATCGTCGACGTCTGGTTCGAGTCCGGCGTGTCGTGGCTCGCGATGGCGGGGCGCGACACCGACGGCAAGGACTACGGCGACATCGATCTCTACCTCGAGGGCTCAGATCAGCACCGTGGCTGGTTTCACAGCTCGCTGCTCGCCGCGATGGGCGTCAAGAACGCCGCGCCGTATCACCAGGTGATCACGCACGGCTTCGTGCTCGACGAGAACGGGATCCCGTACTCCAAGAGCTCGATCGCGAAGGCGAAGTCCGAGGGCAAGAAGACGAGCTACATCGAGCCCGAGACGGTGATCGCGAAGAGCGGCACCGAGATGTTCCGGCTGTGGGTCGGCGCGACGGAGTTCCGGACCGACATCACGTACTCGCAGAAGATCCTCGACGGCCTCGGCGAGTGGTACCGCAAGCTCCGCAACACCGCGCGGTTCCTGCTCGGCAACCTCGCCGCGGACTTCGATCCGAACGTCCACGATCGCAAGCTCGTCAAGCTCGGCATCGATCGCTATCTGCTGGCGCGGCTCGACGATGTGGTCGCGCGGGCCCGCAAGGCGTACGAGGACTACGAGCTGCACGTCGTGCATCGGCTGCTCGTCGAGCTGGTGACCGTCGACGTCTCGGCGCTGTACTCGGACGTCGCGAAGGATCGGCTGTACTCCGATCCGATCGACGCGCCCTCGCGGCGTGCGGCGCAGGTCGTGCTCTACGAGTGCTTGCGCGCGATCGCCAGGCTCGCCGCGCCGATCCTGTGCTTCACCGCCGACGACATCTGGACCCACATGCCGAAGCGCGCCGGCGATCCGGACAGCGTGCACCTCACGGTGTTCCCCGAGGTTGCCGCGGAAGGCGCGTCGGCGTCGATCGTCGCGGATTTCGCGATCCTGCTCGCCTGGCGCGAACGCGTCACCAAGGCGCTCGAGCCGTTTCGCGCGCAGAAGAACAAATCCGTCGATGCCGCGGTCACGCTGCATCCGGCAGCCGCCGAGCGCGACGTCCTCGTGCAGTACGAGACCGAGCTCGCGGATCTGTTCATCGTCTCCGCGGTGACGATCAGCAGCGCCGGGGACGGCACCGTCGAGGTCGCGGCGCACACCGGGCCGCGCTGCGAGCGCTGCTGGAAGCACTTCGACACGCTCGCGGCAGAGCCCGCCGATGTCTGCGAACGCTGCGCGGCAGCGCTCGCGAGGAGGAAGTAAGTGGCCGACGAAGCACCCGTCATGCAAACGATCGACCGCGCGAAGTGGAAGCTGTTCGCGATCGTGTCCGTGCTGTCGCTGATCGCGGATCAGATCACCAAGATCTGGTCGCGCGCCGCGTTACCCGTCGGCCCCGACGGCTGCCAGGGCACGCTCGATGTCGTCGATTCGATCGTCGCGCGCCGCTGTGTCGGCATGCCGGTCACGGTGATCGAGAACTACTGGGACTGGCGGCTGTCGATGAACCCGGGCTCGGCGTTCGGGCTGTTCTCGAGCACCGGCACGTTCGGCCGCGTCATGCTGTCGGTCGTCGGCGTGCTCGCGGTTGGCGGCATGATCTGGATGCTGCGCAAGGCGCGGCCGGATCAGCGGGTGCTGCACTGGGCACTCGCCTTCGTCGCCGGCGGCGCGGTCGGCAACCTGATCGATCGCATGTACTTCGGCGTCGTCACCGACTTCGTGCTGTGGCGGTACAAGACGAAGGAGTGGCCGGTGTTCAACATCGCCGACGTCGTGCTCGTCGTCGGTGTCGGTCTGATGTTCATCGACATCCAGAAGGAGGGCAAACGCGAGAAAGCCCTCAAGAAGGAACGTCAGGCCAGGGCCAAGCAGCAGGGCCTGGTCAAGGATCTCGAGAAGCGCTGACCTCGATCGCGATCGGGACGCCTGGCGGCACGTGACCTCGGTTTCGCACACAGAACTGGGCGGCGGTACGGCTGGGCTCTACACTCCAGGCATGACCCGGGCATGTCTCGCGCTGCTGCTGCTGCTGGCCGGTTGCTCCAGCACCCTCGACAGCGACGACTATCCGGTCGACCCAGGCGGCGGCGGCGGCAGCGGGCGTCCGCGCGACGCGGCGGTCGACGGCAGCGGAGACGGCGGCGACGCCAACCTCACCATCGCCGGCCGGGTCTGCGCCGTGAGCGATCTTCGCAACCTCGCGAGCTGCGCGACCACCGGCGTTGGTGGCCTGACGGTGGCGCTCGGCAACCGGACCGCGACCACCGCGGCCAATGGCGACTTCACGATCGCGATGCCGACGGGCACGAACCTGACGTGGCGGGTGACCGGCAGCAACTTCGTGACGTCGGTGATGGAGCTCGGCGGCGCGCCGTCGATCCCGACGATCGATGCCGTCACCTATACCGAGCTGCAGACCGCGAACGGCGTGATCGCGCAGGCCTCGCAGGGCGCGATCGTCGCGCGGCTCGTCAAGGCGAATCTCCCGGTGACCGGCGCGGTGGCGCTGGCGTCGCCGACGCCGCAGTACGCGACGCGGTACGACGGCTCGAATGCCACGGTGTGGGACGAGGATGCGACGAGCACGGCCGGCATCGCGTGGTTCAACGGCGTGCCGATCGGAACTTCGATGATCTCGGTCAGTGCGCCGAGCGAGCCGGCCCTCGTGAAGAGCGTCGTCGTCGCCGATCAGGCGATCACGTACGCGACCATCGTCGTGCCCTGAGCCGCAGCTCGAGTCAGCCGCGCGAGCCCGGGTCAGCTTCTGGATCAGCCGCGAGTCGTGCGAGCGCGGCGACCCAGCCCTCGGCCTTGGTCTCGGTCTCGGCGAGCTCGGCGGCCGGATCGGAGTCGGCGACGATGCCCCCGCCGACGTGGACGCGCAGCTCGGAGCTCGCGAGGACGCCGATCCGGATCGCGATCGCGAGCTCGAGCGCACCGCGCGGACCGAAGTATCCGAGCGCGCCGCAGTAGGGCCCGCGTCCCGAGGGCTCGAGCTCGTCGATCAGCTCCATCGCGCGGACCTTCGGCGCGCCGGTGATCGAGCCGCCCGGGAACGTCGCGCGCAGGAGCTCGGCGTAACCGAGGCCCGGCCGAGGCTTCGCGCTGACCCGCGAGACCTTGTGATACAGCGCCGGCAGCTCGACGACGTATCCGAGATCGTCGACGGTGACGCTGCCGGTCTCGGCGATCCGGCCGAGGTCGTTGCGCTCGAGATCGACGATCATGAGGTGCTCGGCGGCGTCCTTGGGCGAAGCCGCGAGCTCGGCGGCGGCACCCGCGACGCGCGGCCGGGTGCCCTTGATGGGGCGGGTCTCGAGCCGATCACCGACCATCGCGAGGAAGCGCTCGGGCGAGCCCGAGATCACGGTGACGCCATCCGCCTCGAGCAGCGCACCGTAGGGTGCGGGGGCGACCTCGACGAGCGCGCGATACAGCGCGAGCGCATCGCCGGGCGCGACCATCCGCGCGACGAGCCGGCGTGCGAGGTTGACCTGGTAGACGTCACCGGCGGTGAGGTAATCGCGGATCCGTTCGATCCGCGCGACGTGGTGATCGCCATCGTCATCGGCGACGAACGGACCGAAGCGCGGCGGCAGCGTTGGCGGCGCTGGCTGCGCGAGCAACGTCGCGAGCCGCACGCGCGCGCGCGCATCGGGGCCGACGATCTCGACGTCGAGGCGGTCGGCGGCGGCGCTCCGCCAGCGCGCGATGGCGCCATACGCGCCAAGCCAGAGATCCGGCGTGTCGCGACCGCGTGCGGCGCCACCCGGCAGCTTCTCGACGACGCGCGCGAGGTCGTACCCGAGGTAGCCGATCACGCGCGGCTCGGGTACGCCGGTCTGCGCCTCGAGCGTGCAGCCGTGCTCGCGGAGGAACGCCTCGGCAGCGTCGAGCGGATCGCCGTCGAACCGGCCGGCGGGGCGGCCGTCAGCGTCGAGCACCACGATCGCGTGACCGCGCGCGATCAGCGTCGCCTGCGGCTCGGCGGCAGCGAACGACCAGCACCCGAGGCCGTCGTCATCGCGCCCCGAGTGGAGCAGCACGCGTCCGCGACAGCCGGCGAGCCGCGCCGCGACTTCGAGCGGCGAGCCGAGCATCAGATCTCTTAGTATCAGATCTCTTAGAATCAGATCTCTTAGAATCAGATCTCGTCGAGACGATCGATCGCAGCTTCCGCAGCGCCGGTATCATCGAGCTCGGCACCGCCGGGGATCCCGCCGCGCGCACCCTTGGACGGCAGCACGGTATCCGCTTCGGCGTCGATGTCGGCGTCCTCGGCGTCGAGGCCGACCTCGGCATGCGCCGGCGCGGCCGGTGGCGGTCGCGGCGGCTGCGTCTTCGCGGCAACCGGTGCGGACGTGGCCGGGACCGTGCTCGCGACCGGCGCGCGCGCCTCGGCCGCGTTCGGCGAAGGCGGTGGTGCGGGCTCGACGAGGACGATGCCCTCGCCGGTGCACTCGACGCACATCGCGCCGAGCGGGCCATCGACGGAAGGCACGACCGCGCGCGGGATCACGCGGCCGATCCAGCCGGCGATCCGCTCGGCATCGACGAGCACGACGCCGTTGGTCGGCAGCTTGACGCGCACGAGCGGACGGGTCGTCCGCAGCACGAGCGCGCCGTCGCCGCGGAACTGCACGACCGGCAGCTTGCCGCGCAGGCCCGGGACGTTGCCGTTCTCCCAGCGCAGCGTGTTCTCGAACGCGAACACGAGATCCTCGCGGAGATACAGGATGTCATCGTCGAGGATGACCGCGGAGAACGTGCCGGTCGTCGGCGCGGCGATCAGGTAGCCGGTGCCGGTCACGTTGAACAGCGGCGACTGGCCATAATCGAAACGCTCGTCGGTCTGGTGACCACGCGAGCGCCGCGTCGCGGGCTCGTACGCGAGATCACCGCCGGTGATGTGCACGCCATCGAGCCGTGTCATCACCCGTTCGTTCACGCGCATCACGAGCGCGCCGCCGGGAGCGATCTCGAACGGGGCGTCGCCATCCTCGGGGCGCACGAGCTGCTGGGTCGCGAGCTCGGACAGCGGCTGTGGTGGCGTACCGCCCGCGCTCGTCAGCATCGGAGACGGCGTCGAGGGGGCCGCCGCGGCGACCGCCATCGACACCATCGAGTGGCCGGGCGCGAGGACCTGGGGCACGGCGGTATCGATCTTCGGGATCACGAACTGCTGTGACTCGGTCATCGACGGCTGCGAGGCGGGGGAAGCCGACAGCTGCGGGGTGGGGGAATCCGATGGTTGCGGCGCCGGCGGAGCCGGCACGATCGTGATCTCGGGCGACGACAGCTCGGGGGACGACGCTCCTGCCACCGAGCGAACCGCGGTTGCGGCCTTGGCGGTGAGATCGTCCTCGGAGATCGTGCGCGCACGCTGACCGGATTCGGGGCGCGAGATCGTGTGCGCGGTCCTGCGCGGCTCCTCAGGCTCGGTTGCGGCGAGTGGTGGCGAAGCCGGCGCGTCGCCCGTTGGCGTGCGCCCGAGCTGGCTCTGGATCTGAGCGCGCTCGCTCGCGGTCAGGTTGAGCTCGATCTCGGTCGCCAGCTCGTTCTGGCCTGCTATCAGGAACGCGCGATAGGCCTCGACGTACCTGCCCGCGCGCGCGTATGCGAGGCCGAGGTAGCTCACCGCCCGGCCCTGGCTCGGATCGAGCGAACGGCTCGCCTCGAGCGCCTCGATCGCATGAGGACCGTCGCCGAGCTTGAGGTAGACGAGGCCAAGGTTCAACCGGTGCGAGGCATCCGTCGGCGCGCACTCGACGAGCGTCTCGTACACGGCCTGCGCCTCGCCGAACTGGTTGCCGCGGAAATACGTCAGCCCGAGGAGCGCGAGCACCTTCGGGTTCTTCGGATCGATCTCGAGCGCCTCGCGAAACGAGCGCTGGGCGACATCGAGCTTGCCCTGCTTGAGCTGATCGCTCCCGCGCATGATCGCCTGATCGAGGGCTTCACGTTCACGCGCCGGAGTCACCACCGATCGATTGAACCGCAAAGCGTCGCGGTTGTCATGGCTCGGCGGGGGCGAAACGCTCCACCGCGAGGCCGCCGGCGGCATCGACGCGTACTGTGATCGCGCCGTCGAGATCCGTCCGCGCGACCTCCGCGCCGCCGGCTGCCCAGCGCGCGACGACCGCGGGCGCCGGAAAGCCGTAGCGATTCACGCGCCCGCACGAGATCACGGCGAGCGCTGGCCGGGTGGCGTCGACCAGCGCCGGCACCGACGAGGTCGGGCTGCCATGATGCGCGACCTTGATGACATCGACCGGTGCGATGCCGGCGTCGACGAGGTCGCGCTCGCCTTCGGCCTCCAGATCCCCCGTGAACAGCAGCGCGCGCCCGCGGTAGCGCACCTCGACGACGAGCGAGTTGTCGTTGATGGTGCGCACCGGATCGGCGGCCTCCACGACCGGCGCGCCGGCGGCGGCCTGGTAGCGCGGTCCCCACACGATCAGCTCGACCCCCGCCTGCACGCGCGCGACCCCGAGCGGGGGATGCACCAGGCGGGTCCCGCGGCCCGCGAGCGCCCGGGCGATCGCCACAAAGCCTGCGGGCTCGAGCTCGCCGGGCGGTGTCGCGACCGACCACAGCTCGCGGACCGGGAGCTCGACCGCCGCGAGCCCGAGGTAGTGATCGGGGTGCGGGTGCGAGACGATCGCGAGGTCGATCTGGTCGTGGCCATAGAGCGCGAGCAGCCGCGTGATCGCACGTCCCGGGGCCGCGGCCGCGGCGAGGTCGGGCGCACCGGGATTGCCGCCCGCATCGACGAGCCAGACCGCACCGTCGGGGAGCTCGATCACCGCGGCATCGCCCTGGCCGACGTCGATGAAGGTGACCCGCAGCTCACCGGGTGACGGCGGCTGCCGCGCGATCGACCACACCAGGCACAGCGCGAGCCAGCCGATCGCGTCGACGCGGGTGCGCTGGCGCCGCCACGCGAGCACGAGCGAGAGCGCGACGAGGATCGCCACGGTCGGTGCGCCAGCGGCCGCAACCCGCCCGATCGGCAAAGCATGGGCGAGGACGCCTGCGAGGTCGTCGACGAGGGCGACGATCGCGGTCGCACATCGGATCGGGAGCTCCCAGTCGAGCGCGAGGCCAGCGAGCGCGAGTGGGAGGGCGGCGAGCTCGAGCACCGGCGTCAGCACGAGGTTGCCGACGACACCGCCCGGCGTGACCTGCTGGAAGTGATACGCGGTGATCGGCGCGGTCGTGATCGCGACCCACGCCGAGGTTGCGAGACCACGGGCGATCCACGCGCCGATCCGCGCGCGGATGCCGCGGGTGTCGCCGGCGGCAGGCGGTGCGAGCGCGAGTGTCAACGCGGCGGTGAACGACAGCTGGAACGATGGATCGAAGAGATCGGCAGGTCGCCACGCGAGGATCACGATCGCGGCGGCACCGATCGCATCGGCGAGCCGCAGCGGACGATCGAGCATCGCCGCGATCAGCGCGAGCGCGATCACGACGAGCGCGCGCAGGGTCGCGAGCTGGGCGCCGGTCACGAGCGTGTAGGCGATCGCGAGCGCGAGCGCCGGGGGGGCAGCCCACCGGGCCGCGCGGATCCGGCCGCCGAACGGCGATGCCGCAAACACCCGCCGCAAGAGCGCGAACGCGAGCCCGGCGATCACGGCGAGGTGAAGGCCGCTGACGCTGAGCACGTGGTAGACGCCCGCGGCACGCCAGCGCGCATCGAGATCTTCGGGGATCCTCGTGCGGTCGCCGATCACGATGCCGCGAACCGCCGCGCGCGCCGCCGCTGGCCCACCAGCGGCCTCGACCCGCGCCGACCACCGGACCTGCGTCGCCGCCGCCCACCGCCAGATCCGGGCGATCGCGCCGGGATCGTCCGCGAGCCGCTCGACGGTGCGCGCGACCACCTCGAAGCGTGCGCCGCGTGCGAGCAGCGCGTCGCGGCGATCGGGCTCGGCGGGTCCGAGCGACCCACGCGGCGTGCGGACCGCGCCCGTCACCGCGATCCGTTCGCCCGCTGCGAGCTCCACGTCGGCCCAGATCCAGATTGGATCACCGGTGTCGGGCGCGAGCAGCGCCCCGGTCCCTCGCCGGGTGTGGATCACGGGCCCACCGACCACGCCGGCCACGCGATCGACGGTGCGATCGTCGACCACGATGCCGGCAGGCGGCTCGGGCGCACGGCGTGCACCACGCGCGGCTCCGGCTGCGACCACCGCGGCGATCACCAGCGGCAGCGAGCCGCGGCGACGTGCGGCGAGCACCACGCAGGCGAGCGCGACCAGCCAGCGCGGCGAGGCGGGAACTGCGAGGTGATCGAGGAGGGTGGCGAATGCGATCCCGAAGGCGAGCGCGATCGCAACCGGGAGCGGACCCAGCGAGCGGATAGACGACATGTGCGCGCTATCGGACGGTCACGGACGCAGTTGCGGCCCGGGTTGCTTGCCGTCGGGAGTGTGGCGGTTCTACGATCGCGGTTCTCCATGAAACCGTTCCGCGTCTCGCTCTTGTCGTTCACCGTGGTGGGGGCAGTCGCCGGCAACGGGCTGGCAGGTAACGTCTCGGGTCGCATCGAGCTTCCGCCGCCGCCCGAGCGTCCCCCCGTCATGTCGAAGGGCTTCCTCGATCGCGTCGAGAACCCGCTCGCACCGGTCAAGCCGCCCGCGGTGGCACCCCACCTGCTGGTCGTGCTCGAGGGCGACGCCAAGCCGGAGTCGCCGGCGCAGGTCAGCTGGGATCTGGTCGGCGAATCGTTCGCGCGGCCGGTGATCGGCGTGCCGGTCGGCGCCGAGGTCGTGATCAAGAACGTCTCGAAGACCGCTCGCTCGCTCGTCGCCGCCGAGGATCCGAAGCTCATCCCGAGCGGGCCGATCAACCCGACCGGTCCGAAGTCGTTCCGGCCGACCGAGGCGAACATCTACACGATTGGCGATCGCGACGCGCCGCACCTCAAGGGCACGGTCGTCGTCGTCAACACCAAGTACATCGCGACCGTCGACGCGACGGGCAAGTTCGATTTCGGCGACGTCCCGGAGGGTAGCTACAAGCTGCGGGTGTTCTTCAAGTCAGGTTGGCTCGACAGGCCGGACGACGCCGTTAACGTGCCCGCGAAGGGCAAGCACGAAGTCAGCGCGAAGATTCCAGCGGGCTATCCGCTGAAGAAGTGAGGCCGCGGTGTTCTTCTCCAAGATCTGGTTCTTCATCATCGCCGTAGCCGCTGCGATCGGGCTCACGATCGCGCTCGTCATGCCCCGTCCCGCGCAGCGCGCGATGGCCACCGAGGAGCATCAGCGGATCACGGTTGCATGCGGCGTGATCGACATCCTGCTGACCGACGATGCGCGCAATCGCATCGAGCTCGCCGGTTCGTTCGCGCGGACCTCCGAGATCGTCGGCGCGCTCGAGTCGGCCTCGGGCGCCGACAAGCTCGAGGACGCCCGCATGAAGCAAGTGCGCGGGGTCGGCGAGGGCGTCATGAAGACGATCCAGGGCAGCCGCAAGCCCGACTTCGCGATCCTGACCGACAAGCGCGGTCGCGTGGTCGCGCGCGTCCAGCCCGACGAGAACGACTTCGGTGTTGTCCACCTCGCCCGGTACGGCGGAAGTCTTCAACCGATCGGGCAGGCAGCCGGCCACCGCGCACAGCTCGGGGGAGTCCTGCCGCCCGGGTGCCGGCAGCTGCAGATCCGCCGCCCAGGCACCCCCCGGCATCGTCACGACGGCAGCCAC
>JBKJUF010000616.1:0-21101 GCA_046590445.1 Kofleriaceae bacterium
ATGGACTACCTCGGCGAGCTGCCGTTCACGAGCTGAGCACCTACGTCGCCGGTCGACGCCGCGGTCGGTGCGCGACGGGCAGGCTCGGGAATCTTCGCCGAGCGTCGCTGTCACACCGCGTCGGCACGTCGACTGCAACTGTGGTCTCTCATGTCGAAGACCAGCGCAAAAGCGAATCCAGTAAACCAGGACGACGGCGATCACAACCGTGGGAGCGAGCCGGGGCAGGAGCAGCAGGTTGCGCGTCACGATCGGCAGAACATGGCGCAGGGCCGCGGCACGAAGTTGCAGGGGCGCAACCAGGGCCGCGAGGTCGGTGCCGGGCCGAACCGCGACTCGCGCAGCGAGAAGGGAGATGCGCGGCGCAGCGGTAAGCGGTGAGCGAGCACGCACGCCGTGCGAACAACGTGGCCGCACCGCGCGTCGGCTCTGGCGCCGCAGGCCCCTCGACGTGACCGAGACCGCGAGCCGGGGAGTGATCGTTATCCGTGCGTCGGCAAGAGCCGCGCGATCAGGGCGTCGAGCTCGGCGAGCCGATCGGTCTCGATCGCTTCGCTGAGCTCGCGGACGTGGCGTCGGACGCGCTGCAGGTCGAACGTGGCGCCATGAAGAATCAGCATGCGCTCCACGTCCTGTTGATCGCGCGGTCGCCAGGCGATCATCTTGTAGATCACGAGATCCTCGGCTCGTGCAACGGGCAACGTGATGCCCGCGAGCTTGGTCGCGTCAGCGTGGGCGATCGCTTCGAGCTCGAACGGAAGCCAGGCGCGCGAGACGTCGACATCTACCATCGTCGTGGCGTGACGAACGAGCAACACCTGGTTGGTGGCTGCGAACTCGGCAGCGTCTGGGATGCGCGGTTCGATTCCGGCGGCGTGGAGATCGGCGAGCAACGTCGCGATCGAGACGTCAGCGCCCGAGAACGTGACATCCACATCTCTGGTCACACGTTCAAACCCACGAGCGATGATAGCGATCCCGCCGATCACCATGCCTTGGCCTGGGTGACGAGCCAACACACGAGCGATCGCATCGATCGTACGAACGATCCGGCTGCTCAGGTTCGAGGAACGCGCCCTGCCGCCCATACTCGGATCTTGGCCCACGTGGCGCGGACTTCCGCATCGTCCCGGTCGCGCAGTGGATCGGCTGCGCCGTCGGGTACGAGATCGAAGAGCTCGAGGGCGCCCGCGAACGCCTCCTCTGACGATCGAGGTCCCTCGTCGCGCATCAACTCGAGCGCGCGTGCTTCGGCGGCGCGATGGCCGGCGATCATCCGCACGAATGCTTCTCGTCGAGACACACGAGATCCTAGCACCTCTCACGATCGTGCGTGCAAGTGGGCCAACGTGCCGAGGCCGGATCGATCGCGGTGCCGTGATTCTGAACCTGCGCTCAGAGCCCGAACTTCGACGACGCGAACACGGTCTCGAGTAGCTGGTCGACCTCGCGGATCATCCGCGCGGCGGCCTCGCCGGGTAGCGCAGCGAGCGCGACCTTGATCTCGTTCAGGTTCTTGAGCTGACTGAACAGCTGGATGTCCGAGAGCTCGGTGCCCGACGTGAGCAGCTCGCGGATGAGGCCCAGCTCGGTCAGCAGGTCATCGAGGCTGGCCGACGGACCGATGAAGCGCCGCTCGTCCGGATGCTCGCGGTAGTACGAGTCGACGATCGGGTTCACGATCTCCTCGAGGAGCTCGACCTGATCGAGGTTGTTCCAGATGTGGCGGAGGATGAAGAAGTCGCCGTCGTGGACGCGCGTGCGGCCATCGAACACCGCCGAGGCCGCGAACAGCTTCAAGAGCTTGACCGCGCGGCGATCGGACACCGAGATGCCCTCGCTACGGATCTGGAAGATGATTCCCTTGTACTTCGTCAGGAATTCCTCGGGGAACACCATGAACTTGTCGTAGTTCTGCTGGATCTGGCGGAGGTCATGCGCCGAGATCACCGGCTGGAGCTTGCCGATCGGGCGACCGGCGCTATCGACGCCACGCCCGGTCATCTTGCGGAGCTCGAGCGAGATGCCCTTCTTCATGAGCTCGTGGAAGTGGTAGCTGTCGAGGTTGTCGGACAGCACGCGCACGAGGAAGCGATCGAACATCGCCGCGAGGTTCTCGTCGTTCGGCACCTCGTTCGAGGCGGCATAGAGCGAGATCAGCGGGACCGGCACGACCTCGGGGCCGTTCTGGAACTTGCGCTCGTTGATGACGTGGAGCAGCGAGTTCAAGATCGCGGAGTTCGACTTGAAGATCTCGTCGAGGAACACGATCTCGGCGGTCGGCAACATGTTCTCGAGCCGGCGGGTGTAGCGCCCCTCGCGGAACGCGACGATGTCGACCGGGCCAAACAGCTCGTTTGGCTCGGTGAAGCGGGTCAGCAAGTACTCGAAGTACTTGGCGTCGATCAGCTTCGAGAACATGTCGATCATCGCGGACTTCGCGGTGCCCGGCGGGCCGACGATGACCATATGCTCGCCGGCGATCGCCGACACCGTCATCAGCCGGATGATCTCCTGCTTGTCGAGGAACTGCGCGCCCATCTGGCGGGCGAGCTCCTGGAAGGCGGCCGAGGCGCGCGCCACGTCGATGGCGAAGCTACGCGGAGTGGTGGGAGGCGCGACCATCGAGACGCGTGAACATTACCCCAAGGTCCAGCGATCGGCGCCGATCGGCAGTGACGATTTCGGTCACGCGATGGCGCGCGCTACGGCGAAGGTGTGATGTCGGGAGCCGCCGGCGCGACGGGTTCGGGCGGCGGCGGCGCACCGCGCAGATGGCGACGCAGCCGGGCCGCCAGCGCCTCGATCGTGCCGTCGCCGAGTAGCTCGGTGGTCTGCGCGCGATGCATCTTCCAGCGGCGCTCGAGCGCGGGGATCGATGTGATCCCAGGCGGTGCAGCGAGCCGCGGATCGACCATCGCGAGCGCGTTCGGCAGCGCGAACAGCGTCGTCAGCCCGCGTGGCCGTTGCCCCGCCGCTTCCGCCGACAGCACGGTCGAGAGCAGTGGGCTCTTCGCGGAGGCCTCGCGGATCGTCAGCTCGGCCATGCAGAACAGCGCGCCGAGGTGCACGAGGAACGCGGAGACCGTGCGGACGTCGGCCTCGTCGGGCGCGCGCTCGAGCATCTGCTCGTAGGCGGCGGTGAGGCGCGCCGGACCGGCGACCTGGTCGCGCGGCGGCGCATCCGGCACCAGGCGATACGCGACGGCACGAGCGAGCCCGGGATCGCGCAGCAGGAACACCGCGTCCTCCCAGTGGAGCGCGGGCGCGCCGGGATGCGAGTCGAGCAGCTGGGTCAGTGGGGTGCGGCGCAGCAGCGTCGCGATCACAGGCGCGGTATCGGGCACGGCGAGCAGCTCGTCGAAGTCGACCTTCGCGAAGTCCTCGCGGACGCGCCGCATGCCCTTCCACGCGGTGAGCCGCGTCGGTGGCTTCTGGCCCTGGAACCGCGCGCGGCCGGTCCACCACGTGATCGTGAGATCGGTGCGCGTCAGGTGAAACAGGTTGTGGAGCAACGCGTGGCGCGCCATCACGCGCGTGCGGTTGTGGGTCAACGGCTGGCTGACCATCGCGAGCGCGGTGTCGATGAGGCGGCGACGCTGCTTGTCGCTCACCGACCAGACGTCGGCACGCGGATGCACGAGGAACAACGCGTTGTGCAGGCCCGCCGCGAGTGCGAGGTCCTCGCCCTCGAGCACGAACGCCGGTGGCGAGCACACGAGCGTCGACAGCACGGCGGTCCGCGCATCGTCGACCGCGACGAGCTCGACCGTCGCATCGCCAAGCTCGCTCTCCCAGCGCGCCAGCTCCGGCGCCGAGATCGGAGCGCCGACGTGCAGCTCGCCGCCGCTCACGAGCGGCCGCACGAAGCGCTCGAGGAAGTCGCGAACGTGCGCTTTGGGCATGACTACTTCCCGGGCAGGAGCTTGCGATCAGGGGCGTCGGGGAAGCCCCACAGCGCGAACCGGCCGACGGCGTCGTTGACGATCTGCGCGTCGACCTCGGGCTCGGCGGCGTAATCGACCGCGACCGCCTGATCGACGTCCATCTTCGCGACCGATCGCCGCTCGAGCGTCGCGAACGCACCCTCGGGGACCTGGAACGGCCGGCCGTCGGTGGTGAACACCGTGACAAGCCCGGCGGAGTGGTTGAGCGCGCGGGCGAGCACGTCGGGCGAGACCCGCGGCACGACGTCCATGCCGAGCGGTACGAGCAGGCCCGGCGTCACCTCGCAGAGCAGCTGGCCGAGCGGGATCACGTCGAGGTTCTCCGAGCCGATCACGAGAATCCCGCGATCGGTCGCCGCGACGCGATGGCCACGCAGGCTGACCGGTGGCAGCGCGAACAGGATGCGCTTGAGGCGCGAACCATGCTCGACCGGGATCAGCGTGGCGACCACGCGACGCGGCACGCCCATCGCGGCCGCGAGCTTGAGCTCGACGCCGATCGACTCGGCCGGCCCACCGCCGTGCACCACCGGCTCGCGCGGCTTGTCGAGCTCGAGGTCGACGCGCGTGAGGTCCGCGATGTCGGACAGCGCGAGCGGCCCAGGCAGCACGTCGACGCGATCGTTCGGCCAGAACACGTGAAACGTCTCGGGCGGAAACACCGACGCGCACGAGGCGAGATCGATCGGATGCTCGTAGCCGACGGCGACGGCGGCATTCGCGCCGGCGGGACGAAACACGTCGATGCCGGGCGTGCCGACGAAGAGCTGCAAGATCCGCTCGGGCAGCACGCGCACCCGGATCAACATGTAGCCGCGCTCGCGCGCTTGATCGTCGAACGCGCTCGTGGTGCCGGGCGTGAACAGCCCGGCTTGCGCGTCGACGCGGTTGCGCCACAGGTAGCGGATGATGCCGTCGGCGAGCCCGCGTGCGACCGCGAGGAACAGATCACCGCGGTCATCGGCGTCGAGCTTGTCGCCACCGGGCAGCTTGCGGATCGAGAGCCGAAACAGCAGCCGCTGGAATGGCAGATCGCCCTCGCGGATGTAGCCCTGCGCGAACTCGTCGCCGTGGACCATGAAGTCGGTCTGCGGCGGCATCGCGCCGATGTCGATCGCGTCGTAACCGTACGGCGAGCGATCGTCGCGGTACTTCACGAAGTGCTTCGAGGTGCCCGTGTAGATCGCGCCGCCGACGAGCCGGCACAGCCGCGCTGCGCGATCCGCCGCGTACGACGACACCGCCGGAATCTGGGTGACGATCTCGCGACTGCCGAGCGCGGTGCGGCACTTCGCGATCGTCAGGTTGGCCATGAGCTCGTCGAGCGAGGCTTCCGATGAGTACAGCCGGAACCACGACACCGCGCCCTCGAGCGTGGCGAACGTCATCACGCAGTACCGACCGAGCAGGATCCCGCGCGGATCGGGAGCGACACCCGGCGTGAAGAACCGGGTCTGTCCCTGCGCGACATGCTCGAGCGCCACACCGGCAATCTAACACGCGGTGCGAGCTACGACCGGGACGACGACCAACCGGGGAGGAAGCCTACGCCTGCGGCTGGAGCTGGATGTCGACGCGGCGGTCCGCCGCGTAGGTCGCATCATCGCTGCCATGCGCGTCGAGCGAGCCGCGGGTGGTCACGGCCATCTGCGGCTGCGCGACACCGAGGCGACCGAGGTACGCCGAGACCGAGCCGGCGCGGCGTGATCCGAGGCTGAGGTTGTACTCCTCGGTGCCGCGCGGATCGGCGCGCCCGATCAGATCGACGGCGCGCCCCTTGAGTGCTCCGGCTGTCAGGCACGTCGCGATTTGATCGAGGACCGCGCGATCCTCCGCGGTCAGCTCGTCCTTGTCGTAGTCGAACTTCGGCGAGCCGCTGGTCGGCGCGACCTTGATCCCGCACGCCGCGATGATGTCGGCCGACACCGCGAGGCTCGGGCTGACCGGCTGATCGTTGGCGACGTTTGGCGCGGGCTTCTGCGTGGTCACCGCGGCGGTCGTCGGCGCGGGCTCCACCGGCGTCGTTTTCTTCGGCGCGGACTTGCCGGAGCAACCAAGCGCTGCGAGGAGGACGAGGGCAAGGGTGGTCTTCATGCGGCGCATCGTGCCACAGAAGGATGTAACGTCACGAAATCTGACGTTAGCTCAGCAGTCTTCCCCCGCTTGCCAGCGTCCGCTGGCTCGCTCCATCTCGGCCGCGACGAGGTTTTGATGCATTACACGATCGCGATCGCACTCCTCACGATGGTTCTCACGTCGTGCGGAGGAAAGAAGAATGACGCCTCCAAGGGCAAGCAGGACGCGATGGCGGGGCCGACGGTCGCGCCGATCGCACCGCCGCAGATCGGCGTCGATTCGATCAAGCGGATGAACTTCGCCTACGGCGACGGCATGAAGGAGTACGAGCGCACGCTCATCGCGTATCGCGCGAAACCGCGGGACTGGGCCGCCGTCCGTGCGAGCTGCGAGGCCACGCTCTCGAAGGATCCGAATCACCTCGACGCGCATCGCGTCCTCGCGTCGGCACTCGCGCAGGCCGGCGAGCACGCCGCCGCGGTCGATCACGTCGTCACCGCGGTCGCGGGCGACTACTTCAAGTACGGCCCTGGCCTCGCGAAGGACGAGGATCTCGCGGGGCTGCTCGCGACGCCGCACGGCACAGCGATCAGCGAGGTCGCGGCCAAGGTCCGCGCCGCGTACCTCGAGCAGATCGGCAAGAGCCTGCTCGTGATCGGCCGCCGCAGCGCGTTCAGGTGGCCGAAGGAGGGCGTGCAGCCCGCGATCAGCCGCGGCGAGCTCTACGCGTTCGATCGCGCGACCCGGCGCTATCTGCGGCTCACGCATACCGAGCATCAGGTGGCCGCCGTCGTGCGCGCGCCCGGTGGCGGCGAGGTCGCGGTCATCGGCTTCGACAAGATCGATCGCCCGAAGAGCGCGGACGCGCCGCCGGTGGTGAACCGTGCATGGGTGCAGATCCTCGAGACCACGGAGTGGAGCCCGGTCGGCGGCCGCGTGACCATCGGTGGTGGTCGCGAGATCTCGGCGGGCTATGGCGCCGGTGACCAGCTGCTCGTCGCGACCGCGCCCGCGAACGGCCGATGGGGTGTTGGCGAGCCGCAGGTGTCATCGCTCGACAAGACGACCGGCAAGCTGACCAAGGTGAAGACGGCGCTGCCGACGCCGCGCGTGGTGTTCTCGCTCGAGGAAGGCCGCATGCTGCCGGTCACCGAGGGTGTCGTCGCGACGTGGACCGGCGATCCCGGCACGACGCCCACGCTCGGCATCCTCGGCGGGCCCACGATCCAGGTGCCCGAGTCCGGGACGGCTGGCCAGATGACGATCGCGCTGTCGCCCGATCGCGCGCGCCTCGCGTTCGCGACCGCGGTCGATCCGTGCTCGAAGGACTCCGCGCCGTCGCTCTACGTCGCCGATACCAAGACCGGCGCGTTCAAGCACGTGCTGACCGCGAAGAGCCGCTTCGTGACGCGCTGGCTCGATCCGGCGACGCTCGCGTACGAGGACGGTGACGGCGCGATCCGGCTGTGGGACGCAGCCTCGGGTCGCGAGGCGATGCGCCTCGAGAACAAGCCGGGCATCGCGCTCGACGTGCTGTCGCTCGCGGCTGCACCGCTGTGCAAGGGCGCACCGCCGACGGCCGAGCCAGCGGGCTCGGGCTCGGGTGACGAGCCGCCGATGCCACCCGAGGAAGGCTCCGGCGCGGGACCGATCACCGCGCCGCAGTGATCACGTCGGCGAAGGCGACACTTGCGCCGCCGGGATCGAGCCGCCCTTGAGCACGCGGACGACGCCGTGGCCGCCGCCTCCGCCACCGCCGCCACCGCCGCCGTTCGGTGAGCCCGGCATCGCAGCAGTCGTGCCAGCGGCGCCGTCGCCGCCAGGCTGAGCACCACTGGTCGACGTCGAGCCGCCCGGCGCCGGGGTCGTGACCGGGTCGGCGGGATCGGGGTCGGAGCCGGCGGCGCCGCCGCTCGAGTTGCCAGAGCCCGCTCCACCACCGCCGCCGTTCGCGAGGAGCTTCGCGCCGGTCCGGACGTCGAGCATGCCCGCGTGAAACACGATCATGCCGCCCGAGCCGCCGCCGTAACCGCCGTTCTTGCCGGCGACGGTGGCACTGCCGCCGCCCCCCGACGCGTTGATGCTGCCGGTGATCTCGATCTTGTCGCGCGCGACGAGATAGACCGCCCCGCCGCCGGGACCCACGTTGGCCGGGGTGACGACGGTGCCCGGGCCGCCTTCGCCACCGGGACAGCCACCACGCAGGATCGTGACGGGTCCCGTGACGGCCGCAGTCGCGACGCCGCCAGCGGCCCCGCCACCGTTGCCACCGTTGCCACCCTTGCTGCCGAAGCTGCCTCCTGCACCACCTCCGCCACCTGACACGTTCCCCATCCCGGCGAGGCTGGTGCTATTGCACTCGGCTAGGTTCCCGCCGGGGCCGATGTCGCCGACGGTGCTGGCGACGTCGAGCGTGCCGTTGATGAGGATGTCGTCGACGGCGATCAGGACGAGCGGCTTGTTACCGCCGATGCCAAACGTATCGCCGCCCTTGAGCTCGAGGACGTTGCCGACGATCGCGCAGACCGGCGTGTTCCCGATCATCGCCACCGCGCCGGGGGCCGCGCACGTCGTCGTGCTGTACGCACCCATGAGGCGCACCGGGCCTGCCGGCACCGCTTGCACGCAGACATAGAACGCGCCGCTGCCGAAGCAGTTCGGGTCCATCGCGTCAGGCGGCGCCGCGTCGACAAGCGGCATGACGTCGACGCTGCCGTCGCCTGGACCGGACCCGGTGCCTGCGGAGAACTTGCAGGCAGCGAGCACGACGAGCCAGCAGCAGCGCATTGGTGGATTGTAACGTTACTCGGCGACCTTGCGACAGTAGGTGTCGAGGGCGTGATCCGGCTCCGGCGACAGCGGGCCCGTGCCGCCGTGAGCCTTACGCTGCGCGGAGGTCACCGTCCGCGAGGTCGCGATCGCCTTCATGACCTCGGTGCCCTCGTTCGCCGTTCGCGCGTAGGTCGCGTAGTCGACCGAGTAGAGGCCAAACCGCGGCGTGAAGCCCTCGGCCCACTCGAAGTTATCGGTGAGGCTCCAGTGGTAGTAGCCGCGAACGTCGACGCCTCCGGTACGCGCGCGATCGATCGCCTCGAGGACGCGCACGATGTTCTCGGCGCGCCGCTTGCCACTGTGGGTCGCGATGCCGGCCTCGCTGACCACGAGCGGCAAGGCGGGATACCGCGCCGCGAACGCGACGAGGACGCCGTGGATGCCGTCGATCCAGCCCTCGTAGCCCATCGCCGGCACGCAGTAGCTCGGCTGCGGCGACGGCCGGCACGCGCCGAAATCGAGGCCGCCGAAGCACGGCGTCACGCTGATCGGCGCCGGCAGGAACGGTCGGTCACCCGTCACGCCCGCGCGGAAGTAGTACTGGAGGCCGAGCCAGTCGAGGCGGTCCTTCCACTCGGGGTGCTGCTCGTCGCGCGTGCCGTCGAGGTTCGCGTCGTACGTGCCGCTCGTGATCGAATCGACGAACACGTAGTGAAACAGGTAGAGCATGCGCTCGCGAGCCGCGAGATCCTCGGGGTTGTCCGAGCTCGCGTTCGCGCGGGTCGGGATCCAGTCGGCGACCGAGACCGAGAGTCCGACGACCGCACTCGCGCCATCACCGTCGGCGTCGATCGTATCGGCGGCCTTGATCGCGTCGTAGATCGCCGCGTGCGAGGCGATGTAGTCGCGGAGCCGGATCGCGAACTGTGCGGGATCGAGCGAGACGATGCCCGGTGGAAACTGACCGACCGCGTATGCCGCGAAGATGTAGTTGATCGGCTCGTTGACGGTTCCCCACTCGTCGACGAGATCGCCGAACCGGGTCGCGAGCAGCGTCGCGTGCTCGCCGAGCTCCTCGACGATCTGCGGGCCTCCGGCGGAGCCGAAGCCGCACAGGTTCGTGTCGGTCGGGCCGTCCGTGCAGCCGATCGCGCGCGGATCGGCGACCCAGATCGGGTTCGAGAAGTGATGGACGGTGACGAGCGGCTTGATGCCCATCGCCTTCATCGCCTCGAGCTGCGCGCGGTAGTGCGCGATCGCGGACTCGTCGATGAGGTCACGCTGGGGCTCGATCCGCCCCCACTCCATCGAGAACCGGTAGCTGTCGACGCCGAGATCGCGGACGAGCTCGAGATCCTCCATGACGCGGGTGTAGCCACGCACCGCATCGCCGACGAAGGTCCCCTTGCCGATGCCACCCTGCGTCTCGGGCAGCGTCCACACGTACCAGTCAGTCGCGGTGTTGCGATCCTCGATCTGGGTTGCAGCGCTCGCGACGCCGAACCGGAACTTGCCGCGTCCCGACTCGTCGGCCAAAGACCCGAGCGTCCCGAGCTCGATCGACGGTCCCCCGCCGGCATCCCCGCCGTCACCACACCCGGCAACCAGCGCCAGCACGCACATGGCTCGATTCACGGGTGAGAGCTTACTCTCTCCCGATCTCGTTCGAGCGTGCTCCACGGCAGGTGAACTATACTGATCGCGGTGCTCATCTATCTCGTCAGGCACGGCGATGCCATCCCCGAAGAGGGAGCCGGTAGCGATCGCGACCGCTGGCTCTCGCCACGCGGACGCGAGGCCGCGCGGGTGCTCGGGCGACTGCTCCGTGACAACAAGGTCGAGCCCGATGCGTTTCTATCCTCGCCGCTGCCCCGCGCGGTGCAGACCGCGGAGCTGCTCGCGACGAGCCTCGACTTCCTCGGTCACATCCCGTCGCGGCGCTGCCTCGAGCCGTCCGCGCATCCGCGCGTCGCCGCCGCCGAGATCATGGACGCCGGCCGCGCCGTCGTGGTCGTCAGCCACGAGCCGTTCATCTCGGCGCTCGGCGCGCTCCTGCTCGGCGTCCCCGCGATGCTCTCGTTCCGCACCGCGCAGTGCTGCGCGATCGAGAACGGCAAGCCGCTGTTCACCGCGCGCGCCGACCTCGGCACCGTGACGCCGCTGATCGTCTGATCTCGAGCGGATCGTCAGCGCGCGGACGGGCCGGTGCGCCAGGTGTCGCCGACGAGGTCGAGCAGCCGCACGTGGTCGATGATCAGGTACACGCTCGCGCTCACGCCGACGATGACGACGAGTGCGTGGAGCGCGGTCGCTTTGATGCCGAGCGGCCCGCCGCGACGAGCGACCTCGAGGACGCTGCCCGACAGCCACGCGATCGCGAGGCCCGCGAGCAGGATGTACACGACCGCCTGGCCGACGAGCGGATTGCCGGTGAGCGCGATCGCGCCGACCACCGCGGCGATCGGCAGCGCGTAGAGCACCTCGGTCGGTGGCCGCGCGAGCGTGCGGACGGTCGCGCTCCACGAGCCTGTGCGCCGGCGCAGCGTGACGATCGCCAGCCCGAGGAGCAGGGCGAGGCCGGCGCCGACGATCCGGCGAACCGTCGTGCGGTGCTCGGCGGTCGCGAGGTCGCGCGCGAGCCCGGCGCGCGTCAAGGGATCGGTGATCTGCGCGAGCTCGGCGCGCGCGGCGGCGAGGTCACGACCGCGGATCAACGTGCGAACGAGCGCGGTGCGGGCGCGATCGCGATCAGCGTCCCCGGCGATCCGGATCGCGTCGCGTAGCCAGCCCAGCGCGCGGTCGACCTCGGCTTCCTCTTCCCAGCCGCGCGCGAGCGCGAGCCGGATCGCGACGGCCCGGGGATACTCGCGATGAGCCCGCGCGAGTACCTCGAGCGCCTCGAGCGCCGGCGTCGGATCGTCACCCGCCGCCGCGCGCGTGACGAGCCGGTCGTGTTCGGCGGCGACCGCGCTCCACTCGCCCGTACGACCCGTCATCGCGACGAGCCGCGCGAGATCGCCGCGCGCCCGCCGCAGCAGCTGGTCGTCGCGGAATGCTGGATCGAGCTGGCCCCCGATCGCGATCGCTTCGCCGAGATCTTTGCGCGCACGGTCGTAGTCGCCGGCGCGCTCGGCGAGCCGCGCCGCCTCGACCCACGCGTCGTCGGTCCACCGCGATGACGGCCGCGCCGCGCCGAGCGCCTCGAACGCCGCGAGCGCGCGCGGATCGCGGTCCGCCGCGAGCTTCACGGCCGCGCGGAACTCCGCGTCGCCGTCGGCACGCACCACGCCGGCGAGCGCGGCCACCACGACGAGGCCGACGATGCGGCCAACGAGCGCGCCGAGCGCGCCGGTCACGGCTTGGTCTTGGTCAGCCCGGCGGGGATCATCGTGCCATCGGGACGGAACGCCTCGAGGCTCAGCTGATCGCGGCGTATGCGGATCACCGCCGCGTTGTGCGTCTTCTCCGAGTATTGCGTCCAGAAGTCGCTGCCGTTCGCGTAGAGCTCGGCACCCGCGCCGCCGGCGACGACATAGACCGTCGCGTTCTCCGTCGAGGCCTGCGGCGTCTGCCCGATCATCGGCTTGGTGATCTCGAACTCGTGCTCGTGACCGTTGAGCACGAGATCGATGTGGTACTGGTCGACGATCGGCTGCCACGCTTGCTGCAGCGTCAGGTTCGAACCGTGGTTCGAGGCCGACCACATCGGCTGGTGATGCATCAGCAGCTTCCAGCGCGCGTCCTTGCTGGCCTCGAAGTCGTCGCGCAGGAAGTCGACGATCGAGCCGGTGAGCGCGCCGATGTCATCCGGCGTGTCGTTCGCGACCGTGATGTGCGCGTGCCCGTAGTCGAAGCCGAAGTTCTGCTGATCGCCCGGCATCGCGAACTGCGCGTAGTACGGCGTGGCGTTGACCTCGTGGTTGCCGTGCGCGAACACGATCGGCACGCGCGCGAGCAGCGGCTCGGCACGCCCGAAGAACTCTTCCCACTCTTCCTGGGTGATGCCGACCGTCACCGCGTCGCCGGAGAACAGCACGAGATCGGGCGTCCGCTGCTGGACCTGCGCCGTCAGCTGCGCCCAGATGTCGTAGCCATCGCGCGAGTCACCGAGGAAGCCGAACACGACCTCGGCGTCGGGCGTCGCGGCGATGTCGGGCGCGGTGCGGAACGAATAGACCGGCGAGAAGTGATCCTTCGAGCCGACCTGATAGCTGTACGTCGTGCCGGGCTCGAGATCGCAGAGGTGCACCTGGTGGACGCGGTAGATCGTCGTCCCGGTCGCCTCGTAGCCGAACTCGATGCCGTCGGCGGTCTCGGTCAGCGCCTCGGCGGTGAGGTCCGCGCCGCGCGCGTACCGGATCTCGGTGACGCGCGTCGTCTCGTCGACCGTCCGCCACTGCACGACCATCGAGGTCATCGGATCGCCCATGATCCCGAGGTGGACGAGGCGAGGCGTCGGATCGGGACCGACGAAGTCGATCGCCTTGCGCGGCGGCTCGGCGCCGAGGCGCGAGGTGACGGTGTAGCCACACTGCGGCACGAGCAGCGTCCCACCGACATCGGTGAACGGCGGCGGCTCGTCACCGGAGCCACCACAGCCAACGCCACACAGTGCGACCACCCAGTACGCGCGCATCTCGCTCGTATAGCAGGCGGCGAGGGGTGACGTCTCGCGCGATATCGCGGGTGCTCGGGCTCACGCTCACTCGAAGACCTCGACGAGGGCGTCGGTGCTCGGGCCGTCGCGATCCTCGCGGAGCCGCCGGTACGCCACCGCGGCGAGCGTGGTGCGGTAGGTCGTCACGAGGAGGGTCACGCCGAGCGAGCTGTACGCGAGGATCAGAAAGGTGTGCTGCATGTCGTACGTGTCCCCGCGCAGCAGCGCCATCTGCAGGAGCATGCGGACCACGGCCTCGATCACGTAGACCGCGAGCAGCAGCGCGAACAGCCGGATCCGCGCGCCGCGTGCGAGCTGCCAGCCGCGGGCGATCGCGCGCAGTGGACCGACCCGCTCGCAGACCACGACCGGCAGCACGAGCACCACGGCGACCCGCAGCACCAGCGCGACCAGCTCGCCGATGATCATCACGTGAAGCTCGGGTCGATACGGCCACGGCCCGCTCAGCAGCTCCTTGAGGCCACCCATGATCCCGCCGATCACGAGGTGGATGATCACCGCGACGACGACGATCACCGGCGCGCGCCGCACCACGCGGCCGAGACACCCGATGATCGACGGCCGCTGTCCCTCGAGCACACCGACGACGCGATACGCGATCGCGCCGACCGCGAACGCGAACACGAGGAACGTGCCGCCCGCGAGCTCGAACAGGATCGGATGGAGCTCGAGCAGCCAGAAGTACGCCTGGCCGATCGGCTCGGCGAGCGATTCGACCTGCATGAGGAGGTTGAACGCGATCACCGGCAGGTAGCAGACGACCGCGAGCGCGACGAAGGCCGGCAGGTTGCGCAACCAGATCCGCGACCCCGTACCGAGCGTGCTGCCGAGGCCGAACGACGCGCTCATGACCGCACCATATACGCGTGGCGCACTCAGCGATGCTGACGCACGCGAGCAGCGCAATGATGCTCTCGTCGATCACAGATCCGTGATCAGCTGGAGCGCAACGGCCGTGGTGCAAGCCGTGGTTTCTTGTCGTCAACGGTCGTTTTCTTTTGACGAATTCTCCGAGCGTGGCGATCCCGTGGTCGGGGTTCGAACACAGATCGCTCGCTGCGCGGCGTGGTTCGCGCGCTGCGCGTGTCCATCGATGCGATGCGAGAAAACTGGCGGCGCGGCTGATTTGTCGTCGGAGTTCGCAGCGGAGAGAGTCCGAAACCACCGTGGTAGAAGCGGCACGAAAGGATGGTGGCGTGATGTTGCTCGAGAGCGCCGTGACGATCGATGCGTTGGAAGTGCGCGATGCAGCCGGCAAGGCCGCGCCCGAGCACGAGCTCGTGCACCGAAGACTGTGTGAGTACGCGCGGCAACGCAGCGCGCTCGATGCTGCCGAAGCGTTCGATCTGGTGAGGGCCGAACAGCTACGGCTGTACGCGTTGCACGGTTGCGTGACCCACTACGAGTACATGGAGCGCGAGCTCGCGTGGGGTCCCCACGCCGCGCGCGAGCGGATACGCGTCGCGCGCGCGCTCGTCGCCTTGCCGCATACCGCTGCGGCCCTCGCACGCGGCGATCGAAGGTACTCCGCCGTCCGCGAGCTGACGCGCGTCGCCACGCCCGACACCGAGACCGCATGGCTGGCCGCGACCACCGGCATGATCGCGGCGCAGATCGAGCATCGCGTCGCCGGCCACAAGTACGGCGATCACCCCGACGATCCGACGGAGCCCACCCTGCGCCCCCGCAAGCTACACCTCGAGTTGCCGCCCGAGGTGTTCGCGCTCTGGCGTCAAGCGCGCGTCGCGCTCGCACAGGAGCGCGGCGGCGAGGTCTCTGATGCCGAGCTCGTCGAGGCGATGTGCCGCCGCATCCTCGATCCCGGAACGGGCGCCGCTGCGCCCGCCCACCAGATTGCCTTGAAGCAGTGCGACGACTGTCGCCGCGTCACCCAGAATGGCGCGGGTCGCGAGATCGATGTCGGACCCGACGTCCTCGAGCGCGCAGCGTGCGATGCGTCGTTCATCGGCTCGCTCGACGCGCAAGCGCCGGCCCGCACGACCACGAGCGTCACGCCGCGCCGACGCGAGCAGGTGTTCGCCCGGGATAACTTCCGTTGCACGGTGCCCGGCTGTCGCTCGGCCAGGAATCTGGAAGTTCACCATATTCACGAACAATCACAAGGTGGTACGCACGAGGTCGAATACCACCTTGCTCTGCTCGGGTCACCACGCCGCCCTTCACGCAGGGCACTTGACCATGCGCGGCGAGGCGCCGTACGCGATCCAGTTCCGCTGGACGTACGGTCCGCCGCTTCCGCCCGGCCTCAACCCCGAGGCCCGCGAAGCGATGATTCGAACGCGCGTCCACGACATCCTCGGGGTTCCGCCCGAGTCGATCGACACGACGATCGATGACCTCATCCACGGACCACGGCGAGCTCGCCGTCGAGTGAACCGCGAAACGCCCGTTACGTCCCACGGGACGTCGGGATCCAGGACAACGCTCGCGTCATCACCGGGTGAGGACGTCCACGGGACGTGCACTCCACCTGGTGACGACGTCCCACGGGACGTGCACTCCTCGACCTCCTCGACAGGTCATGAGGATGTCCCGCGGGATGCCACGTGACGCTCGCGAAGCGTTCCGCGGCATCGCTCCGCCAGAGCCCGACGAGACGCTCCCATAGCTGCGCGGCTGGCATCGGGCCACACTGCGCAGCTTCGATCACGAGCTCGAGGACCTGGCGAATTTGCGAGTGGTCCGCGTGCCTGATGGACCTTCCGTTGAAGCTGCGCTTCGGGCTCGACGGGCTCCCCGCGCGGCCAATCTCTTGCTCGTCCGGTGTCCGGACTGTGTCCGTGCACATCTCGCGGTCCGGAGCATCTGCGATCGCGGCCCTGCGAACCACGGCTACCGCCCCACGTACGCTTGGTCCTGCCCAGGTGCCACAGCGCGAGGATGTTGACCGGGACCAACCCGAGACGCCGGGGCAGTCCATTCGAATCGGTGGTGTCGCTGGTGAAGCGCCCGGCGCCGACATGAACGCCGATCGCATTGATCCATCCATAGCGGTAACCCAGCGCGGCTGTGAACGAATAGCCCGAGAACAGACTCTCCCTGTCGCCGATCCCGGCGAGCGCGGTACCCGCCGATAGCGTCAACAGGCCTCGCGACCGTGGTTGCTCGGTGAGCGAAGGGACCAGCTCGGAACGAAGCACATGCTGCTCGTCGGCCCTGAACACGGGCGCGGTTGCCCCTGGCGCGTTCGTGGCCGAGGGCGGCGGCGGCAGCTGGATGAAGAACGGCTTGCGGCCGAGGACCTCCACGGCGCTGGCGGTCTGGAGATCCGACAGCGGCGCGCGCGCCAGCTCGACGTCGCGCTCGACGCGATCCGCCAGCGCACCAGCGCTGCCGACTCGCGAGCGAAGCTGGGTCAACACGTGGCTACGTGCGATCACGAAGGCCCGAGCCGCGACGGTCGCGTCACGCCTCAGTCCGGCCAGATCTGATACGCGCGCGCCGCGAGGCCCCACGCGACGCTGGTGAGCTCCTCGCCGCCGACGAGCCGATCGTCGCCGAACCGCGCCGCGAGTCGCCCGCGCACCGCCGGCACCAGCGATGACCCGCCGGTCGCGAACACGCGATCGACGTCACCGGCGACGACGCCGGCACGTGCGAGCACGTCCTCGAGCACGCGGTCGATCGCGTCGAGATCCGGCGCGATCCAGCTGTCGAAGCCGGCCCGGGTCACCGGCAGATCGATCTCGATCGCCTCGAGCGCGACCCGGACCTCGGGCGCCGCCGACAGCCGGACCTTCGCGCCCTCGACGCTGCGGTGGAGCACGAGCCCGAGATCCTCGTCGACGAGCCGGACCAGCCGCTCGAACCGCGCCGGCTCGAGCGCACCATGCGCCACCCGCTCGAGGAGCCGCATCGTGGTCTCCTCCTTGAGGAACGACAGGTAGTGCCAGCGCCGGAGGTGACCGTAGAGCCACGCCGGGACCGGCGCCTCGCCACCGAGCTCGTCGCGATAGCGCGTGCCACGGCCGAGCGCCGGCGCGACCACCGCGTCGATCACCCGGGCATCGAACGCGTCGCCCGAGATCCCGATGCCGCCGTTCGCGAGCACCTCGCCGCGCGCGTCGGGGCCGACCTGGATCACCGAGAAGTCCGTCGTGCCGCCGCCGAAGTCGGCGACCACGAGCAGCTCGTCGTGATCGAGCCGCGCCGCATAGCGCGCGGCCGCGCCGACCGGCTCGTACTCGAACACGACCTCGTCGAACCCGCCCTTCGCGAGGGCCTCGCGCATCCGCCCGAGTGCACGCTCGTCATCCTCGGCGTCGTCGGCGCCCCAGTACCGCACCGGTCGACCGACCACACAGCGATTGCCGAGGTCCACCGGCGATGCCGCGCGGAGCTGCCGGAGATACGCCGCGATCATGTCGTCGAGCGTCCACCGCCGGCCGAAGATGTACGTCTTCGAGAACGCCGCGCTCGCCAGGTGCGACTTGATCGACTGCAGGAGCCGGCCCTCGCCCTCGGTCTCGAGGTAGCGCGCGATCGCAGGCGCACCCGCGGTGAGCTTGCCGCCCTGCTCGAAGTACAGGACGGTCCGCCAGTGGGTGGCGCCCTGCAGCGGCACCAGCCGCACGCCGTCGCGGTCCGCGATCGCGACCGCGGAGTTCGTCGTGCCGAAATCGATCCCGACGGCCATGCGCCACCGTCGACGATCGCGACGGTATTTACTAGCTGGCGGCCGTCCGGTACGCTGTGGGAGCTGCGCCGGATGACACGCCTCCGTGGTCGCCGGTGTAGGCTGCGCGCGTGGCCGAGCCGACGGTGATCACGGGCCTCGCGTACCAGCGCAGCGCGACGCTCGAGGTCACGGGTGACACGCTGACGTGGCGCGCGCAGCGTGGCGCCGCGCAGGCCGAGAACATCGTGACCACGGTGCACGACGTCAAGGACGCGCACTGGATCGAGAGCCGCTACAGCCTCCCCGGTGGCGTCGTCGCCTGCTGCGGTGCCGTGTGGATCTTCACGCATGGCGTGCTCGTCGGTGCCTTCGCGATCGCGGTCGGCGCTGGCCTGTTCGTGTGGCGGCGCATGCATCCGCGGCGCTTCCTGGTGCTCGACGTCGGCGATCGTCGCCTCGTGCTGAAGGTCGCCGCCGCATCCGCGCCGCCGGCGCGCACGCTGGTAGCGCGCATCGATCGCGCGATCGCGACCGGCGAGCTGCCTGAGACCCCGCCGTCGCTGCCCTAGCGCGTGCGCCGGTCGGCCTCGCGTGGCCGCGCAGCCGTCGGCTCGTGTACCACCGACGAGAATGCACACGTGTGGCGATCCGGACTGCACACGATCCGGATCGACGCCGAGCTTGCGGATCGACTCACTTGGGCATCCCGCTCGGTCCTTCGACTGGACGGTTCCGACGTCGGGTACACTTGATGAAGTGTCGATCAGGCCCGAACTGCGCAGCGAGCTGTTGGCGCTATCGCTCGAAGAGCGGCAGGAGCTGGCGGACGAGCTCTACGAGAGCCTCGTCGAAGAATCGCTCGACCCGCAGTGGAAGCGCGCTTGGTCGGAAGAGATCCAGAAGCGCATGACCGACGTCGCCGCCGATCGCGTCGAGCTCATCGACGCGGACGAAGTGCACGCACAGCTGCGCGACGAGCTAAGCGATTCGCAGCGGTGAAGTGAGATGACAGGAAAAAGCCCCTCGGACATCCATGGCTCGGAATACGACTGGCTCGCCACTGATGCCGACGGGCATGTTGCGTTCTTCAGCACCGCAGGTGGCGGATACGCTCCTGATGAATTCCTTAGTGACACGGACCTCCACGAGACAGCCATCGAAGCCATCTTGGCGATGCCAGCGCGGACCGACGCGCGCTTCGCGCCTTCACTGGCGCCGGAGTACCGGAATACGTGGAAGCTCATGGCTGAGCGAGGCCTGTTTGCGTTCGATGGCGACCCACACGGTGGTCCGTACCGACTGGTCTCCGCTCCCAAACAGCCAGCACGGGCTCACGAGCTTCCGGAAGATGCGGTCAGGGCGGCGACCAAGCTCGTGTTCGCGCATTTGCGCTTCGCGGAACTCTCGGAAGTGCCTGCGGCTACTCTCGGCGCTTCCGTCCTTCGCGACTGATTGCGACCGTGTCGAGCTGATGGAGCTTGTCCCTCGGGGCTGAACAACAACGCCGACTCGCAGATCGTACGTTGATCGGTCGAGGTGTCGCTCGTCAGGGTGTCGGCGCGATCGGTAGCTGCGTTGCTCTATCGCCGCAGGATAATTGTTTCGGCAGGGCGGCCGGCGGCGGGTCCGGTGCGAAGAGATGGTCGTTCGACATGCCCTGATAGAACGCGATCGTGCCATCCGCCACGCCGCCGATGACGAGCCCGGTCCCCAGCAACAGCCCGAACACCGCGCCATGCGAGGCCGTGATCTTGTCGTTCGCAGGCTCGTCGTCTTGGCTCGCGTGCTGGTACCAGGCGTACGAGCCCATGGTGATCAAGCTGCCGATCACGAGCTGCGCGACGCCGCCGAGCGCGATATCGGCGGCCTCGCGCCGCGCGGACTTCGTCCGGTTCTGAGCTTTGAGATAGGAGGTACATCCACCGGCGAGGAGGAGCGCGGCAGCGGCAGCGGCGAGCGAACGCATCCGGGCCTATCATGCAAACTCGAGCCCGCCGCCAAGTATCCGGTTGCTCGTCGCCGAGCGTCAGGTTCTCCACGCTGGTGCCCTGCTGAACCATCCGAAGCCGTGGGTTCGACAGGGAGCGAGCAAGGCCGCTGCGACTAGCCGCGGACCGCGAGCTTCTTCGCGGCGCCGCCGGAGATCCCGGCGAAGAAGTCGTTGCCCTTGTCGTCGACGACGATGAACGCGGGAAAATCGACGACGTCGATCTTCCAGACCGCCTCCATGCCGAGCTCGGCGTACTCGTGGACCTCGACCTTCGTGATGCAGTCCTTGGCGAGGCGCGCGGCGGGGCCGCCGATCGAGCCGAGGTAGAAGCCGCCGTGCTTCTTGCACGCGTCGGTGACCTGCTGCGAGCGGTTGCCCTTCGCGAGCATCACCATGCTGCCGCCATGCTCCTGCAGGAGATCGACGTAGCTGTCCATGCGGCCTGCCGTCGTCGGGCCGAACGAGCCCGAGGCGTAACCCACCGGCGTCTTCGCGGGGCCCGCGTAGTAGACGCAGTGATCCTTCATGTACTGCGGCAGCCCCTCGCCGCGATCGATGCGCTCCTTGAGCTTGGCGTGGGCGATATCGCGCGCGACGATCATCGGGCCGCTCAGCGAGAGCCGCGTGCGGATCGGATAGCGCGAGAGCGTCGCGCGGATCTCCGACATCGGCCGCGTCAGATCGATGCGCACGACCTCGCCAGCGAGCTCCTCGTCGCCGGGCTCGGGCAGGTAGCGCGCGGGATCGGCCTCGAGCTGCTCGAGGAACACGCCGTCACGCGTGATCTTGCCGAGCGCCTGGCGATCGGCGGAGCAGCTGACGGCGAGCGCGACCGGGCAGCTCGCACCGTGACGCGGTAGCCGGATCACGCGGGCGTCGTGACAGAAGTACTTGCCCCCGAACTGTGCGCCGATGCCGGTGCCGCGCGAGATCTCGAGGACCTTGTCCTCCCACTCGAGATCGCGGAAGGCCCGGCCGAGCGCGTTGCCGGTCGTCGGC
>JBKJUF010000657.1:0-13469 GCA_046590445.1 Kofleriaceae bacterium
GCCATCACCCGCGCGATCGCCGACCAGGCGCGGACGATCCGCATCCCGGTCCACATGATCGAGACGATCAACAAGCTCATTCGCACCTCGCGTTACCTCGTTCAGGAGTACGGCCGCGAGCCGACGCCCGAGGAGATCGCCGAGCGGATGGAGCTGCCGCTCGACAAGGTCAGGAAGGTCCTGAAGATCGCCATGGAGCCGATCTCGCTCGAGACCCCGATCGGCGAGGAGGAGGACTCGCACCTCGGCGACTTCATCGAGGACAAGAGCATCACCTCGCCGTCCGAGGCGGTGATCTCGGTGAACCTCGCGGACCAGACCCGCAAGGTGCTGGCGACGCTGACGCCGCGCGAGGAGAAGGTCCTCCGCATGCGGTTTGGCATCGGCGAGAAGAGCGACCACACCCTCGAGGAGGTCGGTCAGGACTTCGAGGTGACGCGCGAGCGCATCCGCCAGATCGAGGCGAAGGCGCTCCGCAAGCTGCGCCACCCGTCCCGCAGCAAGCGCCTCAAAGCGTTCGTCGAAAATTGAGCTGAGCACCGCGCGCCAGCCGGCCGCATGCCTCGCGCCTGCGGCCGGTTTTGCGTTTCGGCGGGCATGGGATCGCCGTTCAGACGCAACTTGCGCGTGACCCGACGTGGTGGCGACTCGAGTATCCACGCCGCCGTGAATAACTGCGACGCGCCGACAAAATCCTGATGCGAGACGAAGTCGCGTCACCATCAGCCGCTTGCGCAGGATCACGTTCGCGATCGGTTTCGCGATCCGTGCGACCGATCGGCTGTCGGGTGTAACCGACAGTGTTACGGCGGGTCACGCACGCAGCCCCATGGCATCGCGGTTGCTGGATACGCGCCTCACCATGAGATTTCAGACCGCTCTCACGTCCCTGATGTTCTCCGCTGCTGCGCTCGGCTGCGTCGACGATGACACCGACCCCGAGCTCGACGAGATCGAGCAGGCCGTGACCTGCCCGACGCCGGCCCTGAACACCATGCGGTCGCTCGCGGTCACCGACCCGACGATCCTCGCGAAGTTCTCGTTCCAGCGCGTGCTGTCGGCGATCAACGCGAGCGCCAACGGCACGAGCACGACGCTGACGCTCTACAAGGACTGGATGGCGACCTGGGGTCAGTGCTCGAATCCCGCGGTGGACCCGAACAAGTACGGCATCGTCTGTCCGCGTCCCGAGACCCAGTTCGGCGCGTTCAACCCGTTCGCGACGACCGGCCAGCGCTTCGTGCCGGTCGCGCTGATGAACCGCTTCGATCTCGCGCCGACGAGCGGCGCCGACTGTGGCGAGTACCGCGTCGTCTACGCGCTGACCGGCGCGGTCGACGATCGCGCGTTCATCATCTTCGAGGCGCGCCTGCCGAACCCGAACCCCGCGGCGGGCCTCGACGGCTGCGCGGGCGTCGCCGATTTCTGGGCGCGGCTGTCGACGGTGAGTGACGTCGCCGTCCGCGCGACCCGGCTCGAGCGGTTCTACTTCACCGGCATCACGGCCGAAGGCCTGACCTTCGCGCCGGTCGTGACCGCGGCGAACTACGGCCTGGCGGCGAACGGCACGGCGACCGGCAAGGGCCAGATCCGGACGAACTTCTTCGCCGACTTCCGCGAGTGGCACCTGCGCGAGTTCAAGCTCGGCAAGCCGTGCCTGCGCGGCGAGTCCTGCAAGCTCTCGGTCAAGCCGGTGACCGTGAAGACGAACCCGGCCGACGAGCTGTTTCGCGGCACGCACGCGAACACCGCGGCGTTCGAGGCGGCGTTCCTGAACCAGATCGGGACGCTCTCGCGCGCGAACCCGGCGACGCTCGGAATGACGACGGCCAATAGCCACAACGAGTTCGAGAGCTCGGCGCAGGGCCCGAACGTCGTCTACAACTCGTTCACGCGCGCCTCGTTCCGGTCGCAGATCCAGGCGCGGATCACGACGCCCGGGCTGACGGTCGCGAACATCCTCGACCGCGCGACGACGCAGACGTGCGGCGGCTGTCACCAGCACTCGAATAGCGCAGACCTCGGCAACGGCGCGCGGTGGCCGGACAGCCTCGGCTTCGTGCACGTCGACGAGCAGCGCAACCTGTCGCCGGCCCTGACGACCGTGTTCCTGCCCCGCCGCGCCGCCGTGCTGAAGAGCTTCCTCGATCGCCAGTGTGCCGGGATCCAGACCACTGACGACGGCCGCACGCTCTCGGGCGCCGAGGTCGACGCCCCGAACTGACCTTCAGGCTCGCGACACCGCGAGCGCCCGCATGATGTCTCGATCTCGTCACGACACGACCGTGTCGCAGGCGCTCGGTTGCCGCGCGGATCCGGTGCTTTGCTGGGCCGCACGCCCGCACGTTTGCTAACGACATCTAATCTTTAGCCATCTATATATATTTTTTAGCTTGAACGATGGCCAGCGCGCCGCCCACGGACTACGGTTCGCGTGTTCGTGAGGAGTAGTGGGGACAGGGGGGCGTCGAGCGCGTTGATCGTCCGCGTGGCCGGGCGGCTGTGCGCGCTTCCGGTCGCCGCGGTGATCGAGACCATGCGGCCGCTGCCGGTGCGGCCGATCGCGGATGCACCCGCCTCGGTGCTCGGCGTCGCGATCATCCGCGGTGTCCCGACGGTGGTGGTCGACGCGGCTCGCCTGCTCGGCGGCGATGCCGGTGACGCCGGCGCCGGCGCCCGGTTCGTCACCCTGCGCGTCGGCGCGCGCTCGGTGGCGCTGGCGGTCGACAGTGTGGTCGCGGTCCGCGAGCTGCCGGCGGCGCTGGCCGCCGAGCTGCCCTCGCTCGTCGTGGACACCGCCGCGATCGCCGCGATCGGCGTCCTCGATGCCGAGCTGCTCGTCGTGCTGCGCGCGACGCACCTGGTCCCCGACCACGTGCTCGCCGCGCAGGACGTCGCGCCATGAGCGTCGCGCTGTTTCGCGCGCTGGTCGGCCAGCACTTCGGGCTGCAGCTCGACGACGACAAGCTGCCGCTGCTCGCCGAGGTGCTCGAGCGCCGCGCGCAGGCGAATCGGCTCGACTCGGCGACGTACCTCGCCAGCCTCGCGGTGCCGAGCGCGCCCGAGCTCGGCGCGCTCGCCGAGGAGCTGACGGTCGGAGAGACCTACTTCTTCCGCAACGCCGACCAGTTCGAGGCGTTCACCCGCGTCGTGATTCCTGCCCGGATCGCCGCGCGGTCGGCGCAACGCACGATCAACGTGCTCTCGGCCGCCTGCGCGTCGGGCGAGGAGCCGTACTCGCTCGCGATCGCGCTGCGTGGGGCGGTCGATCCGAGCTGGACGATCTCGATCCGCGGCGTCGACGTCAACCCGGCGGCGATCCGGCGCGCCACCGCCGCGCGCTACACGACCTGGTCCTTGCGCGAGACCCCGTCCGAGCTGCAGCACGCGTGGTTCCGCGCCGACGGCCGCGAGCTGGTGCTCGACCCGCGCATCCGTAGCGCGGTGCGCTTCGAGCTTCGCAACCTGACCGTCGACGACGCGGAGCTCTGGGCGCCGGAGACCTACGACGCGATCTTCTGCCGCAACGTGCTGATGTACTTCACGCCGGCGGTCGCGCAGCAGGTCGTGGCCCGCATCCATCGCGCGCTCGTGCCCGGCGGGTATCTGTTCCTCGGGCACGCCGAAACGCTGCGTGGGCTCTCCCAGGCCTTCCGGCTGTGCCACAGCCACGACACGTTCTATTACCAGCGCCGCGACCGCGCCGAGCGCCCCGACACGATCGCGCCGCGCTCGATCACGCTTCCGATCACGCTCCCGATCTCGGTCGCGCCCGCTGCAGCTGACGCGGCCTGGCTCGCCGAGCCGGCGACGCCGGTCGAGCTCGCGCCGGATGGCTGGATCGACGCGATCCATCGCGCGACCGAGCGGATCCGCAGGCTCGTCGAGGTCACGCCCGAGCGCGGTTCCGGCGCCGACGTCACATCGCGGCCGGCGATCGCGCGCGTCCTCGAGCTGCTCCGCGAGGAGCGGTTCGCCGAGGCCGGCACCCAGCTCGACGCCTTGCCGCCGGAGCTCGCGCGCGAGCCGGCCCTGCTCCTCGTGCGCGCGGTCGCGTTGACCCATGGCGGCAAGTTCGCCGAGGCCGAGGCCGTCTGCCAGCGCCTGCTCGCGATCGACGAGCTCGACGCCGGCGCCCACTACGTGATCGCGCTGTGCCGTGAAGGTGCCGGCGATCGCGCCGGCGCGATCGATCACGACCAGACGGCGGCATACCTCGATCCGATGTTCGCGATGCCACGCCTGCACCGGGGGCTGATCGCCCGCCGCGACGGGGATCGCGAGACCGCGCGTCGCGAGCTCGATCAGGCGCTGCTGCTACTGCAGCGCGAGGACCCCGCCCGCGTGCTGCTGTTCGGCGGCGGGTTCCAGCGCGAGGCGCTGATCGCGCTGTGTCGCGCCGAGCTCGCATCCGCCGGAGGGCCCACGTGAAGGACCGGACCGCCCTCGCGACGGCCGCCGAGCTGCGGCAGCACTTCGACCAGACGTTCGCGGAGCCGCGGCTCGGTGCGGCCGTGCTGCAGGACGTGCTCGCGGTGCAGATCGCCGGCCACCGCTACGCGATCTTGCTCGCCGAGATCGCTGGCCTGTTCGCCGACCGCGCGATCACCCCGCTGCCGACCCGCCGGGGCGAGGTGCTCGGGCTCGCCGGGTTTCGCGGCGTGTTCGTCCCGGTGTTCGATCTCGCGGCGCTGCTCGGCCACCCGCCGGCGTCGGCGCCCCGCTGGCTCGTCGTCGCACGCGGCGCCTCGGTCGGGCTCGCGTTCGCACACTTCGAGCGCCACCTGCGCGTCCCGCAGACGGCGATCGTGACCCGCCTCGAGACCACGCACGCCGGGCCCATCCGCCAGGGCGTGCGCGACCACGACGAGCTGAGGCCCCTGATCGGAATCGGCGCGCTGATCGAATCGATCACGCCCGCCGCGGAGACATGACCATGGCAAGACAATGGACGTTCGGGCAGCGCCTCGCGGCTGGCTTCGCGGTGATCGTCGGGCTCGCGCTCGCGACCGGCGCGGTCTCGGTGCTCGCGCTCGGCAAGGTCGTCGACAGCACGGACGCGGTGATCAGCGTCGACACCAGGCAGGTGATCAGCGCGCACACGCTGCACGCCGCGCTCGAGCGCAAGGGCGCCGCCTCGCGTGGGTTCCTGCTGACCCGCGAGGCCCGGTTCCTCGACGCCGCGGCCGAGGCCCGCGCCCACTTCCTCGAGATCGTCGATCAGCTGCGGCCGGCCCTCGTCACCGACGCGGCCAGGCAGCAGCTCGATGCCATGGTCCGGCTCGAGCAAGCGCACGAGCAGGCGCGCACCGCGGTGGTCGCGCTGCGGCGCACCGAGGCGACCGTCGAGGTCGTCAGCCGGGCCTTCGAGGACCAGGTCGTCCCGAAGCGCGACGCGCTCGACCAGGCGATCCGCGACTTCGTGGCGACCCAGCTCGCGCGGCTCGAGGATGCGCGACAGACGTCGAGCGACACCGCCGACAGCGCCACCAAGCTCGTGATCGGGATCTCGATCGCGACGATCGTGCTCGCCACGCTGCTCGCGTTGCTGCTCGGGCGGTCCCTCGGGCGCCAGGTCGGCACCGCCGTGCAGCAGGTCCAGAGCTCGTCGGCCGAGCTCCAGGCCTCGGCGAACCAGCAGGCGACCGCGGCGAAGGAGCAATCGACCGCGATGAACGAGATCAGCACGACGATCAGCGAGCTGCTCGCGACCTCGCGCCAGATCGCCGAGAGCGCGCAGCGGGTCGCGGGGATCGCGAGCCAGACCGCGACCTCGGCGCGCAGCGGCGACGGCATCGTCGACAAGGCCACGCAGTCGATCGACGGCATCCGCCGCCAGGTCGATCAGATCGTGAGTCACATGCTCGAGCTCGGCAAGAAGTCGCAGGAGATCGGCGCGGTGCTCGATCTGGTATCCGAGCTCGCCGAGCAGACCAACATCCTCGCGATCAACGCGACGATCGAGGCGGTCGGTGCCGGCGAGGCCGGCAAGCGGTTCGCGGTGGTCGCCGACGAGATCCGCAAGCTCGCCGATCGCGTGGGCGGCTCGACGAAGCAGATCCGGCTGCTGATCGAGGACGTCCGCGGCGCGGTCAACACCACGGTGATGGCGACCGAGACCGGCTCGAAGGCGGTCGACGCCGGCTCGCGGCAATTCGTCGACGTCGCGGCCGCGTTCCGCCAGATCGGGGGCCTGGTGACGACGACGACCGAGGCCGCGCGCGAGATCGAGCTGTCGACCAAGCAGCAGACCACCGCCGTCGAGCAGGTCACCCTCGCGATCGCGAGCGTCGCGCAGGCGACCCGCGAGACCGAGGCGAGCTCGGGCCAGACCCTGCTCACGGCCTCCCAGCTCGCCAACCTGTCGAAGGAGCTGCTCCAGCTCGTCCAGAGCCAGCAAGCGAGCTGATGGCCGATCCGTACAAGTACTTTCGCCTCGAGGCGCGCGAGCTCGTCGACGAGCTCGGCAAGGGCACGCTCGCCCTCGAGCACGGTGCGAGCCAGGAGATCGTGCATGGGATCGTGCAGCGCCTGCTGCGGCACGCCCACACCCTGAAGGGCGCGGCACGAGTCGTCCGGCTTCCGGACATCGCCGACCGCGCGCATGCGTTCGAGGACATCCTCGAGCCGTTCCGCGCCGGCACGACGAACCTGCCCGCCGATCAGATCGCCGCGCTGCTCGCGCTCGTGGACGACGTCGCGTCACGACTCGGCAGCCTCGGTCCCGCGCCCGCGCCCGCACCTGCGCCCGCACCGGTGACCGCCCCCGTCGCCGCACCACCGGTGGACGCGCCTGCACCTGCACGCCCCGCAGCCGAGGCCGGGGTGCCATCGGTCCGCACCGAGCTCGCCGAGATGGACGCGCTGCTCGACGGCGTGATCGAGACCCATGCCCGGCTGCGCGTCGTCCGCGAGGCGACGACCGACCTCGAGCAGGCGCGCCGGCTCGCCGATGTCGTGATCGCCCAGCTCGCCGCGCGCACGCCATCGCCCAGGCAGCTCGCGAAGAGCCACACGCTCGTTGTCGAGCTGCGCGCGCTCCTGCAGGGCGCCACCCACGAGCTCGAGAATGGCTTCGAGCACGTCGAGCGCGAGCTCGCCCAGGTCCGCGAGACCGCCGAGCACATGCGGCTGGTCGCCGTCGAGTCGGTGTTCGGGATGCTCGAGCGCACCGTCCGTGACACCGCGAGCACGCTCGGCAAGCGCGCGCGCTTCGAGGGGCGCGGCGGGCGGGTGCGGATCGACGCCCAGGTCCTGATCGCGCTCCAGGGCGCGCTCGTCCAGCTCGTCCGCAACGCGATCGCGCACGGGATCGAGGCTCCCGAGCTCCGGGCTGCGCGCGGCAAGCCGGCGGTCGGCCGGATCGAGCTCGACGTCACGCGCCGCGGCCGCCGGATCGTGATCAGCTGTCGCGATGACGGGCAGGGCCTCGATCTCGAGGCGATTCGCCAGGTGCTGCAGCGGCGGGGCGTCGCGGTCACCGGCGCGCTCGACGCGACCGAGCTCGTGCGGCTGCTGCTCCGCGGCGGCATCAGCACCGCGGGCACCGTCACCGAGCATGCGGGGCGCGGCATCGGGCTCGATGTCGTGCGCGAAGTCAGCGAGCGGCTCGCCGGCGAGATCGCGGTGCGCAGCGTGCCGGGCAGCGGCACGGCCTTCGAGCTGGTGGTGCCGGTCTCGCTCGCCTCCGTCGAGGTGCTGCTCGTCGAGGCCGGTGGCGTGATCGCCGCGGTGCCGCTCGAGGCGGTCCGCGGCACCCGGCGGATCGACGATGCCGAGCTGTCGCGGACCGCGCACGACGAGACCGTGATCCACGACGACGTCGTCACGCCGTTCGTGTCGCTCGCGACGCTGTTGCCCGTCGGTGCCGCCCCCTCGAGCGACCGGCGGCACTGGATCGCGGTGATCGTCGAGGGCCACGATGGCGTCGCCGCGGTCGGGGTCGACCGGTTGCGCGGCACGACGTCCGCCGTGGTCCGCCCGATCCCGGCGATCGCGGCGGCCGATCCGCTGATCGCGGGTGCCTCGCTCGACGCGACCGGCAATCCCCAGCTCGTGCTCGACGCCGACCACGTCGTGCTCGCCGCGCGACGCGGAAGCCCCGCGATCGCGCGCCGGCTCGCCCGCCACGCCGTGCTCGTGATCGACGACTCGCTGACCACGCGGATGCTCGAGCAGAGCATCCTCGAGTCCGCCGGCTACGAGGTCGACACCGCGACGTCGGGCGAGGAGGGCCTCGTCGCCGCCCGCCGCAAGCGCTACGCGCTGATCCTCGTCGACGTCGAGATGCCCGGCATCGACGGCTTCACGTTCGTCGAGCTGCTGCGCGCCGATCCGACGCTCCGCGAGATCCCCGCGATCCTGGTGACGTCGCGCAACGCACCTGAGGATCTGCAGCGCGGCACGCAGGTCGGCGCGCAGGCCTACATCGTCAAGAGCGAGTTCGATCAGCTCGAGTTGCTCGCGATCATCCACCGGCTGGTGCGGGCATCATGAAGACGATCCGCGTCCTCGTCGCCGAGGACTCGCTGACCGTGCGCCGCCGGCTGTGCGACGTGATCGCGAGCGATCACGAGCTCGAGCTCGTCGGCGAGGCCGCCGATGGCAAGGCCGTGATCGCGCAGTGCCTCGCGCTCCGCCCCGACGTCATCACGCTCGACATGATGATGCCGGTGATGACCGGCGTCGCCGCCACCGAGTATGTGATGGCGCACTGCCCGACCCCGATCCTGATCGTGTCGTCGTCGACCAACCGCGGCGAGCTGTTCAAGACCTACGACGCGCTCGCCGCCGGTGCCGTCGACGTGCTCGAGAAGCCGCGCGGCGACGAGCCCGAGGGCAGCTGGGAACAGCGGTTCCTGTCGACGCTCAAGCTGGTCTCGCGGATCCGGGTGATCACCCACGTCCGCGCGCGGTTGACCGGCCACACCCCACGGCCGGGCCACTCGCGGCCCATACCGACGTCCCAGCGCCGCTGCGATGTCATCGCGATCGGCGCCTCGACCGGCGGCCCCGCGGCGATCGTCGAGATCCTGCGCGCGCTGCCCGCCGACTTCACCATTCCGCTGCTGCTCGCGATGCACATCAACGAGCCGTTCGGCAGCGCGTTCGCGGACTGGCTCGATCGCCAGACCCAGCACCGCGTCGCGATGGCGCGCGACGGCGATGTGGTCGGCGGCAAGCACCGCGTGCTGATGGCGCCGCCCGACTACCACCTCGTCGTCGACGGTCGTACCCTCCGGCTGACCCGCGACGCCGAGCGCCACTCGTGCCGGCCGTCGGTCGACGTGCTGTTCGAGTCGCTCGCCCGCGCGTACGGGCCCGGCGTCACCGCGGCGCTGCTGACCGGCATGGGGCGGGACGGCGCCGCAGGGCTCCTGGCGATCCGCCAGGCCGGCGGCGTGACGATCGCGCAGGACGAGGCGTCGAGCATCGTGTTCGGGATGCCGCGCGAGGCGATCGCGCGAGGCGCCGCGATGCGCGTGCTGCCGCTCGTCGAGATCGGGCCGGCGCTCGCCACGCTCGGCACGCGAGGCCCGTCATGACCGACACCGTCGTGATCGTCGACGACAGCCTCACGGTCCGCATGGATCTCGTCGAGGCCTTCGAGGCCGCGGGGTTCCGCACGGTGCCGTGCGCGACGATCGCCGAGGCGCGGCTCGCGCTCGAACGCCTTGGCGTCGGGATCGTCGTGCTCGACGTCGTGCTGCCCGACGGTGATGGCGTCGAGCTGCTGCGCGAGATCCGCGGCTCCCGAGCTGGCGCCGACGTGCCGGTGCTCATGCTGTCGACCGAGGCCGAGATCGGCGATCGCGTGCGCGCGATGAAGACCGGCGCCGACGACTACGTCGGCAAGCCGTACGATCGCGGCTACCTCGTCGCGAAGGCACGCGAGCTGCTGCGCGTGCGCGCCCAGCCGGCGACCTCGTCGCGCGCGCTGCTGCTGCTCATCGACGACAGCCTCACGTTCCGCGAGGCGCTGCGCGAGCAATTCGAAGCGGCTGGCTACGGCGTGGTCACCGCCGAGACCGGCGAGGAGGGCCTGCGGATCGCTGCCGATCGCCGGCCCAGCGCGATCATCGTCGACGGCGAGCTCCCCGGCATCGACGGCCCGAGCGTGATCCGCCACGTCCGGCTCGACGCCGCCCTGCGCGCCACGCCGTGCCTGCTGCTGACCGCCTCCGAGGATCGGGGCGCCGAGCTCCGCGCGCTCGATGCCGGCGCCGACGCGTTCGTCCGCAAGGACGAGGAGATCGAGGTCATCCTCGCGCGGGTCGGCGCGACGCTGCGTCGCAGCGGCCCGATCGCCGTCGACACCGCGAGCGCGCACGGCCCGCGCAAGCTGCTCGCGGTCGATGACAGCCCGACGTACCTCCACGAGCTCGCGACCACCCTGCGCGGCGAGGGCTACGACGTCGTGCTCGCGCGCAGCGGCGAGCAGGCGCTCGAGGTGCTGGCCGTCGAGGCCGTCGACTGCATCGTCCTCGATCTCGTGATGCCGGGGCTCGGCGGCCAGGAGACCTGCCGGCGGATCAAGGCCGCCCCCGGGGTCCGCGACATCCCGCTCGTCATCCTCACCGGCAACGACGATCGGCTGGCGATGCTCGAGGCGCTCGCCGCCGGGGCCGACGACTTCATTCACAAGTCGGGCGACCTCGCGGTGCTCAAGGCTCGCGTCCGCGCGCAGATCCGCCGCAAGCAGTTCGAGGACGAGACCCGTCACGTGCGCGAGCAGCTGCTGCGCCGGGACTTCGAGGCCAAGGAGGCGCGCTCCGCCCGCGAGCTCGCCGAGACCCGCGCCGCGCTCGCGGGCGAGCTCGAGCTGAAGAACCAGGAGCTCGAGGCGTTCAGCTACTCGGTGTCCCACGATCTGCGCGCGCCGCTCCGCGCGGTCGCCGGGTTCGCCGCAGCGCTCGCCGAGGACTACGCCGCGCAGCTCGATGACCACGCGCGCGACTACCTCCGCCGCATCCAGCTCTCGACCCGCCGGATGTCCGACCTGATCGATGATCTGTTAAAGCTCGCCGGCGTCGGCCGCGGCGAGCTCGTCAGGCAACGCGTCGACCTCAGCGAGCTCGCGCGCGGCATCGCGGCGCAGCTCGCCGAGCAGGCGCCCGCCCGCGCTGTGACGTTCGCGATCGAGCCCGGGCTCGCCGTTCATGCGGATCCTGGCCTGATCCGCGCCGTGATGGAGAACTTATTAGGCAACGCCTTCAAGTTCACCGCGCGCCGTGCGCAGGCGACGATCGAGCTGGGCACGAGCGAGGCCTCGGGTGAGCGCGTGATCTTCGTGCGCGACGACGGCGTCGGCTTCGATCGCGCACGCGCCTCCGAGCTGTTCCGGCCGTTCTACCGGCTGCACGCGGCGAAGGACTTCGAGGGGACCGGGATCGGGCTGGCGACCGTGCAACGGATCATCACGCGACACGGCGGGCGGATCTGGGCGGACAGCGCTCCAGGTCAGGGCACGACGATCTTCTTCACCATCTAGATCGAGGTAGGCAAGTGGCGCGACCCTTCAAGGTTCTCATCCTCGACGACTCCGAAGACGACGTCATCATGTTGCTCCGCGAGCTGCGGCGCACGGGCTACGATCCGAGCTATCGCGTGGTCTGCACGCCGCACGACACCCGCGCCGCGCTGCTCGCCGAGCCGTGGGAGTTCGTGATCTCCGACTGGTCGATGCCCGACGGCTTCACCGGCCTCGCGGGCTTCCAGATCATGAGCGAGCTCGGCCTCGATCTGCCGTACGTCATCGTGTCGGGCACGATCGCCGAGGACATCGCGATCGACGCGCTCAAGGCCGGCGTCCACGACTTCATGACGAAGGGCAAGTTCGCCCGGCTGGCGCCGACGATCGAGCGCGAGCTTCGCGAGGTCGAGGTGCGGCGGCGACAACGCACGGCCGTCGAGCAGCTGGCCCGCCAGCGCCGTGACCTCGAGCGCTCCGAGCGCCTGCTGCGCGACGTGCTGCAGAGTGTCCCCGATGCCGTGGTGGTCGTCGATCGCGACGGTCGGGTGCTGACGCGGAATGCGGCGGCCGAAGCGATGCTCGGGAATCCGACCGAGCCGACCACGCTCGCCGGCTGGCGCGCCGAGATGGAGCTCGAGATGCTCGTCGACAACGAGGTGATGCCCATCGAACAGCATCCGCTTCACGTTGCCTTGCGCGGCGACTCGGTCGATCGCGAGGCGCTGTTGCTGCGCCGTCGCGGCGTCGACCATGACGTGTGCGTCAGCGCGAGCGCGCGGCCGCTTTACGACGATGACGGCGTGTCCGGCGCGGTCGAGATCCTCCGCGACATGACCGCGGAGCGCGCCGCCCAGCAGCGCCTCATGGTGTCGGACCGGATGGCGTCGATCGGCATGCTCGCCGCCGGCGTCGCCCACGAGCTCAACAACCCGCTCGCCGCGGTGCTCGCGAACCTCGAGCTCGCGATGGAGCTGTTCGGCCAGGGCACGCTTTCGCCGCCCGATCTCGCGGAGGTGATCGAGATGATCACCGACGCGCGCAGCGCCGCCGATCGGGTCCGCCACATCGTCAAGGACCTCAAGATCTTCTCGCGCCACGAGGACAGCCCGATGGGCGCCGTCAGCCTCAAGCCGGCGCTCGAGTCGACGCTACGGATGGCGTGGAACGAGATCCGCCACCGCGCGCGGCTGGTCAAGAGCTATGCGGAGACCCCGCTCGTGCGCGGCAGCGAGTCGCGGCTCGGCCAGGTGTTCCTCAACCTGATCGTCAACGCGGCGCAGGCCATCCCGGAGGGCAGCGCCGATCGCAACACGATCACGATCGCGACGCGCACCGAGGGGCAGACCGTCATCGTCGAGATCAGCGATACCGGGGCCGGGATGTCACTCGACACCCAGCGCCAGCTGTTCATCCCGTTCTTCACCACCAAGCCACAGGGCCAGGGCACCGGCCTCGGCCTCGCAATCTCGCACCAGATCGTGACGAGCCTCGGCGGCACGATCACGGTCGACAGCACGCTCGGGAAGGGCACGACGTTCCGGGTCGCGCTGCCGATCGCCGCCGACGCACAGGTGCCACGCGGGCGCATCACGAGCATCCCGGTCGCGACCAAGCGTGCCCGGATCCTCGTGGTCGATGACGAACCGATGATCACGACCGTGCTGAGCCGCGTGCTCGGGGCGCAGCACGACGTGCGCGTCACCACGAGCGCGCTCGAGGCCCTCGAGCTCGTCCGCACCGCCAGCTACGACGTGATCCTGTGCGACGTGATGATGCCGCAGATGACCGGCATGGAGTTCTACGAGCGGCTCCTCGCAGACAACCCCGATCAGGCTGCGCGCATCGTGTTCATGACCGGCGACGCGTTCACCGAGGCGGCGCGCGCGTTCCTCGACGAGGTGCCCAACGATCGGCTCGAGAAGCCGTTCGACAAGGCGACGCTGTACGCGCTGATCCGCAACCGCATCAAGTAACGGTCTCTGGCGCTCGGGCTCGC
>JBKJUF010000681.1:0-6514 GCA_046590445.1 Kofleriaceae bacterium
GCGAGCCCGAGCGAGGGTTCGTCGAGGAGGAGCAGGCGAGGCGCCGCGAGCAGCGCGCGCCCCATCGCGAGCATCTGCTGCTCGCCACCCGAGAGCGTGCCCGCACTCTGACCGAGCCGCTCGCGCAGCCGCGGGAACAACTCGAGCGCGTGCTCCCGATCCTTGGTGACCTGCGCGCGATCCTTGCGCAGGAATGCGCCGATCTCGAGGTTCTCCGAGACCGTCATGTTCGAGAAGATGCCGCGGCCCTCGGGAGCGTGGACGAGCCCGCGCGCGACGATCGAGTGGGGTCCCGTGCGGTCCTCGCGGAAGGTGCGCGCGATCCGTCCGACGATCCCTTTCCAGGACAACAGCTCGGTCCCCTGCCACCACCGGTTGGGGCCACGCTTGGTGCTCCCGGAGGCGATCACCTTGCCATCGAACTTCACGGTCCCGCGGGTCGGCTTGAGGAGCCCCGAGATCGCGCGCAGCGTCGTGGTCTTGCCGGCGCCGTTCGCGCCGATCAACGTCACGACCTCGCCCTTCTCGACCTTCAGCGACACGCCCTTCAGCGCGTGGATGCCTCCGTAGTGGACATCGAGGCCGTCGATCTCGAGGAGCGCCATCAGCTCTCCCCCACCGCAACCGCGTCACTCACCGGCGGTGCATCGAGTGGCGGCACCGGATCGTCGTCGTCGGGGACGCCGAGGTACGCCTCGATCACGGCGGGGTTGCTCTGGATCGTCTTGGGCAGGCCGGTGGCGATCGTCACCCCGTGATCGATCACCGTGATGTGCTCGCAGATGTCCATGACGAGGCCCATGTCGTGCTCGATCAGCAGCACGGCCACCCCGAACTGCTCGCGCAGCGACTGGATGAGGCCCCGCATCTGGTGCTTCTCCTGGGTGTTCATGCCGGCGACCGGCTCGTCGAGCAGCAGCACCTGCGGCTCGGTCGCGAGCGCGCGCGCGATCTCGAGGCGTCGCTGATCGCCGTACGGGAGGCTCTTCGCCTGCTCGTCGCGGCGGTGCGTGATCCCGAGGACGTCGAGGAGCTCGAGTGCACGCTCGGTGATCGCGCGCTCCTCCGCGACGTGCAGCGGGGTACGGAGCAGCGTGCGGAACAGCCCGCTCGTCGTCCGCACGCCCGACGCCGTGCGCACGTTGTCGAGCACCGACAGCTCGCCGAACAGCCGGATGTTCTGGAACGTACGCGCCATCCCGGCGCGCGCGATGAACGATGGCTTCTTGCCGTCGATTCGCTGGGTGCCGAGATGCACCGAGCCGGTGTCGGGCTTGTAGACGCCGGTCAACAGGTTGAACACCGTCGTCTTGCCGGCGCCGTTCGGACCGATCAAGCCGTAGAGGCCACGCTCGGGCAGCTCGAGCGAAAACTCGCAGACCGCCTTGAGCCCGCCGAACGCGAGCGACAGCTTGTCGATGCGCAGCGCGGCGGTCACGACGCCTTGCCTCCGCGCAGCTTCGCGCGAACGGCGAGCGCGCCGCGACGCCACCACGAGGTCTCCCAGAGCTCCTTGACGCCCATGATGCCCTGCGGCCGCAGGATCATCACGACGATCAACGCGAGCGCGTAGGCGATCATGCGGTAGTCCGCGAACTCGCGGAAGACCTCCGGGAGGATCACCAGGATCGCCGCGCCGAGCACGACGCCGGTGATCGAGCCCATGCCGCCGATCACGACGATGATCACGAGGTCGATCGACTTGAGGAACCCGAGCTCCTTGGGATCGAGCGCGCCGACCTGGTGGGCGTACAGCGCGCCGCCGATGCCGGCGAAGAACGCCGAGAACACGAAGGCGACGACCTTGGCCTGCGTGGTGTCGACGCCCATCGCCTCGGCGGCGATCTCGTTCTCGCGGACCGCGAGCAGGGCGCGGCCCTTGCTCGAGTACTTGAGGCGATAGACCAGGACGAGCAGCACGAACGCGAACAGGTAGACGAAGAACAGCGTCGTGTAGCCGGGGATCTGCGAGAACCCCTCGGCACCGCCGAGGTTGTTCGCGAGCTCGCCCATCGAGCGCTCCTTGATCGCCGCGACGTTCTTGGGCTGACGCGCGGTGATCTGGCCGAGCACGCGCACGATCTCGCCGAACCCCAGCGTCACGATCGCGAGGTAGTCGCCGCGCAGCCGGAGCGACGGCAGGCCGACGACGACGCCGAACACCGCCGCGACGAGCCCACCGAGCAGACACCCCGAGAGGAACAAGAGCTCGCCATTCCCGAGGAAGCCGCCGACCGTCTCCTTGCTGCCAAACCAGTGGATCGAGCCGTAGAACGTCAGCCACGCGGCGGCGTATCCGCCGACGAGCATGAACCCGGCATGGCCGAGCGAGAACTGCCCGGCATAGCCGTTGACGACGTTGAGCGAGCCCGCGAGCAGGATCGCGATGCCGACGTCGAGCAGGATCTTGCTCCACGTCGCGCCGACGCCCGGACCGACGACCTTGTCGACGAACAGCGCGAGCACGACCGCGATCGCGAACGGCAGCACGGACATCCCGACCGCCGACACCGGGTGTGGTCGGAGCGCCGCGACGCGCGCCTGGACGGACTTCATACCTTCTCCACCGTCGCCTTGCCGAGCAGGCCACTCGGCTTGAACATCAGCACGAGGATGAGGATGCCGAACACGTAGATGTCCTGGAGCTGGCCGAGCCAGGCCTTGTCGGGGAACGCGGCCATCACGTAGTGGTGGACGAACACCTCGACGAACGCGATCAGCAGCGCGCCCGCCGCCGCGCCGCGCACGTTGCCGATGCCGCCGACCACCGCGGCGACGAACGCCTTGAGGCCGAGGAGCACCCACGAGGTGTCCGCGGTCATCCGCAGGTCATTGCGCAGCGCGAACAGGATGCCGCCCGCGGCCGCGAGCGCCGAGCCCACCGCGAACGTCACGGTGACGACGACGTTGACGTTGATCCCCATCAGCGACGCCGTGCGCTCGTCGAACGAGACCGCGCGCATCGCGCGTCCCATGCGGGTGCCGTAGACGATGCGCTCGAGGAGAACCACGAGGCCGATCGCGAGCCCGATCACGAGGAGGTCGAGCAGCCGCAGCTGGACACCGCCGACCGTGCCGACGATGCTGTTCGGCAACAGCGACGACATCGTGACCGGCCGGTTGCCGAAGAACCTGTCGAGCAGGCCCACGTTCTGGAGAAACAACGAGACGCCGATCGCGGTGATCAGCACGTTGAGGCGCGGCGCCTTGCGTAGCGGGCGATAGGCGAGCCGCTCGATCGTGATGCCGAGCAGCGCACACAGCCCCATCGTGACGACGAGGACGATCGGCAGCGCGTACGCCGGCGGCGCGCCGGTCGCGAGCCAGCCCGCGGCACCCGCGACCGTGAAGGCGATCCAGCCGCCCCACGCGACGATGTCAGAGTGCGCGAAGTTGATGAACCGGAGGATGCCGTAGACGAGCGTGTAGCCCAGCGCGATCAGGGCATAGAGGCCGCCGACCGCGAGGGTGTTGATCGTCGTCTGGAGGAGCTCGGACACCGGTGGCCGCGATCACTTCTTCTCGGCAGCCGCATCCTGCGCGACGCGCGCCGCCATCGTCTGCTTGCCGCCCTTGTACTCGACGATCACGGCAGACTTCATCGGGTTGCGGTTCTTGTCGATCGAGAACGTGCCGGTGACGCCCGTGAAGTTCTTGGTCGCGGCGATCGCGTCGCGCAGATCCTTGCCCGACAGTGATGGAGCGCGATCCATGGCGTCGAACAGCACGAGCGCCGCGTCGTAGCCGAGCGCCGCGAGCCCGTCGGCCGTCGACTGGTACTCCGCCTGGTACTTCTCGACGAAGTTCTTCACCTCGGGGCGGTCTTCCTCGGGCGCGTAGTGGTTCGAGAAGTAGTTGCCGTTGATCGCGTCGCCCGCGATCTTGGGGAGCTCCTCGGAGTCCCAGCCGTCGCCGCCGAGGAACGGCGCGGTGATGCCGGCGTCGCGCGCCTTGCGGATGATCGTACCGGCGTCGGAGTAGTAGCCCGGCAGGTACACGACCTCGGCGCCCGCGCCCTTGACGGCCTGGAGCTGCGACGAGATCTCGAGGTTGCCGCCGGTGTACGCCTGACGCGTCACGATCTGGCCACCCATCTCCTTGAACGCCTTCTCGAAGTAGTCGGCGAGGCCGCTCGAGTATGCCTGCCCCTGGTCGTAGATGATCGCGGCCTTCGTCGCCTTGAGGTTCTCGCGCGCGAACTTCGCGCCGACCCAGCCCTGGAAGTCATCGAGAAAGCAGACCCGGAACACGTAGTCGCCGACATCGGTCACGTCGGGGTTCGTCGACGATGGCGAGATCATCGGGATCTTCGCCTTCTGCGCGATCGGTCCGCCCGCGAGCGACAGCGACGAGGCGACCTCGCCGAGGATCGCGACCGCGGCGTGGTCGTTGATCAGGCGGGTCACCGCGGTCGCGGCCTCGCTCTGCTTGCCGGCGTCGTCGATCGTGACGAGCTCGACCTGGCGACCCTTGACGCCGCCCTTGGCGTTGCGCTCCTTGATCGCGAGGCGGATCGCGCGATCCGTCGAGATCCCGAACGTCGCCTGCGGGCCGGTCATCGACGCGAAGTGGCCGATCACGATCGCGCCGGTCGCTGGCTTCGCGGCACCGCTGCCGCCGCCCGCGCCGGCGTCCTTGTCCTTCTTCCCGCACGCCGTGGCGACACCCACCACGACCAGCGTCGCGATCAGCGTCCGCACCCAATGACCATGCCAACCACTCAGATTCACGGCGTTCTCCTCGGAAGGTGACGATTGCGATATCCGACGGGTCCACCGCTGTCAATGGATCGGGGCAGTCGCCTCGCCGGCAGCGCGAGTCGCTTGCGGCCCATGGATCCGGAGATCGCGTCGTGTTACGCAGGCCCCGGCCCTCCGGCCTCGCGTCCACGCATGACCGCATCAGTACGCTCGGACACCTCGGGCTCGCACAACCCGACCGGCGTCCAGGGCCCTCATGGGCATCGACCACGCGGTCGCAAGGAGCTGGGCTGGCTCTCGCTCGGCGCGCTCGGCGTGGTCTACGGGGACATCGGGACCTCGCCGCTCTACGCGATGAAGGAGTGCTTCTCGCCGGCCTCGCACCACCACGCGAGCGCGGCCGATCCGATCCAGGTCTTCGGCGTGCTCTCGCTGATGGTGTGGTCGCTGCTGCTCGTCGTCGTCGTCAAGTACCTCGCGATCGTGCTGCGCGCCGACAACAAGGGCGAAGGCGGCACGCTCGCGCTCGCCGCGCTCGTCGATCAGAAGCTGGCGCCGCCCGCGCCCGGCAAGGCCCGCAAGCTCGCGATCCCGATCCTGCTCGCGCTGTTCGGGACCGGGCTGCTCTACGGCGAGGGACTGATCACCCCGGCGATCTCGGTGATCTCCGCCGTCGAGGGCCTCCGCGACCAGAGCCCGAGCCTGGCGAAGTTCGTCGTGCCGATCACCGTCATCATCCTGATCGGGCTGTTCTGGGTCCAGCGCTACGGGACCGGCCGGATCGGCGCGGTGTTCGGCTGGATCATGCTCGTGTGGTTCGTCTCGCTCGGCGTGATGGGCGCCATCGCGATCGCCGGCAACCCGACGATCCTCCAGGCCGCGAGCCCGCACTACGCGATCCTCTACATCACGACTCACGGAGTGGACGGCTTCCTGCTGCTCGGTTCGGTCGTGCTCGCGGTGACCGGCGCCGAGGCGCTCTACGCCGATATGGGTCACTACGGCAAGACGCCGATCCGGATCGCGTGGACCACGCTCGTGTTCCCGGGGCTCCTGCTGAACTACTTCGGCCAGGGCGCGTTCATCCTCGAGATCGGCAAGAACATCACGAAGACGACGAACCCGTTCTACGCGCTCGCCGGACCGATGCTGATTCCGATGATCGTGCTCGCGACGATGGCAGCGATCATCGCGTCGCAGGCGCTGATCTCGGGCGCGTTCTCGCTGACGAACCAGGCCGTCCAGCTCGGCTACTTTCCGCGCATCACCGTCATCCACACCTCGAGCAAGCACGAGGGCCAGATCTACATCCCCGAGATCAACTGGATGTTCATGATCGGCAGCGTGTCGCTCGTGCTCGCGTTCGGCTCGAGCACGAAGCTCGCCGCGGCCTACGGCATCGCGGTCACCGGCCTGTTCCTGATCACCGGATATTTGATCTTCCGGGTCGCCCGCCGCAACTGGGGCTGGTCGCTCGGCAAGGCGCTGTTGTTGTACATCCCGTTCGTCGTGATCGACGGTGCCTTCTTCTCTTCGAACGTCATCAAGATCGCCGCAGGCGGCTGGTTCCCGCTCGTGATCGCCGCGCTGACCTTCGCGGTGATGACGACGTGGTGGCGCGGCCGCAACGAGCTCTCGAAGATGATGGAGCTCGGGACGATCCCCGACGAGATGTTCCTCGCCGACATCGCCGAGAACCAGCTCCCGCGCGTACCCGGCACCGCAGTGTTCATGTCGTCGGGCACCGACGGCATCCCGAACGTCATGCTCCACCATGTCAAGCACAACAAGGTGCTGCACAAGCAGGTCGTGCT
>JBKJUF010000242.1:0-22050 GCA_046590445.1 Kofleriaceae bacterium
GGTCGGCGACACCGTCACCCTGCCGAGCGCGAAGGGCAAGCGCGAGGTCGAGGTCACGAAGGTCGAGTGGCTCGAGGTTCCTCCGCTCGACGAGGTAGAGGTACAGGCATGAAGAGACTTCTGCGCGGCGTGGTGCTCTCGATTTTGGTGATCGCGCCGATCGCGTTCGTCGCCTGCAAGCAGCAAGAAGGCGAGCGCTGCCAGGTCGACGACGACTGCGAGGACCCGCTCGTCTGCGCGCAGGCAACGTTGACCTGCGCCGACAACGACACGAGCAGCGCCCTCGACGCGATGCCGCCCCTCGACGCGCCCGACGCGCCGGTTTCGCCCGATGCGCCTCCCGATGCGCCGCGCGACGCGATGCCCGACGCGCCGCCCGACGTGCTGCCCATCTGACGCTCCCGCTTCAGCGCGAGGACGTCAGCGGCCGCATACAGCGGAAGCCAACGTGCGAGAAGCGGCGGCTGGCGTCATACATGCTGGTCGAGAGCGCAGGGTTGTTGAACGGGTCGCGCAGGTTCGACTTCGCGAGCCACGCCGGCTGACGCCACGAGCCGCCGCGCACGACACGCGTCGAGGTCGACGACGACGGCTCGCGGACCGGGTTGATCGACGGCAGCCCGGCATAGCCACGGATCGACTCGGTGAAGACGTACGCGTCGGCGGTCCACTCGGCGACGTTGCCGGCCTGGTCGCGCGTCCCGAACGGGCTCTCGCCCCAGACATACGAGCCGGGAGGTGCGAGGTGCGCGTGACCGTCGCTGTCGTCGGGATCGCCGAAGAAGTGCATCGGGATCGGTGATGGCGTGCGCTCGATCGAGCGCATCGTGTGGTGGCGGTCCTGGCCGTGGTTGAAGTCCTTCGGCTGCTCGAGCGCACCCCACGGCCAGGTCGCCGACGGATCGTCACCGCGCGCCGCGCGCTCCCACTCGGCCTCGGTCGGCAGCCGTCCGCCACGCCAGCGACAGAACGTCTGCGCTTCGTACCAGGTGACGTTGACCATCGGCCACTCGTCGCGGATATAGCGCTCGTCACCGGCGACGAGCGGATCGAGCTCGCAGACGCCGGACGCGACGCACGCGCGGTAGTCGGTGACGCCGACCTCGAGCCGATCGATCATGTACGCGTCGAGGTAGACCTCGCGGGGCTCCATCTTCGCGAGGTCCTCGAGATAGAAGTCGCAGAACTTGAGGTTGGAGTTGATCGAGATCGGCATGCCAGGAAACGTGCTGCCGCACTGGGTGAAGGCAGCCGCCGCGGTGTCGGGATCGACGCCCATCAGGAACCTGCCGGCGGGTACGCGAACCTGGCTCGGCAGTGCCGCCTCGACGCGAACGACGCGGCCGGCGACCGCCTCGTCGCCGGCATGCGCGACCACGGCCCCCGAGATCGCGATGGCGATGGCGATGGCGATGGCGACGGCTCTAGCGAGGGCGATGGTGACCGGCCCGATGACCGGGTGCGGAACGAAGCGGCGCGCGATGCGCATGCTGCAATGGTGGCTCACGGTCAGCGGGCCAGCAACCAGGCGAGGGCGATCCGTACGCGCTCGGTGCCATGCGGCGCCGCGGCGGCAAGCTGGACGAGGAACGGCGTCGTGATCGCGGCACGCCCGCGCCGGCTGGCGTAGCGCACGAGCGCCGCGGTCGCGATCGCGGGTTCATCGTCGCCGGCGAGCCGCAGCAGGGCGTCGTCGTCGGTCAGCGCGGGCAACGCAGCCTCACGCACCTGCGGCGCCGGATCGTCGACCGCCGCGATCGCGAGGTCGCCGGCGCGATCACCGAGGACGACGAGCGCCGCGGCGCGGACGTCCGGATCGCGATCCTTGGCGAGCACCCGCAGCTCGTGCTCCGAACCGCCGATCGCGGCGGCCGCACGGACGGCGGCCGCCGCATCGTCGGCGGCGCGAGCGCGGCGCTGCGGATCGAGGACCCCGAGGGCTGCGACGGCGCGCGCGCGGACCGTGCGGTCGCGATCGCGTGCGAGCCCGACGAGGCGGCGCATGATCGCCTGCCGGGTCGCGCGATCGGCGGGTTTGCGCTGGCGGCCGGCGGCGTCGACGCACGTCGCGCGCACCGTCGCGTCGGCGTCGCGCAGACCACGGAGGACGAGGCCGCTCGCGCTGGCCGGTGCGGCTGCCGGAAGCGCCGCGCACACGCTCGCGCGCATCCGCGGATCGCCGCGCGAGAACGCGGTCGCGAGCTTCGGCACGAGCGCGGGTTCGGGCAGCAGCGCGAGCGCGCGGATCGCGACGGCAGCACCCTGCCAGGCCGGCTTGTCGAGGGCGGCACGGAGCACGGGCGCGACCTCGCGCGCCTGCCCCAGCGCGACCAGCGCCTCGACCTTCGCGAGCGCGATCGCCGGCCGCTCCGCGAGCTCGCCGTGCAGCCCCGCGAGCAGGGCGGGCACGATCGCGGCGTCGCCCAGGCTCGCCGACGCTCCGATCGCCGCGACCTGGATCTCGAGATCACTCGACGACGTCGCGAGCTCGTGCACCTCGCCGGCAAGCCCGTGGAGGCGCGCGCGGCCGACGGCCTCGATCGCGACCCGCCGCACGTTGCGGTCGAGGCTGGCGAGCCCGTCGCGGGTGACCGCGATCATGACCCGCTCGGTCGCGGCCGGCCGATCGGCATCGGTCGCCGGCGCGTTCGCGATCCGGGTTGCGGCCCGTGGCAGCGCGCGCGCCGCGAGCATGCGCTCGACGACCGCGAGCAGCGGCAGCTCGAGCACCATCACCTGCGCCGTCGCCGGTCCCGCCTGCCGGCGATCGCGCGCGAACAGCCAGCGCACGTGGACGCGGCCATCGTCGGACTCGAGCTCGGCGGGCGGTCGCGGCAGGTTGCGGACCTCATCGAGCACGTCTGCCACCGCAGTATCGAAGTCGCCGTTGCCGCTGCTCTGCATGGTCTGGCCGGACCCGAGCTTGCCGTCCCTGTCGATCACGAGCTCCACCGCGGTCGCGAGGGTCGGCGTGTTGAGCGGATGGGTCTTCGACAGGCGCAGCCGGCAGTCCTCGAGGAACTGGCTCCATCGCGGCTGGATCTGCGCGGCGATCGTGGTGAGGTACGCGCCGCCGTTAACGTGCCCATCGACGGGTGCAGGGGCCGGCAGCCGCGGACCTGATGCGATCAGCACCTGCGCGGCGCTCGGCGCGGACTGCGGTGAGCCGCACCCGACCAGCCCGACCAGCCCGACCAGCCCGACCCGCCCGACCCGCCCGACCCGCCCGAAGCTCCGACCGCGCACGCGCTTACCCTGTCACATCGCCGGCGGAAGCGGCAGGTCGAACGTGAGCGTCGGGTTGTTCTGACCGACCCCGATGAACGTCTCGAACTCGTGGTCGAACTTCGTGACGCCGGCGACGTCCTTGCCGGTCACCGCGATCGTTGCCGGTCCGAACGGCAGGTCCGTCACGAACTGCGCGAACGGCTCGGTGAACGACCGACACGGCCTGTCGTCGGTACCATCGAGCTTCTGGTTGTTGTCGAGGCGCGCGCTGACGACCTGGCCGCCGATCATCAGCTTCAGGGTCTGGGTCGCGACCGCGGCCGGCTCGCAGGCCATCCCGTTCCACGACAGCTTGAACAGGAACGTGCCGGTGTACGCGCGCGTCCAGCCGGTGTGCGGGACGTTGATCGTGGTCTCGACGGGCACGCCGGGGAGGCCTGCGGCCACCTGACCGCGTGCCGGCGTCGACACGGCCGGCGCACCCGTCTCGTCGAGTGGCGTCACGGCGATGTCGTAGGACCCTTCGGGAAGCCGGAGGAACGTGGCCTGGCCCTCACCGCAGCCCTTGTCGAGCATGAAGTACGCCGCCGGATCGGCGACGTTGATCGCTTCGACACGAACCATGGTGACGCCGAGATCGAGGCAGGTATCCGCGAGGAACCCCCACTGCGGGTACTCGTGGAACCGCCATTTGACGACCGTGCTGCCCGGGACCGAGCAGTCGTCGGTCGGGCACTCGGGCTCGTCGGTGCCGCCACCGCACGCCGCGAGCGCGACCGGCGCGAGCACCACCGCGAAGATCGGCCGCGCGATCACGCTGTGGCCTCGCCGCGAATGTGCAACCCGAGGTGACGCCGCACCAGGAAGTAGTGCTCGCTGACGGCATACGCAAGGAGGTCACGCAGCCGCTCCTTGACGGACATGCTCGACAGCGCCGCACCCTCGGTGGCGATGCCCTTCGCCGCGGTCTCCAGATCGTTCGCGACGATGAAGCCGACGCGGTTCGCGGTGAGGTCCGTCGCGGTTCGCCAGCCCGACACCAGCCCGTTGCCGACGCGGCCGGACAGCTTCGTCGACAGCTCGCCGACCTGCTCGAGGAGCGGGCCGGGGACTTGTTGTCGCAGCGTCTGCGCGAGCTTCTTGGCCTCCTCGCTCGCGCCCTGGTTGAACGACGCGCCGTCGTGCGCCAGGAGCTTCTTGCCACCTGCGAGCAGTGAGGCCGAGAACGCGGCCTCGAGCTTGGGCAGCGTGCCGAGCGCGAGCGTCACGAACCGCTCGGGGCGCAGATATGCCATCCGCTTGCCGACCTCGAACGCGAGCTCGCGCTCGTCGTTCTTGCCGATCTGCGGTGCCCCGACGAGGAGCGACGGCACGAGTCGCTGGCGCTCGGCGCCGAGCCCGACCGTGTTGGCGACGCGCAGGCCGTCGCCGGCCTCCTGCAACCACACCATCGGAGCCGGGTCGATCGCGAGCACGCCCGAGACGTACTTGACGATCCGGCTGACCGCGCGCGGATCGCGATCGAGATCGGTCCGTGACTCCGCGGTGAGCCCGAACGACGTGATCGGCTGCGCCGTGCTCGCCGCGAGTGCGGCCAGCGTCGACGAGAAGATCGCGCCGACATGGCGGTCCTCCTTCGGGTGGATGATCGACTTCTGCCAGAGCTCCTCGGTCAGCCGGCGCGGCGCCGGGGTGAACTGGGCCGGGCGGAACTTCAGATACAGCAGCTTCTCCTCGTCGGACGCAGCCCCGAGGAAGACGAGCGCTTGCGCCACGCACCACGCCTTGTCGAGCTCGTGCTCGGCGCGATACAGGTTCGCGAGCGCCTTGTAGAGCTCGACGCGATCGGGGGCATGCCCGAGCAGGAACTGCAGCTCGGCGATCGCCTCGTGACGGCGGGCCTCGCCGGCCTCGAGGTAGAGGTCCGCGAGCTGCTCGTGGCGCTGAACATCGTCGGGGGCGAGCTCGCACGCGACCTGGTAGGCCTCGGTCGCAGCCTCGTTGTCGCCGAGGCCTTCGAGGTAGGTGTCGCCGAGCCGCGTCCACAGCGCCAGCAGCACCTCGACCGGCGCGTCCTCACCCATGCGCTTGAGCTGACGGCGATACGCGCGCGCCAGGTTCTTCCAGTCCTTGCGATCCTCGAGCAGCTTCTCGACGGCCTCGAACGCCCGCGGCGTCAGCGGCGCGTCGTCGAGCGCGGCGTGGAACTTCTCGACGGCGAGCTCGCTGTCCTTCAGCTCGTCACGCGCGATCACCGCCGCGGTGTAGTGAAACCGCGCGCGGCGATCCGACGTGGCCTCCTGGGCGGACAACTGATCGAGCGTCTCGATCGCGCGCCGCCACTGCTTCTGCTCGGTGAACGACTCGAGCAGCTTGTGGAGGAGCGTGCGCGAGCCCGGCTGCAGGGTCATGCCCTCGCAGTACGCGCCAGTCGCCGCGTTGATGTCGCGGAGCCGCTCGCGCTGGATGTCGCCGATGTCCTCGTACAGCTTCGCGCGTCGTTCCTCACTATTGGGCGTCTTCGCGAGCGCCTCGACCTGCGCGCGCTTCGCGTCCGCGACCATCTTCCATTCGCCACGGGCGCCGCCGAGCTCGACCATCGCGCCGAGCGTCGCCTCGTGCAGCGGCTCGCGCTCGAGCGCGCGCCGGAAGCTCTGCTCGGCCTTCTTGTCCTCGCCCAGCGCGCGCGACGCGACGCCGAGCCGGTACCAGATCTCGGCGACCCGGCTGTCCGTGATGCCGCTGCGGTGCCGCGCGAGGATCTCGCGATAGCGCCGATCGACCTCGCGCCACTGCTCGTTCGCGATCTCGCTGCCTTCGTTCGCCTTGGCCTCGGTCATCAGCACGGCGGCCAAACCGATCGCGGCCTCGAGGCTGTCGGGATCCTGCTCGACCGCGAGCCGGTAGTGGCGGGCGGCCTTCTCGGTGCGGTGCAGCGCCTCGTACGCGCGACCCAGCTGGGCCTCGCGACGGCTGCGCTCGAGTCGATCGAGGCCTTCGGCCTGACGCGCGAGCATCTCGAGCACCGGCAACGCATCGTCCCACCGCTTCGCGGCGACCAGCTGATCGGCGATCCGCTGGCCAGCATCGACGTGATCGGGATCGAGCTTGATCACGCGCTCGTAGAGCTCGAGCGCGCGGTTCGGATCCGCGAGCTTGAGATCGACCATCTGCGCGGCGGTCCACAGCAGCTCGACGCGTTCGATGCGGTTGCCCGATGCGCCCTCCGCGCGGAGCATCTGCTCGACGGCTTGCGTCCAGTTACCGCGGCTCGCGTGCACCTGGGCGAGGCCCTTGAGGGCCACGTAGTGCTCGGCGTCGAGTGCGATCGCGCGGTCGAGGTGGCGCTGAGCGACCTCGGCGTCACCGAGCTTCTCGTACGCGAGCGTGCCGGCCTCGGCCAGGAGGTTCGCGCCGCGATCTCCCTCGAGCGCCGCGTGACGGACGAGGGCGTCGACCGCGCGGTCGAACGCCTCGGTGCGCATGTAGAGGCGCGGCAGCGCAGCCAGCGCGGTCTTGTTGGTGTCCTCGATCGCGATCGCGTTGAGGAGCGCCTCGATCGCCTTGTGCGGATCCTCGAGGTGCTTCTCGTAGGTCTCGGCGGACGCGAGGTAGAGTTCCAGGCGCTGCGCCGGCGTCTTCGCGGCCGCGATATGGCGGCGATGCAGCGCGACGAGCTCGTACCAGTTCTCCTGGCCCTCGAGCACGCGCTCGAGCCCACGGTACGCGTCGTCGGCCGAAGCGTCGGCGGCGAGCAGCTTCTCGTAGGCCAGCGCGGCGCGCGCCGGATCGCGATCCTCGAGCTCGGCGGCGAGCTTCCGCAGGGTCGCGAGCTTCTCGCCCTCCGGTGCGACCTGACCGAGCCGCTCCATCGTGCGGAGGTAGTCCTCGGTGCGCCCGGTCTTGTCGTAGAGATCGACGAGCGCCTTGAGCGCGGTCGCGTCGCTGCCGTTCGTGGCGACCGCGGCCTCGTAGCGCGCGATCGCGCCCTCGAGATCACCGAGCTTCTCGGCGCGCATCGTCGCGAGCTCGCGGCGGATCGCGGCGGCGCGACCGGTGTCGCCATTGGCCTCGCACATCTCGGCGCGGCGGTCGAGGACCTTCGCGAGGCTCGCCCACTTCTCGTCGCGGCGGTACAGCCGCTCCAGCGCGGCGAGCGCGTCATCAGAAGACTCGTCGAGATCCGCCGCGGCTTGATAGGCCTCGATCGCCTTGCCGGTCGACGACAGCTGGTTCTCGGAGAGATCGCCGAGCCCGATCAGCAGATCGACCTTGGTCTCGGTGTCGGTCTCGACCGCGGCATGCGCGCGCAGCGTGTCAGCGAGATCGGCCCACTTGCCGGCCTTGCGATGGGTCTCGGCGAGCGCGTTGTACGCGGTGCGGTTGGTGCCATCGAGCTCGAGCGCGCGCCGCAGCGACGGCAGCGCGTAGTCGGGTCGATCGAGCTTGGTACCGTACCAGTTGCCGAGCCGCGCCCACCACATCGACGCGACGCTCGGGTCGGTCGCGTCGGTCGCGATCTCGGAAGCTTCGCTCACGAGATCCGCCCAGCCACCGGTGGCGGCAGCGAGCTTCTCGGCCATCAGCGCGGCGGCGTTGTCCTCGGGCGCGCAGTGGCACGCCGTCGTGATCGCTTCGAAGGCGCGGCGAAGATCGCCAAGCCCGGTCTCGTAGACCTCGGCGAGCTGGCGGAGCAGGTGCGCGCGGTCGGGACCGTCGCCGGCGTGCTCGATGCGGCCGAGCAGGACCTCGGTGACGGTCTCCCAGTCCTTGGTGTCACGAGCGCGCCGCTCGATCAGATCGAGCGCGTCGCGCGCCTCGGCGGCTTCCTCGACGCCGTCGCCGAGCATCGCGATCCAGCCCTCGGCGTCATCCGCATCGGGACGCTCCTGCGAGAGCGTGACGCCTACGCTGGCGCAGGTGTCGCGGAGCTGCTCGAGCCAGTCGATCACCGAGCGCTCGGCGACCTCGTCACCGCCGCGGCCGGCGAGGTTCACGACCTCCATGTGGTGGTCGGCCATCAGCTCGTCGACGGTGACCGGCCCGACGCCGGCCCCGAGGAAGTAGTGCGTGCCGCGCGGCGGCTCGAACATGCCGAACACGCGATCGAGGAGCGCCGCGAGATCGGGATCGCCGTAGCGGAACCCGACGAACACGAGCGAGCCTTCGACGTAGAGCTTGCGCGCGTACTCGCGCAGATCGACCGCTCGCGACAGCGCGCGGCGGACCGAGTTCGGCGTCACGACGTAGGTGTCGAAGTTGCCGAGCATCTTGACGAGCGTGCGGCGGCGCGGCGACAGCTCGCCGAGCTCCTGGTAGGTCACGACGCGCGCCGGTGGCCACGCCTCGGGCGAGGCGGTCTCGAACGCGTACTCGAGCAGGTCGCCCGGGAACGTGGTCCACACGTGGCGAAACGGCAGCTGCGCGAGCGTGCGCGGCAGGGCGGGTGTCTCGATCGGCGAGGTCCACGTATCCTCGACGATGCGATCGCAGGTCTCCTCGCCGAGCGCGCGGGCGAGGAATCCGACCGCGCGAACGAGGTTGCCCTTGTGGAGGAGCTTCTCGAGATCCTTGGTCGCGGCGTCATCGCCTTCGCGCCCGCGGGTCTCGAGCGCCTTCGTGAGGCGCTCCAGCAACTGCTTCCAGCTAGGTACTCCGATTCCCGCACCGACGACGAGGGCCGCTTTGCCCGTCCGGATCTGCTCGATGAGGGACTCGGGGATCGTGTGCTCAGGCATCCTAAACCCCAGTGTCTGCCGACGAATCGGCGGTTCTATGTGACGTGGTTCCCCGTGAACTCGCGGCAACCTATCGAGGGGTCCCCTCCCCTGCAAGCGAAAACGTCACCGACGATCAGCGACGAAAGTCGACGACAACCGGACAATGATCGGAGACTTCGCGCGCGTAGCGCGGGCAGCGGCGTACCGCCCGCGTGACAGCCCCTTCGGGTAAGGTCCGCCGGCCATGTGGTCCGAGATCGTCGCCATCTACCGGGCGTCGAAGAAGAAGCGCGACATCAATCGGTTCACCGAGTACGTCGCGCGGCCGCCGGCCGCCGTGGTCGTCTACTTCCTCGCGAAGACGCCGATCACGCCGAACCAGGTGACGTTCCTGTCTGCGATCGTGGCCGCGGGCGCCGGCCTGATGTTCGCGTTGCTGCCCGGGTACCTGTGGCTCGTGGCCGCCGCCGCGGTCTATGAATTCTCGTTCGTCCTCGACTGCGCCGACGGCCAGCTCGCGCGGCTTCGCAAGATCGCGTCGCCGCTCGGCCACCTGCTCGACTTCTTGATGGACGAGCTCAAGGCGATGTTCCTGTTCGGCTGCGTCGCGGTCCGGCTGTGGCAGGAGACCGGCGATAACCGGCTCCTCGTCGTCGGGCTCGGCGGGCTGTTCTGCCTCGCCTCGGGGCTCTCGCTGACATCCTTCACGCGGCGGCCCGAATACGGCGCGAAGCCGGCGACCGAGGACGGCCAGCCCGCAGACGTCGGCGGCCGGCGTGGCCCGATCGGGATGGTGCTGTCCGCGATCGAGTGGGTCGCGCGGATCCTCGTCCACTATCCGCAGTACATCTGGATCTGCGCGCTCGCGAATCGCATCGACGTCTTCTTCTGGGCGTACGCCGGCGTCAACGCGCTCTACTTCGCCAAGACCTTCGCCATGATCTTCTTCCGGCTGGGTCGGTTCTCGCGGCCGGTGATCACCACGCCGCTCGCCAGTCCGCCCGCCGACCCCGTCGCCACTCCGCGCGCCAGTCCCGCCGCCGACCCCGTCACCCCCGAGCAGACGCCATGAGCCAGAGCCAGATCAAGCGCGCCATCCTGATCGCAGCGGGCCGCGGCAAGCGGCTCGGCTCGCACACCGACGAGGTTCCGAAGTCGATGGTCGACGTCGGCGCGCGCCCGATCCTCGGCTGGGTGTGGAAGGCGTTCGAGCAGGCCGGGATCGAGGAGCTCGTCGTGATCCGCGGCTATCGCGGCGACGTGCTCGAGGGCTTCGTGCGCTCGCTCGTGCCCCGCGCGATCTTCGTCGACAACACGGCGTGGCAGACCAACAACGTCCTGCTCTCGCTCGCGTACGCGCGCGCGTTCCTCGATCAACCGTGCCTGGTGTCGTACAGCGACATCATCTTCACCCCCGCCGTCGCGCGCGCGGCCGTCGAGTCGCCGTCGGAGATCGGGCTCGTGATCGATCGCGAGTTTCGCTCGATCTACACGGGCCGCACCGAGCACCCGCTCGAGGAGGGCGAGGTCTCCGATCTGATGCCCGACGGCACGGTCGCGCGGGTCGGCAAGCGCGCCCTGCCACCGGCGGATGCCATTGGCGAGTTCATCGGGCTGATGCGGCTCGGCCCGCGTGGCGTCGCGATCATCGCGAACACCCTCGATCGGCTCGCCAAGGACTTTGCCGGGCGCGATGACCAGCCGTTCGGGCGCGCGGCGAGCTATCGCAACGCGTACCTGACCGATCTGCTGCAGCTCTTGATCGATAGTGGCATCAAGATCGATCCGATCCTGATCGAAGGTCAGTGGCGTGAGATCGATACGGGCCAGGACCTCGACCGCGCGCGCGAGCTGGTAGAGTCCTCGCCGAAGGAATGGTCATGACGCGCATCTCCACGCCTCGGTCCGTCGTCTTCGTCATCGCGACGAGCGCGCTCGTCACGCTCGGAACGGGCTGCAACAAGCCATCGGACGACAGCTGCCGCAAGGCGCTCGGCAACATGCGCCTCTTGCTCGGTACCGAGAACCTGAACTCGAACGCCGATCTAGACGGTGACGTCCGGCGTTGCCGCGGCGGGTCGTCGAAGAAGGCCGTCGCGTGCGCGACCGCGGCAACCACGCTCGACCAGCTCCGTGCGTGCGACTTCATGAAGCTCGCCGACAAGAAGCCGGCGACGCCTGGGTCGGCCACGCCGACAAGTCCCGGCGGCACGGGCTCGGCCGGCTCGGCGACACCTGCCACGGGATCGGGTTCCGCAGCACCTCTCGGATCGGGTTCGGCTGCAGATGGTTCGGCTGCTGCGCTTGCTGGTTCCGGTGGTTCCGCTGCGCCCGCTGCGCCCGCTGGTTCTGCTGCGCCCGCTGGTTCCGCTGCGCCCGCTGCGGGTTCTGCCGGGTCACCCACGATGCCGCCTCCGGCACACTAGCCCGTGAACGGCGGGTCGCTCGAGATACGGACGATCGTCGCGACCTCATTGTTCGCCGGTGTGCTGTGCGCGAGCAGCCTGCCATCGGTCGCCGCGCCTCAGTCCAAGGTTGCGCCGGTGCTCGTCGCACTCGCGCCACCACCCGGAGATGACGCCCGCGGCGCCGTGCCGATCGGTCCGTCCGGCCAGGTCTACGAGCCCGACGGCAAGGGCGCGTGGATCCGCCGCGCGCAGCTCACCACGGCCGATCCGATCGCGGTCGCGGGTCGCGCCGGGACGACGACGGTGGTGCTCGGCGACGGCGTCGTCTACCGGCTCGCGGCGAATGGGTGGTCCGCGCTGCGGATCATGCAGCGAGGCAAGGCCGTGATGAGCGCGGGACCGCGCGCGGTCGCCGCCGTCGGTCGCCAGCTGTTCGCACTCGATCGGACGCAGGCGGGCGAGCCCGTGAGGCTCGCGACGGCGCCTGACAACGTGCTCGCGCTCGGCGCCGGCAAGACCACGGTGATCCAGACCGCACGCGGGCTGTTCCGGATCGCGGGTACCCGCATCACACCGATCAAGAAGGCACCCCGCCGGGCGAACAAGCTCGTCGGCGATCGGTGGGCGCTCGTCGATCACGGCGTGGTCGATCTGCGAACCGGCAAGACCACGCCCTGGCCTGCCGGCCTCGCGGTTACGGCCTGCACGCTCGGCGCCGACGACCGGCTCGTCGTGGTGGCGACCGTGCGTGGCGGCCTCGAGCTCGTCACGCTGCACCAGAACAAGCTCGAGCGCGCGCCGATCGAGATCGTGCCGGCACCGACGGTCTCGCTCGGCACCGCGGTCGGCGTCGTGGTCGACAAGGCTGGCCGCGCAGTGATCGCGCTGCATGATGGTCGCCTCGCCGTCCGCGAGCGCGGCGCCTGGAGCCTGACGAATGTCGTCGACGAGCCGCCAGCGGCCCGCCCGGGGCCGGCCCCCGCCCACTCGGATTGACCGCAGGGGGAGCGAGGCCGTCTGGCCGAGCGACCGCGAGGGCACAAGCGCGCGGTCGTGTACGGGCGGTCCGCGGACGTTGCCAGGTGCACCAGCGACACGCTACCCTCCAGGCCTCAGCTGATGGCCCCGCACGTACTCGTCGCCGACGACGACGCCTGGATCCTTCGCATGGTCGCGACCGTGCTCGAGAAGCGGGGCTACAGCGTCGAGACCGCCGTCGACGGCGAGGATGCCCTCGTGCGCGCGCTCGCGCGGACACCGGATCTGCTGATCACCGACGTGATGATGCCGAAGATGGATGGCTGGGCGCTCGTCCGCCAGCTCCGCTCGCACACCGAGCTCGCGATGCTGCCGGTGATCTTCTTGACCGCGCTGTCCTCGGAGGACGATCGGATCCGCGGCTTCCGGCTCGGTGCGGATGACTACGTCACCAAGCCGTTTCGCTTCGAGGAGCTCGATCTCCGCGTCACCAAGACGTTGCGCCGGACCCAGCAGACCATGGTCGAGACCCGCGAGCAGCTCGGCGGCTCGGGGTTGCGTGGCGACCTCGCGCAGGTCGGCCTGTCCTCGCTCCTCGTGCTGATCGAGATGGAGCGCAAGACTGGGCTCTTGCAGCTCCGCGCGCCCAACGGTCCGAGCGCGCAGGTCCTCGTCCGCGAGGGCAAGGTCGTGCATGCGCGGCTCGATGACGCGGACGAACCCGTCGATGCCGAGTGCGTCTATTACCTATTGACCTGGGGCGCCGGCGAGTTCGAGTTCATCTCGTGCGTCGTCGAGGGCGTCGATCGCGTCTCGGTGTCGACCACGCACCTGCTCATGGAAGGTGCCCGGCTGATCGACGAGGACACCCACGTCTCGGTCAGCGCATCGATCTCGATCCCGCCGCTGCCGAGCGACGACGCGCTCTGAACGGGGCCGCTCAGCCGGCGCGCTCAGCGTGCCAGCGGCCAGCTGGATCAGCCCGCGAGTAGCTCGTCCGCGAGCTTCTTGACGAGCCCGGCGTCGGCACGGTCGCCGAACTGCTTCTTGATCGCCCCGACAATCCGACCGGCCATCTTCGGATCCTTCTGCGGTAGCTCGCCGACTGCCTTGGCCACGGCCTCGCGGAGCTCGGCCTCGGTCGCCTGTTGCGGCAAGAACTTGTTGCACCACGCGATCTCGAAATCGATCTCGGCGACCTGCTCCTTGCCGCGATCGCCCGCGTTGACGTAGTCGGTGCGCGCCTTCTCCATCGACTTCTTGTAGGTGCTGATCACGTCGAGGATCAGCGCATCGTCGACGGTGCCGGTGAAACCCTTGGCGGTCCGGCGCTCCATGATCTTGGTATTGATCATGCGCACGAGGTTCAAGGTCTTCTGGTCCTTGGCCTTCATCGCCGCGGTGAGCTGCTCGCGCAGCTGGGCTTCGAGGTTCGTCGACATGGCGCGGGTCTACCACGAGTGTCGGCGTGAAGCCTCGGGCTACATCTTGAAGAGCTGCGGCTGCACGAGCGTCTCGCCGGTGCGCGTCCGGCGCCGTTGCTTGCCGCGCCGCCGCGCGCCGAGGTGCCTGCGCCCGTCGCGGCGCTCCGCGCTCGGGGAGGTCAGCCCGAACACCCGCTCCGCCGTACTCCCGGTCGTCGACAGCACGACCGCGAGCGTGTCGAGCTCGCGTCGTCCACCATCGTCAACGCTGCCGTGGCTCGCCATCGCCATGAGCGCCGTCGCGCCTGATGTCGATGACGGCGATCCTGCGAGGCCGATCGCGCGCTGCGCCGGCACCGCGAGGTCGGTGTCCGCGAGGCTCTGCTCGCCGGCCATCACCTCGCCGGTCACCACGACACGGATGCGCCACGGCGTCATCGCTTCGTCGCCGAGCGCACCACCGATCGCCTCGGCGAGCTCTTCCGCCGAGGCCAGCACGCCACCGCGCGCGGCATCGCCATCTCGAGAGCGTAGCGGGCTGACCGGCACGACGTGATCGCCGGTGGCGAAAGCCTGCGACGATAGCGTGACCTCCAGTCGCGCCGCGCAGCGCCCGCGGCCCTGGAGCCGCAGCGCGATCCGCTCCGCGAGCAGCGCGATCGCCGCCGGTGCGCTCTGCTGTGCGCCGATGACGGCGTCCTCGCGGATCGGCGCATCGGGCAAGTACGGTCGTAGCGTGTTGCCGCTGTCGCCGCGCGCGAGCGCCTGATAGTCCGCCTCGAACGGTCGGGTCACCGATGGTGCCGGCAACGCCGCGAACTCGCCGAGCGTGCTGACGCCGAGCGCGTCGAGCATGTGCAGCACCTCGGGGGTGATCGAGAGCAGCGACAGTGGCCGCGGCGCGAGGAACGCGGCCGAGCCACCACGCGGGACGCTGACGACGCCGTGTTCCTCACCGAGCCGATCGGCCGGCGCGGTGATCGACGCGGTGATCGACGACGTTCGGTCGTGCTTCGCCATCGGATCCCACGCACCGCTCCAGGCCGCGACCCATGCGGTGAACCGATCATCGGCGATGCCGATGCGACCAGTGAGGCCGAGCGCATGCAGCCGCTCGAGTAGCCGATCACCGAAGCTCGTACCGCGCGTCTTCGCGGGGACCTCGCAGTAGATCGCGAGGTGCGCGCCGCTCGGCCCGATCCGACCGCCGATGTCGACCACCGTCCGGGACGGTGATGCGCCAAGCACGGCGTCCGCGAGCGCGCGCACGGTGTCGCGTTCGACCGCGAGATCGGCGGACACCACGCGCAGCTCCGGCGACAGGCCACGGGCCGACGTCGCGGTCATCCCGATCCGGACGCCGACCGCCCACGCGGCCCGCGAGCACGCCTGGACGACCGGACTGTGGAGCGCCGCGCGTGCGGCCGTCGCGATGTCGCCGGGTGCGCCGTGTTGGGGCAATGGTGATGACGGCGGCGCCGAGCCGACCACGATGACGGGAGCACCGCGGAGCGATGGATCGATCCGGGTCACGCACTGGAGCGCGAACTGCGGGATATGGACGCAGGCGATTCGCATACTCATAGGTCTAGCGCACTGGTCTGATGTTCAGTATCAACTCGCCAGCCGGGATCTGGAATCACTTGCGGTAACTAGCTGAAATAACAGATAAGGTCGGGATCGCGTGCTCACGCAGCTCCTGCAACGTGCGGCTTGTTCGGCCGACCCGCGAGCAGCTCGCGTCGATCTGGAGGCCGCGCGGCGCGCCGCGAACGATCGGCTGTGGGTCGCGCGCCAGGTCGCGCGGATCTATCGCGAGCACCTGAACGATCGAGATGCTGCGCGTGACGTCATCGCGAGCCTGACGCCGCTGACCTGCATCGAGTGGCGGCTGACCGCCGCCGCCTGGATCGAGCTCGGCGACATGCCCGCCGCGACGCTGTGCCTCGAGCGCGGCGTGACGAACGCGCGGATCGCGCTCGACATGTGCACGATCGCGAGCGGCTATCGCGACGCCGGTTACACGGACGAGGCACGGCTGCTCGTCGACGGTGCCGCGGCGATCGCGACGCGCGCGCACGAGGCGTGGATCGTCGCGAACACGTTCCGCGCGTTCGGCGAGCGCGCCACGGCGATCGCGACGCTCGAGCGCGGCCTGCGCGACGCGACCACAGTCCCCGATATCGTGACCTTCGCCCACGCGTTCGCGACCTACCACGCGCGCGCCGACGTGCTCGCGACGCAGCTCGCGCTCGCCGAGCGCCACGCGACCAGCGTCCGCGACTGGCTCGACATCGCGATCGCCTACCACCGGCTCGTGCTCGACGAGACCACCGCGCTGCGCTGCATCCGTGCCGCGCGCGGCCTCGCGACCAGCCCGCAGGACGAGCGCGAGATCACGATCACCCGCGGCCGCGTCCGGCTCGCGCTGCTCGACGACGATCGCCCGCGACTGCCACCCGGCAAGCTCCTTGCCGCTGGCGCGCGCGCCTACGCGTGGGATCGCGACCCCGCTCGCTTGCTCGGCTGGATCCGCGCACGGCTGCCGCGCACCAGCATCGACGCGCTGACGCGCCCGAGCCAGTTCTTCGTCAACGACGATCTGGTCGCGCTCCTCGAGATCCAGAAGACCGGCCTCGTGCCGCACCCACTCCCCGCGTACCTCGACATCCTCGTCGAGGTCGCGCGCAGCGCGGGTCCCGCCGTCGATCATCTGCAGCGCGGCTTCGCGTGCGCCCTGGTCTGCATCGATGACGCGGCCGCGACCGTCCCCGAGGGCACCGAGGCCGCGATGGCCGCGCTCCTCGAGAGCTGCCTCGAGCTTGGCGATGACGCGGTCGCCGGTGCGCTCGCGCTGTTCGGCGCGCTCGCCGACGCCTACGACGCCACCCACGCAACATCGACGATGGGCTACCTCGTGCTGTTCGCGGAGCTCGGGCTCGTGCTCGCCGCGGCGTGGCTCGATCCCACCGATCCGCGGATCGCGCCGACGGTCGCGCAGCTCGTGGAGGACGAACGGACCTGGAGCGAGGCCCATCCGCGCGGTCCGGCGTGGCTCCTCGGCGATCCGACGCGGCATGCGCTGTGGCGCGAGCTCGCCGCGCGGATCCTCGTGCACCCATCACATCGCGAGCTCGCGGCGCTCGTGGAGGGTCGATGAAGCGGTCGAGCCGGGCGAAGCGGTCTTTGCGAGGTGTCGACGGCAGAGCCCGCCGGCGGGGATCGCTTGTCAGGCGGTGAGGGCCGCGGCGAACCCGTGGGCGAGCACGCGCGCCTGCGCACCTGATGGCATGCCGAGCGATGCGGCAGCCAGAGCGAACGGCACGAGCTGACAAGCGGTCCGCTCCCCGAGCGCGGCGACCGCCGAGGCGCGCGCACGCTCCACGACCGCTCGCTGGTCCGCCGTCAGCCGGGGCTCCAGCCAGCGCGCGATCGCCCAGGCGAGCTCGCCGTGACGCGCTTCGTCCTCGGCGAGCACGTCGAGATCGGCGGCGAGCGCGAGATCCCGACACGTCACGGCCTGGAACCGGCACAGCACCGCCGCAAAGGCCTCGTGCACGCAACCCTCGACCGCGTTGTCGAGCGCGAGCGCGAAGGCGTCGCGCAGCGGCGTCGGCGTGACCTCGACGGTGGCCGGCACCGCCCCCGCGGCGATCGCGTGCGCCGTCATGATCGCGGCGTGACGGACCTCGTCGGCGGCAGCCGCGCGGGTGCGGTCGACGAGCCGCGCGGGCGCGCCGAGCCGGGCAAGCTCGGCCGCAAGGCGCTCGAACGCGGGCACGCTCGCCGCCTCGAGGTGGGCGGCATCGGCGAGGAACGCGCCGCGCGGATCTGCGGGCGCACGGTGCGGTTCGACGAGCCCGGGCGGCCGGCGGCCGTGCGGGTGGCAATACTGCGGATGGACCTGATCGTTGGTGTACGCGGCGATCGGGATGAGCTTCGTCCCGATCACCACGCTCACGCTTGGCACCATACCGGGAGGCATGCCGCGCCCCATGCTGCAGCCAAAGCTCGTGTGGAGGACGCCGACCACCTGGCCGCCGACCACCGGTGCCCAGGCGACCCAGCCGTCGAGAGCCTGCGGTGTCGCACGCACGACGCGCAGCACCGCGCGCTCGTGCGACGGCAGGGCCGCGACCTCGGGGCTGCTGAGATCCAGCTCGTACAGTCCCTTGCCGAGCTGCGCGCGGTAGCGCTTGTCGAGCGCCATCGTCGTGACCTGCGCGGCTTTTGGGAACGCGGTGCCGAGCGTGGTCGTGCGGGCCTTGAGCGCGGCGCGCCAGCGCGCGTGCTCGCGCTGCGCTCGCTCGTGGTCGTCGGGGCGTGGAGGCCGGGTCGTGCGCGTCGTCGGGAGGCGTGGCGGGCCGTAGAAGATCGAGAACAGCTGGGTGCTGAGCGGATCTTCGATGACACGCGCTCCCCCGGCATGCTGCTCGACCCAGACATACTTGGATCCGGTATCGAGCAGCGCGCGCGGATCCGCGAGCAAGTGATCGAGCACGGCGAGCTCGACGGCGGCGCCGGCATCATGGCCGGCCGTGCGAGCGAGCGATGCGCGCACCGGGCCGAGCACATCCCAGCCGAGCCATTGCAGCGCACCGGTCTTCGAGACGGCGAGCAGGCGCTGCGTCCCGGGCGGCGACTGTGTGACCACCGCCCGGCAGCTCGCGGTCTTGCGCGGGCAGGCTGCCCAGAACTCCGCGCCGGTCAGGACCTGCGGTCCGCCGCTGGTCCACCGGTAGACCCCCACGCTGTTCGCCGGAAGAGGCACGAGCTTTGCGAGGAGCTGCTCGAGCTGCACGAAGTGCCAGCTCGTGCTCGGCATGGTGGCCGTCGCGGCGCGCGGGGCGGCCTCGGCGGTCGCGTCGAGGAGCGGACTGCCGAGCGCGAGCGCCGCGGCGACGAGCGACTTGCTGAGGAAGGAGAGCTGCATGGGGGCCTTCGACGCGACGGAGCGCCGAACATTCTAACGCACGAGGTCACGGCGCGATCTGACCGGCCGATTCGAGCGCGATCTGCGCGCGCGGCTCGTCGAGCCTTACCCGGCGGCGCGTAGCGCCGGTGCCGCGGCGGCGTCGGCGAGCACCGCGAGCTCGCTCGCCAGCTCGGCCATCGTCGGGCGATCCGCGGGGACCTTCGCGAGCGCGCGCAGGATCAGACGCTCGAGCTCGATCGGCATCGCCGCGAGCCACGACGGGCGCGCCGGCCGGGTCTCGAGGTGGGCCGTCATGAGCGCGGGGAGCGAGCCATCGAACGGCGGATGGCCGGTCGTCAGGTCGTAGAGCACGCAGCCGAGCGCGTAGACATCGGACGCGGGTAGCGGGCGGCCGCGCCACTGCTCGGGGGCCATGCACCACGGCGTGCCGGCGATCGAGGTGTCATCGATGATGTCGGTGACCCGTCGCGAGACGCCGAAGTCGATCAGCTTGACGCGCGGCACGCCGCCGATCTGCTCGTCGAGCACGAACACGTTGTCGTGCTTGACGTCGCAATGCATGACGCCGGCCGCGTGCAAGGCGGCGAGCGCCGCGGCGAGCTGGGCGCAGATCGCGAGCGTGGTCGCCAGCTCGAGCGGACCGCGATCGGCGATCGCCGCGAGGGTCTCGCCATCGAGGTACTCCATCACGAGGTACGGCGTATCGTCGTTCGCGATCCGGGCGTCGCGGATCTCGACGAGGCCCGGGTGCTGCGTACACGACGCGAGCGCGCGTTCGTCGTAGAGCCTCGCGACCACCTCGGGATGCGATGCGAGGTGCGGATCGACGACCTTGAGGGCGACGCGCTCGCCAGTAGACTCGTGCGCGGCGAGGTAGACGCCGCCCATGCCACCACGTGCCAGAGGCGCCAGCACCTCGTATTCCCCGAATCGGTTCGCGACGCGGCGTCGCGGCGCGCGTGCGAGTGGCACCACCTGACCGTCGACTACACCGATCGGCATCGTGGCATCGCGCATGACGAGCCATCGTGCATCGGTGATGCCACGGCGCCCTCTGGTGGCCTTGCTCGCGTCCCGGCGCGCATGCTCGCGAGATCGCGACGGGCAGATGTGGTTGTTCGCGCCTGCTACCGTGGAAATCTGAGACAGGTCATGTGGTGAAGTCGCGACAAGACAGTGGGCGATGATCGGCCGTATCGCCCTGTCAGATCAGATCGTTACACGCCCGTTACCTGCCAGCGTGCGGTCAGATCTGGTCAGGGCAGGTCGATGCCCGCAGCCGCGCCGACCACCACGGCCTGGCGGCGCGGCTCGCCGGCGAGCCCGTCCGCGAGCGTGCTCGCGCGCGATGTCGCGACGCCGGCAAGCTGCGGCAACGGCGCGGCTGCGAGCATCGGTGCGGAGCGCGACCGCGTGATCGCGCGAGCCGACGACGGGCTTACGCGCCAGGTCATCGCTTGTGGCGAACGAGCAGGTCGAGAATCTTGCGGTGCCTGCCCGTGTACGGCGGATAGAAGATGTCGATGATCGGCAGGCGCGGCGCTTTGAATACGGGGCGCAGCTTCGAGAATTCGAGGAACCCTTCGTGCCCGTGATACTGGCCCATGCCGCTCGCGCCGATTCCACCGAATGGTAGGTCGTGCTGCGCGACGTGCAGCATGCAGTTGTTGACCGTCACACCGCCCGAGATCGTCGAGCGGATGAGCTTGTCCTCGCGTGCGTCGTCGTTCGTGAACACGTAGAAGCCGAGCGGGCGATCCTTGCTGTTGACGTAGGCGATCGCATCGTCGAGCGTCTGGTACGTCTTGATCGGCAAGAGCGGGCCGAAGATCTCGTTCTGCATCACGAGCATGTCGTCGGTGACATCGAGGATCAGATGCGGTGGGATCTTGCGTAGCTCGTCGTCGAACGTCGCCGAGGGAATCAGCGGCACGACTTCGGCACCCTTCGCCCGCGCATCGTCGAGGGTCGCGCGCAGGCGGTTGTACGACTTCGCGTCGATCACCGACGTGTACTGCGGAGAGCTCGGGTCCGGATATCGCTTCGGCATGATCCGCTGGGCTGCCGCGACGAACGCGTCACGCTTCGCTTCGGGAACCATCAGGTAGTCCGGTGCGAGGCACGTCTGCCCAGCGTTGAGGTATTTCGCGTAGAGAATGCGCGAGGCGGCTTCACCGACGTCGTAGTCGTCGCACAGGATCGTCGGCGACTTGCCGCCGAGCTCGAGCGTCACCGGCGTCAGGTTCTCGGCGGCAGCCCTCATCACCGTCCGGCCCGCATCCGCCGAGCCAGTGAAGATGAGGTGATCGTATGGCAGCGAAGAGAAATCCTGTGCACGCACACCGGGCAGGATCGCGACCGTGTCCTCGGCGAACGCTTCGCGAAACTTCACCGCGAGCAAGCGGCACAGGTTCTGCGAATTCGACGCCATCTTGATCATTGCGCGGTTGCCGGCAGCGAGCACGCTCGTGAGCGGGCTGACCGTGAGAAACAGCGGGTAGTTCCACGGCGAGATAACTCCGACGACACCCTTCGGCATCGGGATCACGCGATTGCGACCGGTCGCGAACAGAATCGAGATGTCACGCTTCTGCGGCGCCATCCACTTCTTGAGCCGCTTCATCACGTCGCGGATTCCATCCACGGACGTGAAGACTTCGGCCGCCATCGTCTCTTCGAACGCGCGGTGACCAAAGTCAGCCGTGATCGCTTCCGCGATCGCTGCCGAGTTATCGACGAGGATCCGGTCGAGCTTGCGTAGGTTGCCAAGCCGCTCCTCGTAACTCGGGTACGGTTCGCGCGCGTAGGCCTCGCGCTGCAGCTTGAACACTCGCTGGGCCTCGTTCTCGGTCGTCACGACGGTGCGGGATTGTGCGGTCTGTGCCATGGCGAGCTCCTCGGCCCAGAGACTTGCCGGAAGCGCAGACACGCGCAACGGCCGCAGCCACTCGTCGACCCATGCGGTACCGCTACGCAGTTGCCTGTAGTGCCGTGGACTACAGGCCAGTTGAGCCGCTAGCATCCGTGCGGGATGGTGAACGATCCGCTTGCCGTGTTCGATCGGTTGGGACGCCTCGTCGAGCAGCGCTGGCGCGCGAAAAACTACGACGGGGCCGCGTTTCCCGACATCGCCGCCGTCGTGCTCGCCGAGGAGCGGCCGGATCGCGTCCTCGACGCGCGCGATCTGCTTCGCTGGGTGCTCGCGACCGACACGCTGCCGCAGCAGTTCGACCGCGGATCGAAGTTCGGCCAGCCGCCGCTCACGATGTATCGCGGACCGCGCTTCCTCATCGACGCGCTGTTCTGGATGGACGGCACCGTCGACATCCATCAGCACGGGTTCTCCGGCGCATTCC
>JBKJUF010000259.1:0-28488 GCA_046590445.1 Kofleriaceae bacterium
GCATCGGCTCGCCCATCCTCCACTGCGCGATCCCGACGGAGATCCGGAGCAACAGCGACACGCCATCGCCGACATCGAAGGCGCGCTCGCAGACGCGCTGACGCATGCGCTCGCCGACCTCCCACGCGCGGCCGGCATCGGCCTTCGGCAGGACCGCGAGGAACTCCTCGCCACCGTAGCGCACGAGCACATCGCCACCGCGGATCGCGCCTCGCAGCCGGCGCGCGACCTCGGCAAGCACGACGTCACCAGTGCCGTGCCCGTGCTGATCGTTGACCGCCTTGAAGTGATCGACGTCGACCATCGCGATCGACAGCGAGCGATCGCGATCGATCGCACCCTCGATCTCCTGCGGCAGCCGCTGCATCAAGAACTCGCGGTTGTACGCGCCGGTCAGCGGATCGGTGACCGCGACGCGGTGGAGGCGCACGTTCTCGATGTCGAGCGCGATCGTCATCGCGATGAACCGCACGAGCTCGAGATCTGCCGCGTTGAACGCGTTGATCCGCTCGGCGGTCGCGGTGACGACGCCGACGCGCTCGCCGCGGGCGAGCAACGGCACGCACAGCAGCGACGAGATCGGCGTCTGGTTCGCGGGCAGCGCGATGAACCGCGAGTCCTGGCTGACGTCGCCGATCAGCGCGGGCTGGCCACGTTCGACGACCCAGCCGGCGACGCCCTCACCGACCTTGAACGACAGCGAGTGCATGCGCTCGGTGCGCAGGCCATAGGCGGCCTTCGCGAGCAGCCGCTTGCGGTCGGCGTCGAGGAGCATGACCGAGCACGCCTTGGCGTCGATCAGCTGGCAGATCAGCTCGGCGATCCGCGAGAGCAGGATGCCGGGATCGAGGTCGGAGCCGATCAGCTTGCCGATCTCGAAGAGGGCAGCGGGTAGCTTCTCGAGCCCTTCCTTGTCCATGAACCCTCAACTCTAGGCTAAGCGCCCTGGACGTAGCCGATGAACGGCAGGTTTCGATACTGCTGGGAGATGTCGAGGCCGTAGCCGACCACGAACTTGTTGGGGATCGTGAAGCCGAGATAGTCGATCTTGGTCTCGCGCTCGGAGCGCTCCGGCTTGTGGAGTAGCGAGCACAGCGCCATCGAGGCCGGGCGGCGGGTCGCGAGGTTCTCGAGGAGGTAGTGAACGGTGTGACCGGTATCGACGATGTCCTCGACGACGATCACGTGCTTGCCCTCGATCGGCCGTGAGAGATCCTGAGTGATCCGCACCACGCCCGACGACACCGTCGCGTCGCCGTACGACGAGATCCCGATGAAGTCGAGGATGATCGGCGCGGCGATGTGGCGGACGAGATCCGCGAGGAAGAAGATCGAGCCCTTGAGGACGCCGATCACGACGATATCGCCCTCGCGGTTCGCGTAGTCGGCGGTGATCTGCGCGCCGAGCTCGGCGACCCGGGTCGCGATGGCGGTGGCCGAGAACAGCTCCGCGAAAGGCTCCGAGCTGCGGTTCCAGGCGGGCGGCGCGACCATGCCTCGAATGTATCCCACCCTGCTTCGAACGAGATGTCCCACCCCGATCGATCCACCCGAATCGTGAGCGACGGGTCGGAACACGGTACTATTTGGGTGAATGGTCGCCACGACCGACGTCGAGCAGCAGCTGGGCGCACTGCTGGGTGAGACGACGACCGAGATCGACGTCCCTCGCAAGAACCGGGTGTTCTGCAACCGCAATCTGCGGATGGACTCGATCGAGGTGATCGGGTTCGACATGGACTACACGCTCGCGCTGTATCACCAGGAGCGGCTCGAGCGGCTCTCCATCGAGCTGACCCTCGGCAAGTTGATCGAGAAGCACGGCTATGCCGAGCAGATCCGCGACATCCACTACGACCCGCGGTGGGCGATCCGCGGCGTGATGGTCGACCGGCAGCTCGGCAATGTCTTCAAGCTCGATCGCCACAGCTACGTCGGCCGCTGCTACCACGGCTTCCGCGAGCTCACGCACGCCGAGCGCAAGGCGACCTACCGCAACGAGAAGATCAACCTCTCGAACGATCGCTTCGAGTGGATCGACACGCTGTTCGGCCTGCCCGAGGCGGTGATGTACACGACGCTCGTCGACTGGGCGGACCGCCAGACCGGCACGGCCGCCTACGACAAGCTGTTTGGCGACATCCGCACCGCGATCGACGAGGCCCACCGCGATGACACGCTGAAGAGCGTCATCAAGGCCGACCTCGCGTCTTACATCGTCAAAGATCCGCTGCTCGGCGAGACGCTGCACAAGTTCCGCAGCTCCGGCAAGAAGCTGTTCCTGCTGACCAACTCGCTCTACGACTACACCACCGTCGTGATGAGCTACTTGCTCGACGGCGAGCGCAAGGCGTATCCGTCGTGGCGCAACTACTTCGACATCGTGATCGTCGGCGGCGCGAAGCCGGCGTTCTTCAACGAGCTGCGGCCGTTCGTGCAGATCGATCCCCAGACCTACCAGCCGATCAGCACCAATGGCCCGGGAAGCGGGGAGATCAAGCACCTCTCGCGCGACAAGATCTACCAGGGTGGCAACGTCGTCGCGTTCGAGCAGATGACCGGCATCAAGGGCGAGCAGGTCCTCTACATCGGCGATCACATCTACGGCGACATCCTGCGGCTCCGCAAGCAGCACATGTGGCGCACCGCGATGGTGCTGCAGGAGCTCGAGCGCGAGATCTCGGTCAGCGAGCGGCTGGAGGCCCAGATCAAGGATCTCGAGCTCCTCGATCGCCGGCACCGCAACCTCGAGTCGGAGATCGACTACCAGTCGCTGCGCGTCAAGAAGATCCAGCGCCTCCTCGAGGAGCCGACGACCCAGCCGTCGCTGCGGGCGCGGCTCGAGGAGGAGCGCAAGCTGATGCGGGCATCGATCGACACGCTGCGCGATCGCGCGAACCTGATGGATGCCGAGGTCGACTCGCTCGAGGCGCGTACCGATCGGGCGTACAACTCGCACTGGGGCTCGTGCCTGCGCGAGGGCAACGAGAACTCGCGGTTCGGCGAGCAGGTCAATGACTACGCCGACCTGTACACCTCGCGCGTCTCGAACTTCGGTCCGTACTCGCCGCTGCGCTATTTCCGTGCGCCGCGCCGGCCGATGCCGCACGAGATCTGAGCACGATCGTGCGTGGTCACTGCGCGTCGGGACGGCGGGCACCATCCGACCGGCCGTAGCGGCGTCGCGGAAAGCCAAGTAGACTGAACGCGAGGATGAGCGAGTCGGCACGACGCCAGGCGACTCTCGACGACTTCTGGGCGATTCCGGAACGCGAACGGTTCCACGAGCTGATCGGCGGCGAGCTGAGCGAGAAGGCCGCGCCGAGCGGAGAGCACGGTTCCGCGCAGGCCGGCATCGTCGGGGCGATCCATTCACCCTTTCAACGGCAGCCCGGGCGCGGCGGACCAGGCGGCTGGTGGATCGCGACCGAGGTCGAGGTACTCCTCGGGTCCGAGGTCGTGCGGCCCGACGTCGTCGGCTGGCGGCGCGATCGATGTCCCGAGCGACCGACCGGCACCCCGATCCAGGTGCGGCCCGACTGGACCTGCGAGATCCTCTCGCAGAGCCGTCCCACCGACGACACGGTCAAGAAGCTGCGCCTGTACCATCGCGTCGCCATCCCGCACTACTGGATCGTCGACCCACGCGATGCGACGCTGACCGTGATGCGCTGGAGTGACGCCGGCTACATCACCGTTCTGCGAGCAGAGCGCGGCGAGGTCGTCCGGGCGGAGCCGTTCGATGCGATCGAGATCGCCATCGGAACCCTGTTCGGCGACGACCCACCCGTTGCTTGATCGCCTCACGGTCGTTGCGACCTCGCAAACGGCGCGCTTCACGGTCCGACGAGGTTCGCGAGGTACGCCCCGTCCCCGCGCACTACGATCGCGGTCCGCGTCCCTCGCACGTACGTGATCCGCGGCGCATCTTCCTCGGGATCCACCGGCAACAGGCTCACCTTCATCGCATCCGTGTCGATGAAGCCGGTGCGCGTCTGAATGAAGCGGTTGTCGATCCATTTGCAGCAGTCAGGCGACACGACCTTCGCGTCGGCCGGGTGAAACGCGAGCGTGCGCGGCTTGCCACCGGCGGTGACGACGAGCTTGCCATCGGTCGTGAATTCCGCGTGGCGCTTGCCGTCGGGGGACATCGCCAGCGTCTCGTCGGTCCCAGGCCGCTTGCTCGGCCTGACCTCACCCTTCGCCTCGACGTGCCAGTCGACGACGACCGAGGGCTGGTCCTCGTAGATCGTGCGCGTGACGACGGCGACCCACTTGCCGACCTCCTTCACCCATGCGACGACGGCCAGGTACTCCTTGTCCTTCTCGGGAAGGGCGACAGACTGCTTGGTCTCGCGGTTGATCGCGAGGAGCTTCGCGCCGTCGTCGCCTCGCACGCGCACGACCACAAAGCGCCCATCGGGAGAGATGCTCTTGCCCGCGAGGTCCGGCCGCTCGCCGAGCGCCGGCAGTGCCAGGTCATTCGAGATGGTGCGCTCGAGCGACACGAGATGCGTCTTGTCGCCTCCGCCAAACACGTTGCGCGCTTCCGACGGCGTCGAGACCTTCAACACGCAACGATCACCGGTGTCGTCGCAGGATCCGGACTCGATCCGCTCGGCCGTCTTGTACAGATCGCGCGTCTTGCCGGTCTTGACGTCGACCTCGACGACGGCGGCGCTATCGCCGCGCTCGTCGATCATCAGGAGGCGCGCCGGCGTCAGCGCGAGCCCCTCCATGCGGCGTTCGCCGATCTTCTTGCCGAGCTCGAGCCGCGGGCCCGTCGCCGACAGCGTCGAATCGTTCGCGGGCGTGCGCGGCGGCAGCGCACCGTCGCGCAGCGCGATCGCGAGACACGCGACGACGTCCTTGTTGTAGTCGGTGTCCTTCTCGGAGAATTTGCCGCGCTTGCTCGCGACGCTGATGTTGAAGAACAGCTCGGCCGAGTCGATGTCGCCCGCGGAGCAAAACAGCTTCGTCGCGGTCCAGGTTCCCTTGCCGCCAAGCCCGTTGTCGAGCTTCCCGATGCCCACCCCGAGCAGCGCGATCGGAACCTTCATCGCCTGCAGCACACCGCCCGCGATCGTCGGTGGCACCGACACACCGAGCCGCTTCGCGAGCAGCGCGATGACCTTGTCGCCCGCGTGCTTTGTCGTCGGCGCGAACATCATCTTGCCGAAGCCGGGTCGGCCCTGCGCCGGCGCGTAGGCCGGCATGCCGACGATGAAGGTCGCGGTCGGATCGTCATCGACGTGCGCCTCGACGTAGGTCCAGTCGCCGCCTGCCTCGTGAAACGGCGCGGCCGTCGCCGGCTTGCGATTCGCGTGCACCTTCGTGATCGTGAAGCCGAGCGTACCCGCGTCGGTCGGCGCCGCCCGGCCTTCGGAGAACCGCGGCTGCACCACGCCCAGATCGCCGCTCCCCTCGGTCGCGACGTCGGTCTTGGCCTCGGTCTTGGCCTCGGTCCTGGCCTCGCGCCTGACCTCCTCACGCGCAGACGATTTGCAAGCGAACAGCACGAGCACGATCCACACGTGGCGCATGGGCGCCTCGTACCACGAGCGTCATGGGCGCAGCCGAGAAAGCCGAGCGTGGTGGATGAGCTCGAAGCTGACGTCTCTGAAGTGCGCGTCACGCGCGCTTCATCGTGCCGTCGATGTAGAGCCAGCGGCCATCGAGCTTGCGAAACCGTGAACGCTCGCGCTGCGCGAACGCCAGGCCATTGATCGCGCCGCGGGCGATGAACTCGACGATGCCGTCGCTGTCGTCCTCTCCACCGCGCACGGTGGCGACGATCTCGAGGCCGTGCCACGCCGCGGCGCGCGCGAACCTCTCGAGGCTCGTGCGCGCGGTGGTGCTGACGGTTTGCGGATCGTGCGTGATGATGAGGTACTCGATCGCGCCTTTGACGAACGCGGCGTAGCGCGATCTCATGAGCGCGAGTGCGGTCGGTGCCGGTAGCCCGTCGTGATAGAGGCCGCAGCAACCCTCGTAGGGGTCGCTGGAACCGCAGGGACAGATCGACATCGGTCGAGTGTAGGCGGCACGATCGTCCTCGAAGCGCTGATCCCGCGGCTCGTTCTGCCATGGCAACCCGGGTAGCCACGCGCGCGGTGCTCTCGGACCGTGCTCTATCTCGATCGCTAGACCGCGACCGGCTGGGGTGCGTACATCGCGCGCAACGACGACTATGCGAGCACGACGTACTCGCAGCTCGTGCGCGACCTCGGCCCCGGCCGCTATCGCGTGCTCGTGAAGGGGTACGAGGCCGCCACCCGCGGCAAGTTCAAGCTGACCGTCGACTGCGAGGGCGCGGGTTGTGCGGTGCCGAGCAGCGTGTGCCTGTTCGGCTCGACGTACGGCGAGATCGCGACGAACGCCGCGCTCGAGACCATCAACACGAACGTCATCACCCAGGCGACACTCTCGACGTTGAGCGCCGAGGACCAGCAGCGGCTCGTGCTCGCGGTCCAGCAATCGTCGCACACCGACGTCACCACCGCGGCCGATGCGCTCGCGCACGTCGACCAGCAGGAGATGAACGTGACCTGGCTCGTCGAGCCCGCGGCGCGCCGTGGCTTCATCGCCTTCGAGTACGGCGCCGGTGACAGCTCGTACGGCGCGATCTTCGACCGGCTCGGCGTCGCGATGGTGACGTCGATCCACGACGGCGATCTCTACGACTGCACGGTCGAGCGCGAGACCTGCCTGTTGCCCGAGGACTGGGCAGCGTTGCGCATGGATCCCGCGTTCACGCGGACGTCGGCGCGCGTCGTGACGGCGGCGAACGAGCTGACCGGCGTCGAGGCCACGCAGACGCTCGCGACGTTCAAGCGGATCTATCCGGACGTCACGAACCTCGCCGAGGGCCTCGCGCACGCTGATAATCACCAGCTCAACGTGCAGGCGTTCCGCCACACCACCGGCAAGCAGGTCACCGTGTTCGAGCTCGGTGCCGGCGACACTTCGGTCGGCTCGATCTATCACGCAGGCACGCGGAACCTCGCGGGGGTGATCAGCGACCTGTTCATCGACGGCTGCTCGCTGTTCGTCGACTGACGCGACCGCCTGCTTCGTGCCATGCTCCGCGCATGTCCGACGCAGATGATCTCGTCAAGAATGCCGGGAAGTTCTTCAGCAAGCTTGGTGGGCAGCTGAAGGAGACCGCGAAGACCGCGGGCACGACGATCAAGCAGACGACGAAGCAGGTCACCGGCCTTGGACGCGGGACCGTCAAGCTCGAGCTCGATCAGCTCAAGGTCGCGCCGGGCGGGTCACTCCAGGGTCGCCTCGTGCTCGCGCTGTCGGAGCCCGTCGACGCGAAGCGCCTGGTCGTCACCCTGCGCGCGCGCCAGAAGCTCGTCGCGATCAAGAAGTCCGACTCGGGCCGCAGCGTCGGCACGTCGCACGCCGACGTCTTCCAGTTCGTGCTCGAGCTCGGCGCCGCGAAGCGCTACGAGTCAGCGACGCTGCCGTTCGAGCTCACGGTGCCGCCCGATGCCCTCGAGATGCGGCCGTCCGCGCCGGCGAGCCCGCTCGGCGATGCACTACGCAGCGTGGCGTCCGCGCTATCGCCGACAACGGGCCCGATCGAATGGCAGGTCGTCGGCACGCTCGAGATCTCGTGGGGACGCGATCTCACGCACGACATCGACATCGTCGTCACGCGCTGACGCAAGTCACCGCGCCGGGATCACCGACGGCAGCGGGGTCGCGAGCGCGTCGCGATGCAGCGTGACGAGGTCGACGTGGCCGAGGTGTGGGGTCTTGCGGTCGCGGCGCGGCTCGAGCTCGGACCGCGCGCCGATCGCGAAGTGACCGTCGAGGTAGGTCGCGAGCTCGGGGCGCGAGACGATGCGATCGGCGACGACGTGGCGCAGCCCCGTCAGCTCGGCGCGCGCGAGTTCCCAGACCCGGCGCGCCGCGTCCTCGGCCCACACCGCGGAGCGATATTCGTCGGCCACGATCGTCATCGGTAGCCCGCGGCGATGGCGGTCGCGCAGCCAGTCGAGGTGCCCCATGCGGCCGTTCGACGACGGGCCGATCCACAGCCCGGCGCGCACGACGAGCGTGTTGGGGCGTGCGAGGAACAGCGCCTCGGAGGCGACGCGGGTGCGGCCGTACACGCTGATCGGCGAGGGCGGGGTGTCCTCGCGGTAGGGACCAGCGTCGCCGCCGAACACGTGGTCGCTCGAGCAGTAGACGATGCGGGCGGCGGGCGGCGCGTGATCGACGAGGATCCGCGCGCCCTCGACGTTGACCGAGTGCGCGAACTCCGGCGATTCCTCGCAGGTGCCCACGTTGCAGATCCCGGCGCAGTTGATGATCAGCGAGGGCCGCTCGGCGCGGAACAGCTCGGCGACCGCGAGCTCGTCGTCGAGGTGAATTCCGCGGTCGATGCCGGGCGGCGGCATGCGGGTGTTGCCGTTGCAGAAGCCGACGAGGTCCGCCGGGCCGGCGCGCAGCATCGACCAGCCGAGCATCGAATTCGCGCCGAACAGGAACACGCTCGCCATCAGGGGCGCAGCTTGCGGAGGAGCGCCGCGGCACGCGATCGCCGCTCGGGGTTCGGGTGGGTCTGCACGGTCTCGTCAAGCCACGGCACGGCGCTCGGACCGAGCTCGGTGACGAAGCGCGCGAGTCGACCGTCATACAGGGGCGTCGTCAGGAAACCGCGGATCGCGGTCTTGATGAGGTCGGGATCGTCGCGCAGGCTCGGGTCGAGCTTGATCGCGTCGCGCAGGCTGGCGATCCCGTCGTTCCACCACAGCTTCGCGAAGTAGAGCTTGCCGGCGGTCAGCGGTAACACGGCGCGGTCCGGGTACTGGCGCCGTGCCTTGATCAGCGAGTCGATCGCGGCGTCGAGCTTGCCGGCTGTGGCGAGCGCCTGCGCGGATGCCGCGAGCTCGGCCGCGAGATCGCTCGGCGCATCCGCGATCGCCGGTACCGCCACCATCGCGTCGCGGGCGATCGCGTCCGCCGGGACGACGGCAGCGCGATCTGCGACGTACTTGCGAAGCACGACGAGCCCGGCGATCGCACCGGCGATCGCGAGCAACGCGGCGAGCGCGACGTAGCGTGCACGCGACACCGGTAGCGAGCGGCGCAGCACCGAGCTTTCTGGGAGATCGCGATCGGATGGCGCGACCGATCGTGATGCAACCTCGGAGCGTGCTCCGGCATCCGCGGAGGCGACCGGGGCGGCGCCCATCGTCGAGGTGATCGCCGCGGAGGCCGAGCCGGTGTCCGCAGGCAAGATCGCCGTCGAGCCAACCGGGATGTCGACCGAGGCATAGCCATCGGCTGGCTGCAGCGCGCTCGAGCCGACGAGCTCGAACTCCGCGGTCGTCTCGGCCGCGGTGCGCCCGGTGAGCGCGGCCATGAGCGCCTCGGCCATCGCGACGGCGGTGGGGTAGCGATCGGCCGGCGCCTTCGCGAGGGCGCGCGCGACGACCGCCTCGAGCGCACCGTAATCGCCGGGCGTGACGTCCGCGAGTCGTGGCGGTGCCTCCTGGAGATGCTTCTTGACGATCGCGATCGGGTCGGCGGCGATGAATGGCTTCTTGCCGGTCAGCATCTCGAATAGCAGGACGCCACACGCGTAGATGTCGACGCGTGCATCGAGCTCGTCGCCGCGACATTGCTCCGGTGACATGTAGCTCGGCGTCCCGACCGCGACCCCGTTGCTGAGGCTCCCGCTGGTGCCGAGGAGGCGGGCGAGCCCGAAGTCGAGGATCCGCGCGTGCACGCCGAGCGGCGCCTTCGGCGTGATCATCAGGTTTGCCGGCTTGATGTCGCGATGGATGATGCCTTGCTCGTGCGCGTGCGCGAGCCCGGACAGCACCTGGCCGAGGATGTCGAGCGCGCGCGAGGTCTCGAACCGCCCTTGATCGACAAGGACGTCGTGCAGGCTGCGTCCGCGCACCAGCTCCATGACGACGTACGGCTTGTCGGCGTGGAGCCCGTAGTCGATCACCGACACGCAGTGCGGGTGGTCGAGGCGCGCCATCAGCTTCGCTTCGCGCTCGAAGCGCTTGCGGCCCTCCATCGCGCCGGGCAGCGACGAGTGCATCAGCTTGATCGCGACCGGTCGATCGAGCTTGAGCCGGATCGCCCGATAGACGACGCCCATCGCGCCCTCGGCGACCCGCTCGACGATCTGGTATCGATCATCGAGGATCGCGCCGCTGAGATCGGAGCCGCGCACGCACCGAGGATATCAGCGCGCGATGTAGGTGCGCAGGATCGGGGCGCACCGTCACTCGTACGGGTTGTCCATCTTGCGGCGGCCGCTTCCTGCATCGCGAGGCGTCGCAGGAGGGCCGCCCGCATCGATGGGTACCGTCACCACCCGATGGTCGACTGCAGGGGCGCTGCTCGCACTGCCCGAGCCATGCGTCGAGACGCTCGGAGTAGCCGCGCTGCCGTGGCGATTGCCGCGGCCGGTGGAGATCGACCTGCGGTCCTCGGGGAGCCGCAACAGTACGCTCGCGCGCTCGCCGGCCCGGATCTCCGCGGCCTCGTCGACTGCGAGGTAACCGGGGTGCTCGACGTGGATCAGGTGCGCACCGGCCGGCAACGTCAACGTCGCGGGCGTGACGCCGGCAGGTGCGTGATCGATCGTGAGCCTCGCGCCCGGTGGATTCGAGCGCACCACGAGCGTGCCGGTGGCAACCGTGTCGGGAGGCGGCGCAGCAGCGGTGCCTGCATCGATCGCGAACACCGTGGCGCCGGCGTCACGGCCCTGTGGTCGATCGTGGGTGACGGCGCGCGCGTCATCGCGCATGACGATGTACACGGCTACGACCGCGAGGGTCGCCGCCAGCGCGGCGCCGCCGACCAACCGGGTCCAGCGAGCGCGGCGATCGGGGCGCGTCGTGCCGGCCGTCCTGGCGCGCCGGCGCGGTGAATCCGGGACCGTCATGTCCTGCGGCGCGGTGGTCGCGTGCGGCCTGGTCGGCACCGCATCACGCGCGCCGCCACTCGGGCCGCGGAGCGTCCGGGTGGCGCGGTCGTCGCCGTCGCCGTCGCCGTCGCCGTCGCCGTCGCCGTCCCCGTCGCCGTCGCTGTCGAGCGGAACACGCGGAACTGCGGGGACGCGGGTCGCGACAAACGCGGCGATGTCCTCGTCGGTCGAGGTGCCACTCGCGGCGCGCAACCGTGTCGCCATCTCGGCCGCGGTCTGAAACCGGCGATCGGGCTCCTTCTCGAGTGCGCGCAGGATCGTGTCGGCGATCTCCGGCGCGAGGTCAGGAACGTAGTCGCGCGGTGATGTCGGTGGTCGCTCGACGTGCTGCACGAGCAGCTCGAACGTCGCCGCGGCGGCGAACGGGCGCTTGCCGGTGATCAGCTCGTACAGCAGGATGCCCATCGCGTAGATGTCGGTGCGGCGATCGAGCGGCCGCGATCGGATCTGCTCGGGCGCCATGTACTCGGGCGTCCCGATCAGCCCGGTGCTGTGCGTGACCGCCTCGCCACCGTCGGTGGCGACGAGCTTCGCGATGCCGAAGTCGAGTACCACGACACGGCCGTCGCGCGTCAGGAAGACGTTCGGCGGCTTGAGATCGCGGTGCACGATCCCGACGTGGTGGACGGCCTGGAGCGCGTCGAGCGCCTCGGCGACGACGTGACAAGCGAGCGCCGGCGAGATCCGACCGATCGCATCGGCCAGCGACGCGCCATCGAGCAGCTCCATCACGAGGTATGGCCGGCGATCCGGCAGATCGCCGGTGTCGAGGATCTTGATCAGCCCCGGATGCCGCACGCGGTTCACCGCCTGCGCCTCGAGCAAGAACCGCTGGACCATGCCGGCCTGCGCCTCGGATCCGGCGTGCAGCACCTTGATCGCGACCTCGGCACCGATCGCGGGCTGCACCGCCCGGTACACCGCGCCCATGCCGCCCTGGCCGAGCGCCTGGACGATCACGTAGTTGCCGACCTCGGTGCCGAGCAGCGAGCTATCGACGATCGCGGTGAGCGCCGTACCGTCGCGGCCGCAGGTGCCCTTGCCGCTGCGACGCGTGCCGCACCGCGAACAGAAATGAAGCGGCGCGCCGTCCATGATCAGGGAAACACGAGGCGATGCTGCTTCGTGGCGAGCTTCCGGCAGCGCTGCGGCGCGTGCATCAGTGGCAACTTCGTGAGCTCGACAGGCGTGACATGGATGTACGCGAGCTCGCCGGCGCGCGGCGTGGTGACCGAGACCGGCGGACACTCGCGCGCGGGCGAGCCGTCGTCGACGCCGAGCAGGTACGTGCCCGCCGGGGCGACGAGGCGCTCGCCGGTGACCTTCACGCTCCGGGTCCCGACGTCGATGGTGATCGGGTGCGGGGCGCTCGCGATCAGGTTGCCGTCGACCCGCGGTGGAATCGCGATCTGTCGCCCGAGGGTCCCGCCGAGTCGAACATCGACCTTGTCGGCGGCGTAGCTGATCGGCGTGACGATCTCGACGATGTGCTCGCCGGGCCGCGCAGGGAACGAGAGCTGGGACCGTTCGCCACGGGTCACGACCTTCACGGCTTGGCCGGGCTTGAGGACGATATCGCCGTCGATCAGCACGTAGCTCTCGGTGTGATCGAACGTATCGCTCGCGGTCCACCACAGCTCGATCGTGCCCGGGCGACGGAGCAGCTCGGCGATCAGCGCCTCGATCTCCTTGCGGTCGGGCGCCGCGGGGGCGAGCCCGAGGTAGAGGTGATAGGCCTCGGCGGCGTCGAACAGATTGCCACGCTGGATGTTGAGCTCGGCGAGGTTGAACGCGGTCGCCGCATGCGGCGAGATCAGGAAGGCCTTCTCGTAGAGCGCCTCGGCGGTCTCGAGATCGCCTTTGTCCTCGGCGGCCATCGCTTCCTGGAACGCCTTGCTCGCGGCCTTCGTGATCTTGTCGGGGGTGGCCTTCCGCTTCGATTCGGCGCGCCCAATGCGACCGGGAACGAGGAGCCCGACGAGGATCGCGAGAATGCAGGCGACCTTCATGGCCCACCCGGCGGCAGCGTCAAGCCTTGGGTGCGAACGCGCACGAGCGTCGCGCAGTGGCTGTCGTCCTGCGCGCTCAGCTCGACCCGGACGTGGGTCAGCTGCTTCGTCGACTTCACCTCGAACTTCACCGGGCTGCACAGCCGCGGATGGCGGTCGGCACCGGTGATCGTGTAACGGCCGACCGGCAGCACGAACCGCTCGTGGCCGACGAACGTGACCTTGCCCTCGCGCCACGGTGTTCGCCACTCGATCCCGGTGATCACGACGTTCCCGGCCGGCCCCTGCTGAGCCGACATGTTCACGAAGTCGATCATTCCGGGTCGTGCCTCGAACTTGGCACTCGCGTACGTCGTCGCGGTGATCCGCTCGGCGAGGTGATGCCCGGCGGCCGGCCGTACGAGCATCGGCGACTTGCCGATCACGACGCCGTCGAGCAGCAGGATCGCATCGGGCTCGCCCCTGGATGACAGTCGACCGCCAAGCGTGATCTTCGCCGGTGCGGTCGACAGATCCTGGATCAGCCGCAGCACCTCGGCACGGTCAGTTGCGGCGGGTGCGAGCTCGAGGTAGCGGCGCAGCGCCGCGATCGCGAGGGCGTGATGCTCGCTGCGCAGGTAGAGGTCCGCGATGTTGTAGTAGGTGTTGGCCTGCGGCGAATGGTGGTTCGCGCTCTCGTAGGCGTTGCCCGCGTTGTGCAGATCCTCGAGCTGGTGCAGTACGAGACCGGCGACGAAGGCACGCATCGCCTTGACCGGGTACTTGTCGGTCACCGGCTTCAGGCGGAGCGGGCCAGCGTGCGCGGTCGCACTCCACCCGAGGGCACACACGAGCAGGATGGCGAGCCGCATCGCCTGACTGTACCTCTGTTGCGACGTCGGTTTCCGTCGATCAGGGCGCTGCACTGGGGAGCGCTGAGGGCGGCGTGATGCCCAGCCAGCCTGCCAGGATCTTCGAGATCTCGACCATCGACATCGGCGTCGTCGATGGTGTGGCGAGCGGCGGATGCGCGGCGGCGCGGTCGGGGGCGAGCACGATCACCGGGACCTCGCGATCGTATGCGTGCTGCGATCCGTGCGCGGTCGCCGGCGGCGTGGCCTGCTCGTGGAAGACCCAGCCCGCGCGCGGCAGGTAGAAGATCTCGCCGGACCGCTCGGCATCGAGGCCGAGGCAGATTACGAGGGCATCGCCGGTGCGGCGCGCGCAGTTGCCGGCGAAGTCGGCGGTGCGCTCGACACGCTCGATCCCGGGGAACGAACGCAGCGCGTGGATGATCTTGGTCGTCGCCTTCGCGAGCTCCTTCGGCGGCTTCGCACGCGCGGCGGCCGAGAGGTACACGCTCGGATACTTCGCGGCGACGACCCATTCGCCAGGTCCGAGCTCGGCGGCAGCCGCGCGGTTCGCTGCGTCCTTGATGATCTCGAACGCGAGCCGTCCGCCGGTCACGCGCTCGGGTAGCGGGCACGCGCCGTGATCGCTGGTCAGCACGAGCGACCACCGCCCGGCACCGACGCGACTGTCGAGCGCGGCGAGGAAGCTGGCGAGCTGCTGATCGAGGCGCAGCGTCATGTCCCACATTTCCCATGACTCCTGGCCCCAGCCATGACCGGCGTAATCGTGGGCCGACAAGCTGAGCGCGAGCAGATCGGCGGCATCGTCGCTGCCGAGCGATTCGCCTGTGATCGCGGCAAGCGCGGTCTCGAAGACCAGCTCGTTCCCGAGCGGCATCGCGAACACCGCGTCGGCAGGTGACGCGGTCTTGCGCGGCGCGTGCGGGAACATCGGTCCGAAACCCTTGGAGCCGACCTCGCCACGTTGATCGTCGGTGGTTTGCGAGATGCGCGCGAGTTGCGCGGGATCGAGGGGCATCCACACGTCATCCAGCCGCGGCATGATCGGTCGCTGGCGGCCGTGCTCGACGAGCCACGCCGGCGTGCTGAAGCTCTTGAACGCTGCGAGCTTGCGGTCGTACCAGATCGACAGGCCGGCCTTGCCGAGCAGCAGGATCGCGGCGCGCTCCTTGAGCCCGACGCTGACCGCCTTGCCGCCGGTGGCGCCCGCCACCATCGCGTCGCCGAGCGCCGGAACGCGCATCCACACCGCCGAGTTCGAGCCATCGTGCGCCTCGACGCTACCCACCACGCGCCCGACATCGCGATGCCACCACTCGTTGCCGAGGATCCCGGAGGTCGCGGTCGGCTCGCCGCTGCTGATCAACGCGTGTCCCGGCGCGGTCAGCGTCGCTACCGAGGGATGCACGCCGGTGTGCCACGCGCCCTCGCGCAACAGCCGGTCGAAGCCGCCGGTGAGGTGCGGCCGCTTGATCGCGAAGGACCACGCCGGCAGCTGGTCGACGACGACGAGCACGACGAGCCGAGGTGGCCCGCCCGGCGTGCCCAGCGGCGTGGCCGGCGGCGCGACCGCCTCGGCGGCGGGTGCGGCGTCGACGGGTGGCGCGGTCCCCACGCGAGGTGGGGCCACCTGCGGCGCCGGACAGCCGACCGCCGCGAACAGCAGCAGGGCGAGGCCGGCGTGCAGGCGCATCACCGCATTGCACCACACGCCGGAGTCCGCGGTGTCGCGAACCCCACGAACTTCTGCGCCAAGGCGTGCCGCGTCAGCCGAAGATCGCGAACAGCAGATCGATCAGCGCGCTGCCCTGCGCGACGTTCGAGGCGCCGTGAACCTGCGAGGCGCTCTGCATCGCGGCGCGGGCGGCGTGCTGCTCGCGGAGCGCGGCGGCCTTCTCGCGATCGATCTGCTTGAGGGCGGCCTTCTCGAGCCCGCCTTGCATCACGTAATCGATGATCCGCGGCAGCTCGCCCATATCGAAGAACGTGCCGTGGTCCCTGCAGACGTCGATCACGACGCCCGAGCCGGCCGCGAACAGCTTGCGATTCATGATGACCTGGCAGACCGGACACTTGATGTACATCTTGCTTGCCGGCTGGAGCTCGTAACGCGCCATCTGCGGCAGCGCGCCGAGCAGCGACTCCGCGCGGGCCTGGCGGCGATCGGAGACGATGCGCTCGATCGCGATATGATCGAGGAACAGCCCGTGGCAGCCGACGCACTCGTCGATCACGAGGTCGTCCACCCGCCGCGCGCCGAGCGGATCGCCGCAGCGCGGACACTTGCGATCCTCGGACGACGCCACGTTTGCCGCGACGCCGAGCTCGGCACCGCAGTCGGGGCAGTGCTTGTGTCCGTGGAACACGCGCGACAGACAGCGCGGGCAGGCCTTGAGCAGCAGCTGGTGCGCGCAGTGGTCGCATGCTTTCGCGGTCGGCGCGACGCCGGCACCACAGTGCGGACACGCGAGCAAGCCGGCCTGTGGCGACGGCGCCGCGAGGACGGTGATCGTCCCGCAGCGACAGCGAAACTGCTGGCCGACGGGATGGCCGGTCACGTCGTAGCGGCTATCGCAGCCCTGACAGGCGAGGATCATGTCGGCTGATCATGAGTCCGCCGGGCTGCGCTCGCAAGAGACGGCTCAGCGGGATGGCGTCGCCGCGATCGGCAGGTCGCGCTGCTCGGCGGTGTAGTGCGCCTTGCGACCACGGGCGAGCGCCTCCTCGTACAGTGCGCGGCGCTCGGGAACCAGCCGCTTGCGGAGCTGTGACTCGTAGAGCCGCTCGTAGTAGTCGTCGGGGTGGACGTCGAGCTTGACGCGTGCGGTCGTGGCGCCGTCGACACGCCAGGCGCGGGTCATCGTCAGCTTGTCGCCCGGTGGGATGCGGGTGTCGGCACGTTCGTGCCAGGCGCCGTCGAAGTAGATGTCGCGGCCGATCCGCTGCTTCGCGAGGCCACCGCGGATCGGCTTTTTGCGCGCGTCGAGCAGCTCGATCGAGAGCCACGCAGCCGGCGTCGGTGTGGTCGGCAGGTAATGGCCGGCGCCGACGTTCGCGACGTCGACGGTCACGGTGACGGTGCCGTCCCGGGCATGCGCGCGTGCGGTGAGTGCGATGCCCTCGCGGAACGTCTGCGGATCGTGGATGCCCTTGAACGAGTGCTCGCGGTTCGGCATGTGGCAGTGCTGGCACTGCACGCCGCGCTTCATGTACGGACCCTCGAGCCACTCCTTGTAGGTGTTGAGCAGCGGCTTGCCCGCGACCGCGGTCCGCGGCGGCAGCTGGTGGCAGGGCAGGCAGAAGTCCGCGCGCTCGTAGACGGCGAGCTTGGTGAGCGGATAGCCGGGGAGTGGCAGCAGCGATGGCGCGACCTGCTCCGGCCCGTGGCGCGTCCAGCCGCGGACGTGACACCCGGCGCACGAGGCGCCGTCGGCGTAGAGCGCGCGATCGGCGGCTTGCTCGGGGAGCGGTGCGTGGCAACGCAGGCACGCGGCGACCTCGTCGGCTGGCAAGCCGTACATCTGGGCGGCGAGCCCGGGTGACGTCGCGCCGTGGTGGAGCGAGGGTTCCCACTCACGAAACTGTTTGTTGTGGCAGCGCGAGCACTGGCGTGCGGCGAGCGAGGCCTGCGCGGGTCCGAGCGATGCCGGTGGTGCACCCTGCGGCGCGATCTGCCCGCCGAACAGCACGGCCTCGTCGGGATCCGTGCCCGGCCAGCGGCCGACCTCGAGCTTCGCCACGCGATCACGCGCGATCGCGCCCGCATCGAGCGTGCTGCGATCGACCCTGGCGTCGGTGCCGCGCAGCGTGACGACGTGATCCGCGAGGGCCCAGATGTCGGTGTCGGGAACGGCGCCGGCATAGCCCGGCATCGCAGTACCAGCGAGCCCGGTCGCGATCGACAGCGCCGCCGCGCGCCGCCGGGCCTCGCGGTCATCGCGCGCGCGCGGCCGGTGCAGCTCGCGCGTCAGATCGTACGGCGGTGTTGCCATCACCTTGGCGGCCGCGGTGTCTCCGGCCCCGGTCGCCCCGTGACAGCTCGCGCAGCCGAGCTCGGTCCACAGCTTCGCGCCCCGCGACGCGGCAGGTGGCGGTGGTGCTGCGAGCGCGATCGGCACCGCCGGCGTCGCGAACCGCGCGGGCGCGAACGCCTTGACGACCGCGACGAGGTCGTCGAGCTGAGCGGCGGACAGCGCGAACCCGGGCATCGACGTGCCGGACGCACCGTGGTGCAGCGTCATTCGAAGATCGTCGTCGGTGGGCGGCTGGCCGATCGGGGTCGACCGCCACGCGTAGTCACCGTTCACGAGATCGCGGGGGCGCCCCTTGGTGTACGGGGCGCCGGGGCCGCGGCCATCACCGGCGGCACCGTGACACGCGACGCAGTACCGCTCGTAGAGTGGCCAGCCGGGAAGCGCGCGGGGCGGCGCAGGACCTCGCGGCGGCCACCCACCGATCGCGATGCCGCCGATCGAGACGAGCACTCCGACGACTAGCGCGCCAAAAAAACTTTTCTGTCGGCGCGCAGCGCCGATGGAAAACTCCTTGCGCGCGGAGGAGTCCCCTCGCGGGACGGAGATCACGAGCGGGCGCCAGCGCACGCCAGCAGGCTGCCGTAACGCGCCGTGTAACGCCAGTGGTGGCGCCGCGCCCTTGTCGTGGCGTGACGCCTGGCATATCCACGATGGATGATCCGCACGCAGATCCTGGGGCTCGGCAGCTACGTGCCGGACCGCGTCGTCACCAACGCCGAGCTTCCATTCCTGAACGAGCGCCACGAGCGTCAGGAGACCCAGCAGAGTCAGACCGACGACGAGTGGATCGCGAAGCGAACCGGGATCCGCGAGCGCCGCTACGTGCCGAACGACGGCTCGGTCGCGACCAGTGATCTCGCGTTGCAGGCCGCGAAGCGCGCGATCGCCGACGCCAACCTCGAGCCCGGCGACATCGACTGCATCATCCTCGGGACGCTGTCGCCCGACATCCACTTCCCGGGCACCGCGGTCTTTCTGCAGAAGAAGCTCGGCATCGCCGACAAGAACTGCGCGTGCTTCGACATCCGCCAGCAATGCTCGGCGTTCGTCTATGGCCTGCAGATGGCCGATGCATTCATCAAGACCGGCATCTACAAGCGGATCCTGCTCGTCGGCGCCGAGCTCCACAGCCACTCGCTCGACTTCTCGACGCGCGGCCGCGACGTGATGGTGCTGTTCGGCGACGGCGCCGGCGCGGTCGTGCTCGGGCCGCAGGAGACCGACGATCCGCGCGCCGGCGTGATGTACACGGCCGCACATGCCGACGGCAACGGCGCGATGGACCTCTACCTCAAGATCTTCGACATCGCGAAGGCGCCCTACGTCGACTACAACGCGAAGGATCGCGAGTCGAACAAGGACATCTATCCGCAGATGGACGGCAAGCGCGTGTTCCTCAACGCGGTGCGCGGCATGGTGATGTCGACGCAGGCGGCACTCGCGAAGACCGGGCTGTCATGGGACGACATCGCGTGGTTCGTGCCGCACCAGGCGAACCTCCGGATCAACGAGAAGGTCGTCGAGGTCGCGAAGATCCCGCCCGACAAGGTCCTCAACACGATCCAGTTCTACGGCAACACCACGGCGGCGACCGTGCCGCTCACGATCGACTACTGGCGCCAGCAGGGCAAGGTGAAGCGCGGCGACCGGATCCTGGCGTCGGTGTTCGGCTCCGGCTTCACCTGGGGCGCGGCGATCTTCACGTTCTGAGTTCCGGCGAAAACGCACGCGATGAAGCTGAACGTCGACCGAACGGGGTGGGCGTGGCCGATCCTTGGCATCCTCGGATCGTGCGCCGCAATCGCGGGTGCGTTTGCGTTCGTGTTCGGCCAGCGAGACGTCACGACGGGCGGCGCAATTGCGTTCGTGTTCACGGCGCCGATCGGGCTGCTCGGCATGGCGGCGTGGATTCATGGCTATCCCTATCTGGTGGCCGACGTGGCCGCCGGCAAGCTCCACTATGTGAACAGCAAGACGGAGCGGCACACCGTGGCGTTCGTGGAGGTAGTGCTCGGCATCGAGGAGAAGACGATGAAGAGCCGCACCGTCTCGCACTACTACAACGTTCGCTCGCCGCAATTCGAGGACCGCGTGCTGTTCACCTCGTTCGATCGCATCCTGGTCGAGCAACGGCAGGCGCTGCTCGCCGAGCTTGCAGCACAGAGCGCAATTCGTCCGCTGCTTGCGACCGCGCAAGACGCCGGGGACGGCGCGTTTCGCACCGCTCCGGACCTGATGCAGCGGTTACAGGATGCGATGCCCGATCCGCAGCGCCTCCGGGCAGCCGTGGCGGGACTGGGCCACGATCCCGATCCCGCGGTCGCCACGACGGCACGCGCACTCACGCTGACACTTCAAGAGGTCGAGGCACGCCGATGACGCTCGACGAATTGCTCGCCAAACCCGGGCCGCTACTCCCCGCATGGGAGCTCAACGACCGGATCGTCCACACCGTCCGTGTGCACCGCATCGGGTCCGCTGGTGCAGCACTCGTCGGGCGCACCGACGTCGATCCCAACGAGGTCGAGGTCACGAACAACAAGCTTCAGGACCGCGGTCTGAGGGTAGGCAACGCGTATTACAGCTTCGTCTGGGTCATCGACGAGGCGGGGCTCAGCGTCTGGTCAAAGACCGCACAGGTTGCGGAGGGTACGCGGGAGGACGTGCTCCTCGGCAGCGAGCTACTGCGTGCCGGCGATATCAAGCGCGTCGAGACGTTCGTCGATCCCGAGAACTGGGGCCATCGCGGAGCTCGCGTGGACACCGGGAACCGCAGTGTTGTGGTCGCGGAGGAGAACTTCTCCGTCGCGAACAACCCGGAGTACAGCGCGATGGATCTCGACACGGAGATCATGTGGGCGGACTTCCTCGGTCGCGACATCGCGCTCTGGTTGGGCGTGCCCTACGCCGATCGCCACGGGAAGATCACCAACAAGCCGCAGCTCGACATCTACACTGCGTGCTGCGGCCTCGCTGACAAGCTCGCGAGCGTGCCCGAGCGTGGCGAGTTCGATTTCGTGTTTCACTCGGTCGGCGAATCCGGCGATGTCGTGCTGCGGCTTGCCCCCAATCCGCTCGAGGAGGCGCTGCGTTTCATCGAGCTACGCGTCCACACGGCGAGCGGGAAGAGCTGGCATGGCCGCTGGCTGAAGATCGGCACCAACGCTCAGATCGCGAAGTTCTTGCGCAACGTGCGAACGCCCGCCCTGATCATGCTCACGACGCCGGAGCTTCGGCGCAAGCTCGCGCAAGATGGGAACGAATGATTGATCGAACCGATAGTTCGATAGTTCTCTTCACGTTCTGAGCGGTCCCGCTGACCCGCTTCGTGGAGCTCGGTACCACTTTGACTAGATTGACTAGTCATAGTAGTCTCCTGTGATGAGCGCGTCAAAACCGGCCCCGCCTGTCTGGCAGCTTCACGAAGCGAAGGCGCGCTTCAGCGAGCTGTTCAAGCGCGTACGGTCCGACGGACCACAGCGAGTCGTCAAACACGGAGGTGAGGCGGTCGTGATCCTTGCCGCCGAGGACTTCGATCGCGCCGGCGAGCGTGCAGCACAGCCTGCGTCTCTCGTGGAGTTCTTTCGGTCGGCACCCACGGGTGGTGAGTCGCTGGACTTGACCCGCAAGCGCGACGTCACGCGAACCCTGAAGTGGTAGCGAAGGCCGTGACGGGCTTTCTGCTGGACACCAACGTTATCTCGGAGCTCATGAAACCGCGCCCGAACCGCCGAGTCGTGGCGTGGGTCGATGCCACCGCGGAAGCCTTGCTACACCTCAGCGTGATCACGATCGGCGAGGTGCGAAAAGGCATCGATCTGCTTCGAGATGACGACTCCAGACGAGCAGCTCTTCAGAGCTGGCTCGATCGCGACGTGCGCCTTCGGTTTGCCGGACGGATCCTGGCCTTCGATGATGGTGTGGCGGAACGGTGGGGACAGCTCGAGGCGTTAGCGAAGAAACGACGGTTGACGTTGCCGACGATCGACGCTCAGCTCGCGGCAACCGCGCTACATCACGGGCTGACGTTCGTGACGCGCAACATCGCCGATATCGGTCCCACCGGCGTACCCGTGTTCGATCCATGGAGCACGTGACCGCTGCGGGGCGTTGCGTCTGAAGTTTCGCGTGCCGCTCCGCGGGCTTGCCGGGCCGCGGGCACATCGTTCCGACGGCTGGAGGATCATCGTTTCAACCCCGGCCCACGCGCCTTGTGCGCGCCCCAGATCGTGTGGACTTCGACGAGGTCGTTCTCGCGATCATGAAAGTAGTAGACGTGGCAGCGGGTCTTCTTCATCAGCACCCGCTGGATCAGCTTGCCGCGTGTCGCTCGATACGCTTGTCCCAGTTCCGGGTTGGCGGCCAGCCATTCGAGCGTCTGCTCGAGCACGTCAGTGAAGAGCTCGTTGGCATCGCGATTCTCGCGCCACCACTCGTCCTCTGCTTCGAAGCGTCTCCGAGCCTCAGCGAGGAGGACGATTTTTCACGACGCGCTCGATACTGTCTGAGGTATTCGCCAGCGTCCATCCTGCGACCCGTCTCGGAGTCCTCCAAGGCTCGATCGAGCGAGGCATGCAGCTCTGCGCGCTCTTCGGGCGTCAGCTCGTCATCGATGACGACTACCTCGACTTCCGCACCTTCGGGCAAGTTGGTGGGCTCGTCGAGGACGAGTCTCCCGTTCTTCACTTGCACCTTGAGCGCCTGCACGGACCCATTCTACCGCTTCCTGCGGGAAGGTGCTGTCGTCCCTCTGCCATGCCTTTGACGCTCGCCCGGCGGCGCCGGCGACCGACGAGCCAGACCGCAACCACCAGGATCAGCGGCGAGGCATCGCGGTCGTTTGCGTCGCAACAGCCGGCCGGCTCGATGACGTCGCAGCGCTGCGGCGACGCGGGCTTGCCGGGCCGCGCGAGCGTCGAGAACGCGCGGACGCTGCCGTCGTAGGACGCGACGACGAGCCAGTCGCCGGCGACCGCGAGGCCGCCGAGCACGGGCACGCCGAGGTCCGCATGCCACAGGGCGCGGCCGGTCGCGAGCTCGAGCGCCGACAGCCGGCCGGCGGTATCGACGGCCCACACGAGGTCGCGCGCGATCACCGGCGAGGCCTCGAAGCCAGCCTCGCCGGTGCCGCGATAGTGCGTCGTGCGCAGCGGGCCTGCGGTGCCGGCGAACCGCCACAGCTCAGCGCCGGTCGCGGCGTCGAGGCCGACGAGATCGCGATAGAGCGTCGGCACGACGAGCACGCCCGCCGCGATCGCCGGCGTTCCGAGGGTCGCGATGCCCCAGTCGAAGCCCGCGTCGTCGAGCTTGACCTGCCAGCGGATATCGCCGCTCGCGAGGTCGAGCGCGAACACCTCGGTCGCGCCGTTGACGACGTACACGGTGTCATCGGCGATCACCGGCGTCGCGTTGATCGCGATCGCGGGCTCGCCGACCAGCCGCCACAGCTCGCGACCGGTCGCGCGATCCCACGCGATCACGCCGCCGAGCTCGCGATGGAACACGCCGATCGCGACGTTGTCGGCGACCGCGACCGCGGCGAGCGACTGGCTGTAGCCCGCGTCGGGGACGGGATCGACGCGCCACAGCGCCGAGCCGACGTCGCTGCCGAGCGCCGCGAGGTGACGCTGGGTGCCGACGAGGAAGTCGCCGGCGTCGGCGGTGGGCGCGGCGAACAGGGTCGCGGCCTCGGGGGGAAGGCCGGCGCCGAGCTCGTAGCGCCAGCGGATCGCGCCCGTGGTGACGTCGAGGCCGAGCACGGTGCCGTCGAGCTGGCCGATCGCGACGGTGTCGCCGGCGACGGCCGGGCTACCGCGCACCGGCGATGGCGTGGCGACGCGCCAGCGCGTGGCGCCAGTGGCGAGGTCGACCGCGACGACGCCGCCGGTGCGGCCATCCGCGAGATCGGTGGCGGTGACGAACACCAGGCCGCCGGCGATCGCGGGTGCGGCGAGCACGTGGCCACCGACGGTCGCGGCCCAGCGCTGGCCGAGCGGTGGCGCGATCGCGACGGGGGTGGCGCCGGTGTGGCGCGCGTTGCCACCGAGCTGCGGCCAGCTCGCGGCCGTGGGCGCGGGGCCCGAGATGGAGCGAGCAAGCGAACGCTTGCGAGCGGGGCCCGACCGCGCGCAGACCTCGACGGTGACCGTGCGGGACACCCGCATCCCCGACGGCGAGCGCGCGTCGATCGCGATCGTGTGCGGGCCCGAGGCGAGCGCCGGCAGCTCCGTCCGCCAGCTCCAGCCGCCGGCGTAGCGCAGCGCGATCGGCGTGCCGCAGTCGACCTGTGCGGTGACGCTGGCGCTGCCGGCATCGAGCTCGGCGGCGACGATCAGCGGGCCGCCGTCGGGTGCCAGGCAGCCGCCGTGCGCCGGCGCGATCATCGCGAGCAGCGGCTGGCCGACGACGGTGCGGTGATACGACGACAGCACGCCGCCGTCGATCGTCACGACGCGATAGCCCGCGGGCGTGAAGTCGAGGCCGCCCATCAGCAGCGGCTCGGTCGTCAGCTCGATCAACCCGCCATGATCGACGGCGCGGTTGGTGTGGGTATGGCCGGTCAGCACGTAGTCGACACCGAGCCGGCGCAGGGCGTCGAGGATCGGAGGCACCGGCGGCGCGTGAGTCAGCGCGACCACCGGCATCGCGGGGTCGACGCGCGCGAGCTCGGCGCCGAGGTACTGCGTGATCGCCGCCTCGGGCAGCGCCATGTTCCAGACCACGAAGTGCACGCCGCCGAGATCGAAGCTGTAGTTGTCGGGGCCGTAGCGGCGGAACCACGCCGCGCCGCCGTCGTACCAGTCGTGGTTGCCCGGCACCGGCACGTACGGGACGTCGAGACCGGCAAGCGACGCCGCGACGAGATCGAACTGGGGATCCGTGTTGCTCTGCGTGATGTCGCCGAGGATCGTGAAGAACGCGGGTGGCGGATCGAGCGCGGTCGCGGCGCGCGCGACCTCGCCGAGGTCCGCCGCGAACGGCTGCATCGGCTCGAGGTGGGTGTCGGCGGCGACCACGAAGGTCAGCGGGCCATGCACGCGCTCGGCGAGCCGGCGCAGCCCGAGCTCGACGGGCTCGTCCGCCGCGACGATCCGCTTCCAGACTGGACCCGGCACGAAGCCGTCGGGGACGCGGACCCAGACGATGTTGCTCGCGGGCTTGGGGATCTCCAGCTCGAAGTGGCCGGCGGCATCGGTCGACGCGAATGCGAGGACGTCATAGGCGACGACCGCGCCCGCGACGCCGGGCTCGCCCGCGGACGGCCGACCATCGCGGTTTACATCGTCGAAGACGAGCCCGCGGACGGTGCTCGCGGAGGCCGCCGCTGGCCCGAGCGCGCAGGCGAGCGCGACGACGGCGAGGGGGACAGCCGACCGCACGCTGCGAGGGTAGCACCGCGCGCGCTTGATCCCCGTCGGCGACTCGTGCACGAATCGGCGGAGGTCACGATGGTTAGAAGATTTCAGTCGATCGCGCCGGACGTCATCGTCGGCGAAGGCACGACGATCCACGAGTTCGTGAACCTCTATGGCTGCCGGATCGGCGCGTACTCGCGGGTCGGTGCGTTCGTCGAGATCCAGCGCGACGCGACGATCGGCGATCACTGCAAGATCTCGACGCACAGCTTCATCTGCTCGGGCGTGCGGATCGCCGATCGCGTGTTCATCGGCCACGGCGTCACCTTCGTCAACGACAAGCATCCGCGCGCGTGCAACGCCGACGGCTCGCCGAAGGGCCCGGACGACTGGACGCTCTCCGAGACCTGGGTCGAGGAGGACGCGGCGATCGGCTCGGGCGCGACGATCCTGTGCGGTGTGCGGATCGGGCGCGGTGCCACGGTCGGCGCCGGCGCGGTCGTCACCCATGACGTACCGCCCGAGGTCACCGTGGTCGGCAATCCGGCACGACCGCTGGTCCGGTGATCGTGCTGCCGTCGCTGTCGATCGTGGTCCCCGCATTCGATGAGGAGGCCTCGATCGGCGCGACGCTCGACGATGCGCTCACGGTCGGCGCGCGCGTCACCGAGCGGCTCGAGGTGATCGTCTGCAACGACGGCTCGCGCGATCGCACCGCCGAGATCGTGCGCGCACGCGCCGCCGCCGATCCGCACATCCGCATTCTCGATCGCGCGGAGAACCTCGGGATCGAGGCGACGATGCGCGAGCTGTACGCGACGGCGCGCCACGACTGGGTGTTCCTGATGAGCGCGGATCGCCAGTGGCCGATGACGGCGCTGCTCGCGATGGCCGCCGCGGTCGATGGCGGCGCCGACTTCGTGATCGGCGTGCGCGCGAACAAGCGCGAGGTCTACACGCGGTATCGGCGCGCGCTGTCGTGGAGCTACGAGCAGCTCGTCCGCGGCCTCGGCGCGCCGGGCGGTGATCCGGGATCGATCAAGCTGGCGCGCCGCGCGTTGCTGCATCGCCCGCTCGTCGCGAGTGGCGTGTTCGCCGAGGGTGAGCGGATGATCCGCGCGGCGCGCGAAGGTGCGCGGGTCGTCGAGGTGCCGGTCGAGTTCTGCCGGCGCAGTACGGGCAAGGCGACCGGCGCGCGGATCCCGCTCGTCGCGCGTGCCGTGATCGATGCGGGCCGGGTCGCAGCATCGCTCGCGCTCGGCTGGCCGCGGCCGGTGCTGCGCTCGTGACGCGCCTGCGCGCCGCGGTGCGCTGGTTCGCGCAGGGAGGCCCGCCGCGCTGGCTCGTCGCGATCGCGTTTCTGTTCGTGCTGGGGATGTACTGCACGAACGACGACATGGGCGGCGATCCGGCCGCACCACGCGGTACCGGCGAGTACCGGCCCGTGCTCGCGCGCGGTGACGGCCACATGATGTACCTGATGGCGCGCTCGACCGCGCTCGATCTCGACTGGAACTTCGACAACGACCTCGCCGGCTTCGGCGATCCGTGGAACCAGCCGCGCGGGCCGAACGGACACAAGGTGATCCCGCACCCGATCGGGCCGCCGCTGCTGTGGACGCCGCTCGTGTGGACCGCAGCCGGGCTCGCCGAGCTGCAAAATCTGATGAGCGCCGACATCCCGTCACACGGCTACACCGAGTGGCACCAGCGCTTCGTGTTCCTGTCGAGCGTGCTCGCCGCATGGGCCGCGATCGCGATCGCGATGCTGGTGGCACGCATCCTCGCCGGCGGTCGCTGGGCACCGGCGTATGCGGGTGTGTGCGGCCTGCTCGGGACGGCGCTGACCTACTACGCGACGTACATGCCGAGTTACGGCCATGCGCTCGACACCCTCGCGTGTGCCGGCTTCCTCGGGTACTGGGCGATCACGATCGGGCGAACCGATGTGTGGCGCTGGATCGCGCTCGGCGCGCTGCTCGGCGTGGCGATGTTGATCCGGATGCAGGATCTCGGGCTCGGCATCGTCGTCGCGTTCGAGGCCGCGGTCAGCGCGGTCCGTGCATTGCGCGCGCGCACGCCGCAGCTCGCGCTGCGGGCGGTGCTCGGCGGCACGGTCGTGCTCGGCGTCGCGCTGATCGTGTTCTTCCCGCAGCTCGTGTACTGGAAGGTGATCTACGGCGGGTTCTTCGCCGCGCCGCAGGGTGGGGCGTACACCCGGCTCGGTTCGCCGATGATCCTCGAGCTCCTGTACTCCGCCCGGAACGGCTGGTTCTCCACGCATCCGCTCGCCTACGCCGGCGTGCTCGGTCTGTTCGCGTTACCGCGCAAGTCGTGGCACGCCGCGGCGGGCCTGCTGCTCGCGGTCGCCGTGCAGATCTACCTCAACAGCTCGATCTTTGATTACTGGGGCATGGCCTCGTTCGGTAACCGCCGGCTGTGCAGCATGACGCTGCCGGTTGTCGTCGGGCTGGCGGCGCTGCTGTGGCGCGGCGGCCGGCTCGTCGCGCGCTGGCCACGGATCCCGCGCGTGACCTGGCACGTCGTCGCGATCGCGATGCTCGCGCCGTTCGTCGGGTGGAACCTCTGGCGCGTCACCGACTTCAAGGCCGGCCGGCCCGCGCCCGATGGTCTCGAGCCGTCGTGCTGCGACAAGCTGCCGAAGCGGTTCGCGCGCCCGCTGCGCAAGGTCTACGCGGTGGTCGGCAACCCGTTCCAGTTCCCCGCGAACCTCGTGTTCGCGCTCCGTCACGACGTCGAGATCCAGCGGTGGGACCACGCGGTCGGAAACTATCCGGTGCTGCCGCCATCCAATCTATTGTTCGAGAACAAGCTCGCCGGTCAGAAGGGACGATGGCGGCTCGGCTACCCGCTCGCCGAGCCGTACCTGATCGGCAAGTGGTCGGGACCGCACGATGCCGATCGGCCGTTCCGGTGGACCCGCGAGCGCGAGGTCCGCGCCCTCGTTCCGAACCTGATGCCCAACGATCAGCACGTCACGATCTGGCTCGCGCCAGGTGGGACCCGAAAGGTCACCGTGAAGTGGGACGGCCACGTCGTGTTCGCGGGCGAGCTCGCGCCGCGCTGGAACGCGATCGGCTTCACACTGCACGATCACACCGTCGGCGAGCACGAGCTGTCGATCGAGAGCGAGCTCGGGCCGCTCCTGCCCATGCTGCCGCCCGCCGAGGGCAAGCCTTGGCCGGAGCCGAAGTGGCCGGTCGGCGTCGCGCTCGGCACCGTCGACCTCGAGATCCTGAGGTGACTCAGGCC